>NZ_JCASIH010000034.1:0-34187 GCF_059685935.1 Telluria sp. ZT3P39
CGTAGAATCTTCCATGTGAGCCGGTTGCATGTTGATCTCCTAAGTCTAAGTTTCGAACTCTCAGGTTAGGACTCAATCTGCAAATCGGCTCACTTTCTTTTCATCATAGGATCTACGGTCAACCGCCCAGCGTCTTGAGGTGCGTGATTTCTTGAGCAACGGCTTGCGACACGATCTCCCCCAGCGCCTCCTGCAGCCCTTCGCGCAGATCCGCACTGAAGCGCTCCAGCGACCGTTGCATCGCATCGGCCATCGCATCGCGCACGCGCTGCTCGAGCACGAAATCGACCCGCCCCTGCAGCTGCTGCAGCACGCGCTCGGTCACGCGGCGTTCCAGCACGCTCCATTCCTCGCCGGTCCAGCGCTCGTTGGCGCGCCGTTCGAGCTGTTCCGCCACCGGCGCAGCCGGTTGCTCGTTCACGACTTCGGTCAGCACCGGGATACTCGGATCGAATGCGGGATTCTCGTTCATGACTGTCCTGCGACGAAGTGGGTCAGGGGATAGGACTGCTTCTTGTAGGCCGAGTAGCGCTGGCGGCCGGCCGCGGCGTCGTCTTCATCGAGCGAGATGATCTCGAACACGCGCGCGAAAGCGTCCAGTTTGGCGGGCGTGCGGCGCGTGAGGTTGACCAGCATGTCGTGGTGCGGCAGCTCGGCTGCTTCATCGAACGTGACGATCACCGGCGTCACGGCCGCCAGCGGGTCATCCGCGAAGACATGCGGGATGAAGTCGGTGTCCGACACCGTCCACAGCGCCGCATTGAGCGCTTCGGCCTGGCTCGCGTTTTCCAGCAGGACGACGACCTTTGCCTTGGCGGCATAGGCCTTGCGCGCCAGGCGGCAGGCGTAGGCCAGCTTGTCGGGGATATTGGTATGGAAGTCGATGCGCGTCATGGTGGGTGCAAATATACAGGGCGGCACATGGCCGCCCCGGGTTTAAGTCAACAATAGCTTAACCGTTCATGCCGCTGTGGCGCAGCAGCGCGTCGATCGAGGGCTCGCGGCCGCGGAAGGCCTTGAACGATTCCAGCGCCGGGCGCGCGCCGCCCATGGCCAGGATCTCGCGCTGGAAGCGCTTGCCGGTTTCCGCCAGGTTGCCGGCCTCCAGCGCCTCTTCGAAGGCCGCATAGGCGTCCGCCGACAGCACCTCGGCCCACTTGTAGCTGTAGTAGCCGGCCGCATAGCCGCCCGAGAAGATGTGGCCGAAGGAATGCTGGAAGCGGTTGAAGGCGGGCGGGATCATCACCGAGAATTGCTTGCGGATGTCGTTGATCAGGTCCTGCACGGTGCGCTGGCTTGCCGGATCGAAGTCGTAGTGCAGGTGCATGTCGATCAGCGAGAACTCGACCTGGCGCAGCGTCATCATCCCGGACTGGAAGTTTTTCGCGGCCAGCATCTTGTCGAACAGCGCGCGCGGCAGCGGCTCGCCGGTCTTCACGTGGGCGGTCATCTGCTGCAGCTTGTCCCACTCCCAGCAGAAGTTTTCCATGAACTGCGACGGCAGCTCCACCGCGTCCCATTCCACGCCCGAGATGCCCGATACCGACAGCTCCTCGACTTCGGTCAGCATGTGGTGCAGGCCGTGGCCGAATTCGTGGAACAGGGTGATGACTTCGTCATGCGTGAACAGCGAGGGCTGCAGCTTGCCGTCGCTAGTTGCCGGCGGGGTGAAATTGCAGGTCAGGTAGGCGATCGGCGTCTGCACGGCGCCGCCGGCGGCGGCACGGCGGCCGCGCGCGTCGTCCATCCACGCGCCCTGGCCCTTGCCTTCGCGCGCATACAGGTCGAGGTAGAACTGGCCGATCAGCTGGCCCTCGCGCTCGATGCGGAAGAAGCGGACATCCGGATGCCACACGGGCGCGTCATCGAGCTTGATCGCGACGCCGAACAGGTCCCGGATGATGGTGAACAGGCCTGCCACGACTTTCGGCTCGGGGAAGTATTCCTTCACTTCCTTTTCGGAGAAGGCATAGCGTTGCTCGCGCAGCTTTTCGGAGGCATAGGCCACATCCCAGGATTGCAGGTCCTCGATGCCCAGCTCGTCGCGGGCAAAGGCGCGCAGCTCGTCGAGGTCCTTTTCGGCGAAGGGACGTGCGCGTTTGGCCAGGTCTTCGAGGAAGTCGACCACGTGCTGCGGGCTCTCGGCCATCTTGGCCACCAGCGAGACGTCGGCGAAGCTGCCGTAGTCGAGCAGCTGGGCTTCTTCGTGGCGCAGCTGCAGCAGCTTGACGATGTTCTGGGTGTTGTCCCACTTGGCCGCATCGCTGAACATGGTGCCTGCGTCGGAGGCCTTGGTGGCGCTGGCGCGGTAGATCGTCTCGCGCAGCGCGCGGTTGTCGCAGAACTGCAGCACCGGGTAATAGGACGGGAAATGGAGGGTGAATTGCCAGCCCTGCTTGCCGTCCTTCTCGGCCGCGGCGCGGGCGGCAAGCTTCACGTCGTCTGGCACGCCGGACAGTTCCGCTTCGCTTTCTACCAGCAGCTTGTAGTCGTTGGTCGCATCCAGCACGTTTTCCGAGAAGCGGGTGGAGGTGGCGGCCTGCTGTTCCTGGATTTCGGCAAAGCGCTGCTTTTTAGCGTCGGGCAGTTCGGCGCCGCCCAGACGGAAGTCGCGCAGCGCGTTCTCGACGATCTTCTTGCGCGCCGGGGTCAGGCTGTCGTAGTCGCCGGCGGCGCGCAATGCCTTGTACTTGGCGAACAGCGCCTCGTTCTGGCCCAGCGCGGTCCAGAACTCGGTGACCTTCGGCTGGTTCTCGTTGTAGACCGCGCGCAGCTCCGGCGTGTCCATCACGTGGTTCAGGTGGTTGACCACGCCCCAGGCGCGGCCCAGGCGTTCGGTGGCTTCTTCCAGCGGCACCACGAAGCTGTCCCAGGTGACCGCATCGCTTGGCGCTTCGAGCCGGGTGACAACTTCGGATGCTTCCTTGATCAGCTGTTCGATGGCCGGCGTGACGTGCTCGGGCTTGACCGCGTCGAAACGGGTGAGGCCGGAAAAATCGAGTAAGGGATTGCTGGCTGCGATGGTCATGGTCTTCCTTCTAGTGTTAGGCCACGCCGGGCTTCGGTTCCATTCCCGTTGCCTGGCTGGGGCATTCCTGGCTGTTCGAGTGCATGCGCTCTGCGGACTCGACGGTGTTCATCAAGAGCATGGTAATCGTCATCGGGCCGACGCCGCCCGGCACCGGGGTGATGTGCGAGGCCACTTCGCGGACACCGGCGAAGTCGACGTCGCCGCACAGTTTGCCGGCATCGTCGCGGTTCATGCCGACGTCGATCACGATCGCGCCCGGTTTCACCATGTCGGCGGTAAGCGTGTTGCGGCGGCCGACGGCGGCGACGACTACGTCGGCCTGGCGGGTGTGGTAGGCCAGGTCCGGCGTCGCGCTATGGCAGATGGTGACGGTGGCATTGGCTTGCAAGAGCAGCAGGGCCATCGGCTTGCCGACGGTGTTGGAGCGGCCGATCACGACCGCGTGCTTGCCGCGCAGGTCGACGCCCGTGGTTTCGATCAGCTTCATGCAGCCATAGGGCGTGCAGGGGCGGAAGCCCGGCAGGTTGGCGACCAGTTCGCCCGCCGACAGCACCGAATAGCCATCGACGTCCTTGCTCGTTGCAATCGCTTCGATGACCTTGCTCGGGTCGATGTGTTTCGGCAGCGGCATCTGCACCAGGATGCCGTGGATGGACGGGTCGGCGTTGAGAAAGGCGATGCGCTCGAGCAGGGCCGCTTCGCTGAGGTCGGCCTCGTATTTTTCCAGCACCGAGTGAAACCCGACGTCGCCGCAGGCCTTGACCTTGTTGCGCACATAGACGTGGCTGGCCGGGTCTTCGCCGACCAGGATCACGGCCAGGCCGGGCTGCTTGCCGGCTGCGGTGAGCCTGGCGGCGCGTTCGGCGATCTCGCCGCGCAGTTGTTGGGAAAGGAGGACTCCGTCGATCGGTTGTGCAGGCATGTTCGGGCTCGTGGCTAGGCAAAGATGAAATTATAAGGCCCGCACCTATATCGCGCGCCGCCCAAGCCGAAGCATTGTCATATTTGCAGGGCGGCTCTTCCAAAGGCAAGAGCGCGCATCCGACAGGTCGTTATACGATTGATAAGCCTGATATCGTAGGGTGGGCGGGTCTCCCGCCCGCGCGTTCAACGAACAGTGCACGCCACGGAGCGAGCCAGCATACGTCATTTGAACGCGCGGTCGGCGAAGCCGACCACCCTACAGAATGTGCACTTGCAACATAGAATTTCATCATGTGGAATGACATATCGCAATTTGAAAAAGACCAGGTCCGCTGGTAGAATCGAAGGGTTTATTTTCAGACATTTGAAATTTCACCAAATCGCCGCCAGCCATTTCGACTGATCGGGTGGGGCGCAATTCTAAGGAGACGCATTAATGTCAGCTCAACTCGACCAGTTGACGGCGCAAGCCGCCAATGACCCGGACACGCTCGAAACCCAGGAATGGCTGGACGCGCTGGAAGCGGTGATCGAACACGAAGGCACCGACCGCGCCCACTACCTGATGGAGCGCATGGTCGACCTGGCACGCCGCCGCGGCGCCCATATCCCGTTCTCCAGCAACACGGCCTATGTCAATACGATCCCGGCCCACCTGAACGTGAACTGCCCGGGCAACCTGGAATACGAAGAGCGCCTGCGCTCGTGGATGCGCTGGAACGCGATGGCGATGGTGGTCAAGGCCAACCGCGCCGACGGCGACCTGGGCGGCCACATCTCGTCCTTCGCCTCGCTGGCGAACATGCTGGGCATCGGCTTCAACCACTTCTGGCACGCCCCGACCGAAGACCACGGAGGCGACCTGCTGTACATCCAGGGCCACTCGTCCCCGGGCATCTACGCGCGCGCCTTCCTCGAAGGCCGTATCACCGAAGAGCAGCTCTTGAACTTCCGCCGCGAAGTCGACGGCAAGGGCCTGTCGTCCTACCCGCACCCGAAACTGATGCCGGACTTCTGGCAGTTCCCGACCGTGTCGATGGGCCTGGGCCCACTGATGGCGATCTACCAGGCGCGCTTCCTGAAATACCTGCATGCCCGCGGCATCGCCGACACCGAGAACCGCAAGGTCTGGGTCTTCTGCGGCGACGGCGAGATGGACGAGCCGGAATCGATGGGCGCGATCGGCATGGCCGCGCGCGAGCGCCTCGACAACCTGGTCATGGTCGTCAACTGCAACCTGCAGCGCCTGGACGGTCCGGTGCGCGGCAACGGCAAGATCATCCAGGAACTCGAAGCCGACTTCCGCGGCGCCGGCTGGAACGTCGTCAAGGTCATCTGGGGCTCGCAGTGGGATCCGCTGCTGGCCAAGGACAAGGACGGCATCCTGCAGCGCGTCATGATGGAATCGGTCGACGGCGAATACCAGAACTACAAGGCGAAAGACGGCGCCTACGTGCGCAAGCACTTCTTCGGCAAGCACCCGGAGCTGCTGAAAATGGTCGCCAACATGAGCGACGACGACATCTGGCGCCTGACCCGCGGCGGCCACGACCCGCACAAGATCTATGCCGCGTTCAAGAACGCGCAAGAGAACAAGGGTTCCCCAACCGTGCTGCTGGTGAAGACCGTCAAGGGCTTCGGCATGGGCAAGTCGGGCGAGGCGCGCAACACCGCGCACCAGACCAAGAAGCTGGACGACGCCGCGATCCGCGAAATGCGCGACCGCTTCAACATTCCTATCCCCGACGACAAGCTGGCCGAGATCCCGTTCTTCAAGCCGTCCGACGACGCGCCCGAGATGCAGTACCTGCACGAGCGCCGCAAGGCACTGGGCGGCTACCTGCCGCAGCGCCGCTCGAAGGCCGACGAAGCCCTGGTGGTGCCGCCGCTCGAATCGTTCAAGGCGGTGCTGGATCCGACCCCGGAAGGCCGCGAGATTTCGTCCACCCAGGCCTACGTGCGCGTGATCACCAGCCTGCTGAAAGACCCGAGCATCGGCCAGCGCATCGTGCCGATCCTGGTCGATGAGTCGCGTACCTTCGGCATGGAAGGCCTGTTCCGCCAGATCGGCATCTTCAACCAGCAGGGCCAGCTCTACGAGCCGGTCGACCGCGACCAGGTGATGTACTACCGCGAAGACAAGGCCGGCCAGATCCTGCAGGAGGGTATCAACGAAGCGGGCGGCATGAGCTCGTGGATCGCCGCGGCGACCTCGTACTCGTCGAATAACCGCCAGATGATCCCGTTCTACACCTTCTATTCGATGTTCGGCATGCAGCGCGTCGGCGACCTGGTGTGGCTGGCGGGCGACATCCGCGCACGCGGCTTCCTGATGGGCGGCACCGCGGGCCGTACGACCCTGAACGGCGAAGGCCTGCAGCACGAAGATGGCCACAGCCACATCATCGCTGCGACCGTGCCGAACTGCCTGCCTTACGACCCGACCTTCGGGCACGAAGTGGCGGTGATCATCCAGGACGGCCTGCGCCGCATGGTGACGGAACAGGAAGACGTGTTCTACTACATCACCATCATGAACGAGAACTACGCGCATCCGGGCCTGAAAGCCGGCCAGGAAGCGGGCATCCTGAAGGGCATGTACCTGCTGCAGGAAGGCGCGGCCATTGCAAACGACAAGCCTGCACCGCGCGTGCAGCTGGTCGGCTGCGGCACCATCCTGCGCGAGTCGATTTTCGCGGCCGAACTGCTCAAGAACGACTGGGGCGTCGATGCGGACGTGTGGTCGGCGCCATCGCTGACGCTGCTGGCCCGTGACGGCCAGGATTGCGAGCGCTGGAACATGGTGAATCCGGATGCCGAGCAGCGCGTGCCTTACGTGACTTCGCTGCTGCAGAACACCCAGGGCCCGATCATCGCGACCACCGACTACATGCGCATGTTCGCCGAGCAGATCCGCGCCTTCATGCCGCAGGGCCGCACTTACAAGGTGCTGGGCACCGACGGCTTCGGCCGCTCGGATTCGCGCGTCAAGCTGCGCGAGTTCTTCGAGGTGAACCGCTACTACGTGACCGTGGCCGCACTGCGCTCGCTGGCCGACGAAGGCAAGATCGAACGCTCGGTCGTGTCGCAGGCGATTGCCAAGTACGGCATCGACCAGAACAAGCCGAATCCTGTGACCCAGTAAATGCTCGATACCGCCGCCCCCCTCGCGGGGGCGGCGGTCTTGGCGCTAACTCAAATAAAAACGGAGCTAACACTATGAGCATTGTGGAAGTCAAAGTCCCGGATATCGGCGACTTCAAGGAAGTGGAAGTCATCGAACTGATGGTCAAGCCGGGCGACACGATCAAGGTCGACCAGTCGCTGGTCACGGTCGAGTCGGACAAGGCGAGCATGGAAATCCCGTCGAGCCACGCCGGCGTCGTGAAAGAAATCAAGATCAAGGTCGGCGACAAGGTCGCCGAAGGTTCGCTGGTGCTGCTGCTGGAAGAAGCGGGTGGCGCGGCCGCCCCTGCGTCGGCGCCCGCCGCTGTACCGGCTGCCGTAGCCGCACCGGCTGCTGCTCCCGCAGCTTCGGGCGGCATCGTCGAAGTCACCGTGCCGGACATCGGCGACTTCAAGGAAGTCGAAGTCATCGAGATGATGGTCAAGCCGGGCGACACGATCAAGGTCGACCAGTCCTTGATGACGGTCGAATCCGACAAGGCGAGCATGGAGATCCCGTCCAGCCACGCCGGCGTCGTCAAGGAAGTGAAGGTCAAGGTCGGCGACAAGGTGGCCAAGGGCTCGCTGGTGCTGCTGATCGAAGCGGCAGCCGGCGCTGCCACCGGCGGCGCGCCTGCTGCACCGGCTCCTGCCGCTGCAGCGCCGGCCCCGGCCGCCGCACCTGCACCTGCCGCTGCTGCTCCCGCAGCAGCAGCGGCAGCGCCGGGAGTCACCGGCTCGAAAGCCCATGCATCGCCATCGATCCGCAAGTTCGCCCGCGAACTGGGCGTGGACCTGGCGCGCGTGCCGGGAACCGGCCCGAAGAGCCGCATCACCCAGCTCGACGTGCAGAACTTCGTCAAGGGCGTGATGGCTGCGCCTGCGGCCGCGCCAGGCAAAGCGGGCGGTTCCGGCGTGGGCCTGGACCTGCTGCCATGGCCGTCGCTCGACTTCTCGAAGTTCGGCCCGACCGAGCTGCTGCCGCTGTCGCGCATCAAGAAGATCTCCGGCCCGAACCTGCACCGCAACTGGGTCATGATCCCGCACGTGACGCAGTTCGACGAAGCCGACGTCACCGACCTGGAACAGTTCCGCGTCGATTCGAACGCCGCGCTGGCCAAGCAGAAGTCAACTGTGAAGCTGACCATGCTGGCCTTCGTCATCAAGGCATCGGTCGCCGCGCTGAAGAAGTTCCCGCAATTTAACGCGTCGCTGTCGGAAGACGGCGCCAACCTGATCCTCAAGCAGTACTACAACATCGGCTTCGCCGCCGACACCCCGAACGGCCTGGTGGTTCCGGTCGTGAAGGATGCCGACAAGAAGACGGTGTCGCAGATCGCCACCGAGATGGGCGAGCTCTCGGCACTGGCGCGCGACGGCAAGCTGCCGCCGACCGCGATGCAGGGCGCAACCTTCACCATCTCGTCGCTGGGCGGCATCGGTGGCACGGCCTTCACGCCGATCATCAATGCGCCTGAGCTGGCGATTCTTGGCTTGTCCAAATCGGCCATGAAGCCGGTGTGGGATGGTTCCGCCTTCCAGCCGCGCCTGATGCTGCCGCTGTCGCTGTCCTACGATCACCGCGTGATCGACGGCGCCGGCGCCGCGCGCTTCGCAGCCTACCTTGCGGAGGTGCTGGCCGACCTGCGCAAGACCCTTCTGTAAGGAGCGCCGAATGAGCACTGTTGAAGTAAAGGTCCCGAATATCGGCGACTTCAAGGACGTCGAAGTGATCGAGCTGCTGGTCAAGCCTGGCGACACCATCAAGGTCGACCAGTCCCTGATCACCGTCGAATCGGACAAGGCCAGCATGGAGATTCCGTCGACGCATGCGGGCGTGGTCAAGGACATCGCGGTCAAGGTCGGCGACAAGATGAACGAAGGTTCGCTGCTGCTGACGCTCGAGGAATCCGCTGCCGGCGCGGCGCCGGCAGCTCCGGCTCCTGCTCCGGCAGCGGCCGCCGCACCGTCTGCTCCTGCCGCCGCCCCGGCGCCAGGCGCGGCCAGCCACGGCGGCCAGGTCGACATCGAGTGCGAACTGATGGTGCTGGGCGCAGGCCCCGGCGGCTACTCGGCTGCCTTCCGCGCGGCCGACCTGGGCATGAACGTGGTGCTGGTCGAGAAGTACGCCACTTTAGGGGGCGTGTGCCTGAACGTGGGCTGCATCCCGTCCAAGGCGCTGCTGCACGTGGCCCACATCATGGACGAAACCGCGCACATGGCCGACCTCGGCGTGAGCTTTGCCAAGCCCGACGTCGACATCGACAAGCTGCGCGCCTATAAGGATGGCGTCATCAAGAAGATGACCGGCGGCCTGAATTTCATGGCCAAGGCGCGCAAGGTCAACGTGGTGCAGGGCGTGGGCCAGTTCCTGAGCCCGAACCACCTCGAAGTCACGGGTGCTGACGGTTCGAAGAAAATCGTCAAGTTCGCCAAGGCGATCATCGCCGCCGGTTCCGCGGTGGTGAAGCTGCCCTTCGTGCCGGAAGATCCGCGCATCGTCGATTCGACCGGCGCGCTGGAACTGCGCCAGGTACCGAAGCGCATGCTGGTCATCGGCGGCGGCATCATCGGCCTGGAAATGGCGACCGTCTACTCGACCCTGGGTGCGCGCATCGACGTGGTCGAGATGATGGACGGCCTGATGCAAGGCGCGGACCGCGAGGCCGTCAAGGTCTGGCAGAAGTTCAACGCCCACCGCTTCGACAACATCATGTTGAAGACCAAGACCGTCGGCGTGGAAGCGCTGGCCGAAGGCATCAAGGTCACGTTCGAAGCCGCGGAAGCCGGCGCCACGGCGCCCGAGCCGCAGGTCTACGACCTGGTGCTGGTCGCCGTCGGACGCAGCCCGAACGGCAAGAAGATCGCCGCCGAGAAGGCCGGCGTGATCGTCAGCGACCGCGGCTTCATCGGCGTGGACGGCCAGATGCGCACCAACGTGCCGCACATCTTCGCCATCGGCGACCTTGTGGGCCAGCCGATGCTGGCGCACAAGGCGGTGCACGAAGCCCACGTGGCAGCCGAGGCGGCGCACGGCGCCAAGGCCTATTTCGACGCCAAGGTGATTCCGTCGGTGGCTTATACCGACCCTGAAGTCGCATGGGTCGGCCTGACCGAGGACGAAGCCAAACAGAAGGGCATCGCGGTCGAGAAGGGCCACTTCCCATGGAACGCCAGCGGCCGCGCGGTCGCCAATGGCCGCGACGAAGGCTTCACCAAGCTGCTGTTCGATGCCGAGACCCGCCGCATCGTCGGCGGCACCATCGTCGGCACCAATGCCGGCGACATGATCGGCGAAGTGGCGCTGGCGATCGAGATGGGCGCGGACGGCGTGGACATCGGCAAGACCATCCACCCGCATCCGACGCTGGGCGAGTCGATCGGCATGGCGGCGGAGGTGTACAAGGGCGTGTGTACCGATATGCCGCCAGTGAAGAAGAAGTAATCGCCGCTCAAACGATGTAGCAGAAACGGGACCTTTTTCGGTCCCGTTTCTTTTTGTGCTAACCCTCCCCCTTACTTCGCAATCAACACCAGCGTCCCCCGCCCACACAGTCCATAACTGAAGTTCTCCCCACCCACCAGGTCTTCCGCCCCCGGTGCGCGCACCTGCGACGCTCCCTCCGCCCAGGTACAGGTATCGGTCACCCGATACCAGGTCTTGCCCGTCCCCGGCCACGGCAGGGTGAAGTTCACCTGCGCACTCCACGCATTGTGCGCGACATAGATCGCGGACGCGCTATCACCGAGCTCCGACCCATCGATACGCCAGGCGATCGCGTGGTTGGCGGTATTGTTGAAATAGGCCGCATCCGCCACGCCGCCATCAGGCTTGAACCAGCGCAGCTGCTCCATCACGTTGCCGTTGTTGTCGACGCTGGAGTAGAAATTGGCCGGACGCAGTGCCGGATGCGCCTTGCGGAAGGCCATCATCGCTGTCGAGAAGGCCTGGAAGTTGCTCTGGTCCGTGGTGCGGGTCCAGCCCAGCCAGTTGGCGGACGAATCCAGGTTGTACGGGTTGTTGTTGCAGTTCAGGCTGCGCAGCGCTTCGTCGCCGCCGACGATCATCGGCACGCCCGCCGACAGCATCATCAGCGCCATGCCGTTGCGCGCCGCCTTGCGCTGGTCCGCCGCGATGCCGCCCTGGTCCCAGCTGTTGTTGTTGTCTTCGCCGCCGTCGCTCGGGCCCCATGGCCAGGCCTGGTTGTTGTTCTTGCTGTTACAGCTGTACAAATCCTTGAGCGTGAAGCCGTCGTGGGCGGTGATGAAGTTCACCGAGTGCCAGGGCTTGCGGCCATCGTCGCCGTACAGGTCGCTGGAGCCGGCGAAGCGGCTGGCCATCTGCCCGGTCGTGATCGCCACGCTGCCCAGCTTGTTCTGCGCCTGGCGCACCACGTCGCGGTAGCCGCCGTTCCATTCGGCCCAGCCACTCGGGAAGCCGCCCACCTGGTAAGAGTTGCCGCCGATGGCCCAGGGTTCGGCGATCAGGTCGACGCCGGTGCCGCCCGCGGCTGGCCGAGGCGGCAATTCCGCCACGATGCGGTTCAGCGCGTTGCCGGCATCCATCTTGTCGAAATTGAAGCAGCCGTGCTGGCAGGTGTTGCCGAGCACCGAGGCGAGGTCGAAGCGGTAGCCGTCCACGCCCAGCTTGTCGCGCCAGTAGGCGAGCGAATCGACGATCAGGTTCTGGGCGATCGTGTTGCGGGTGTTGTAGTTGCCGCCGACGCCGGTGTTGTCCCAGGAATTCTGCATGTCCGAGGTCAGGCTGTAATAGGTCGGGTTGTCCAGGCCGCGGAAGCTGGTGATGTTGTAGGTGGTCTTGTCGGTCGGGCTCCAGGCGCCGCCTTCGCCGGTGTGGTTGTAGACCACGTCGACCAGCACCTTGATGCCGTTGTCATGGAAGGCCTTGACCATCTCCTTGAACTCGCGCGTCGGGCCGCCCGGGGCCTTGTCGTAGGCATAGCGGCGGTCTGGGGCGAAATAGTTCAGGGTCATGTAGCCCCAGTAATTGTCGCCGCTATTGCTGTTGGGGTCGTTGTCGTTGGTGTCGTTCTGGGTTTCCTGCACCGGCAGGAATTCGATGGCGGTCACGCCCAGGCTGGCCAGCCAGGCCGCCTTCAGGCCGGCGCCCTTGTAGGTGCCGCGGTAGGCGGCGCTGATGCCGGTGTCGTTCATCGTCAGCCCGCGCACATGCGCCTCGTAGACGATGTCATCCTTCAGGGCGCGCGTCGGCTTGGTGCCGAAGGACTGGGTGTCTCCGGCCAGCACGATGCCTTTTGGCGCGGAAGTGCCGCTGTCGATGTTGCGGTAGGTGGCGCCGCTGGCGTAAATGGTGCCGTTGGTCATCGTGGCCGTGGTCGGATCGTGGCTCAGCTCGAGCGCATAGGGATCGGACAGCAGTTTGTTCGGGTTGAAGCGGTTGCCGGCGGCGTCGACGTCGCTGACGAAGCCTACGCTCGATCCCTTGGTCCAGCTGGCGCTGTAGGGCCAGTTCGGGCCCCAGGCACGGTAGCCGTAGTACAGGGTGCCGGACAGGCCCTGGGTGCCGAGTGTCGCGGTGGGGATCGTCACGCTCCACGTGCCGCCCGAATTGACCAGTGTGTAGCGGGCCTTTTCGGCGGTGCCGGTGGCGGTGCTGTACAGGTAGAGTTCGATGCGGGTGGCATTGCCGGAATAGACCTTGAAGGTCACGTTGGCCTTGGTCGCGTCGTAGGATGCGCCGAGCTTGGTCGGGTTGATGGCGGCCCAGGCGGGCGCGCCGAGCAGGGCGCCGGCAATGCAGGCGGCCAGCATGCGTTGATGCAGTTTCATGGTTGTCTCCGATGTTTATCTGTTTTATGTGCTGGTCAGGGCCGGTCTCGCAACCTGTCCGTGCAGCTGCCGTGTACTTTGCCTACCTCGTGCGAGTAGCTCGTCCATACACCGGGGTGACGCTACTCCTGCCGCATATCGAAGTCAACCGTCTTGCCGTAGTTTTATTACGGTTGTGGATATCAATCGTGACCAGCGCCTGCCTGCGTATTGACAGGCTATGATGGATGCGTGCGGCGGCAAGCCCACTTGTCGCCAGTAATGCCACAGGAGACTGCTATGTACGAACACGGCAATGAATACATCGGGACAGTCTTTGTCCTCCCAGAATCGCGCACCTTCGAGCTCCGCACCACCGTGCATGGCGAGCCCGCGGTCGTGCACGGCACCATCTCCCAGCAACTGGCGGCCCGCTTCAGCGAAGGCATGTCCGACTTCATCGATCCGCGCCAGGTGGCGCTGCAGCCGCGCCGGGTCGAGGTGATGACGCGCGAGATCCACGAGCGCCACCGCGCGCCGCGCAAGGTGTTTTGCCTGACCCGCCTGTTCGATTTCGAGACGCAATCCGCCGACCGGCCCGCCCCCGCAGTCGCCGGCTAAGCGCACCTGAACAATGAAAAATGCCGCCCGGCTTGCGCGGGGCGGCATCGATGAGGATTCGGTTTGCTCAGGTAAACGCGATAAACCGTTCCGGAATATCAATCGAGCCATTCTGTGCTGCGGCTGCGTATGTACGCATTTCGGCAAGGACTGCTTCCAGCTGTTCCGTACCGGGATTCTCCATGAATCCTTTCATGCGTTCCTGCAGCGAAGCCTGCTGGTCACGCCATTCATAGCGGGAAGACTTGCTCATGCTGCCTCCTCGCGGCCGGGCGCCGCTGTCGTTTTATTGTTCATGACATCTCCTGTAAAGGATGTCAGATTGTCATACATTATTGCCCCAGGTCGGTGCGATGACACACAGAGCCTCGTTAAAGAATGCTGCGGTAAAACAGTTCTAGACGCTCAGCAAGCAGGCGGCGCGCTTCCTCGCGCTCCGGTTTCCGGTCCGGGAACAGGAAGCGGATCACCGGGTCCCCATTGATGCAGGCGATCAGGTGCGAGGGCAGCAGGGCCAGCGGCACCCCGGCGCGCAGCTGGGCACGGACGTCCGGGCGGGCAAAATAGCGCTCGAGCATCTCGCGGGTCATGCGCGGGCCTGCCTCGTAGAAGGCTTCGGCCAGTTCCGGATTGGTGCCGGACTCGGCCATCACCACCCGCTGCAGGGCCACCGCGTCGGGCTCGCACAGCATGTCGTAGAAATGGCCGGCGAACTCCCCTATCACTTCGCGCAGCGGCCGCCCGTCGTTGTCCATGCCGCCGATTGCGAAGAAGCGTTCGCGCCGTGCCTGCAGCACGGCCTTGAGCAGCCCGGCCTTGCCGCCGAACTTCACATAGATCGTGCGGACCGCCACATGCGCCTCGCGCGCAATGGTTTCCAGGCTGGTACCGGTATACCCGTGCTTCAGGAACAGCCCGGCCGCCACGTCGATCAATTCCTGGGTGCGCGCTTCCACCTCGGACGCCTTGGGGCGGCCGGCGGCCTTGGCAGGCTGGGTGGGTTCTGGCGTCGGTTTGCTCATGCGCCCACTCTACGCAAATCAAGAATGAAACGCAACCGTTTCATTTCTTGACTTCATCGGTTTCTTGGCAAATAATGCGACGAATCCATTTCATTTCGCAAGGTCGTTCCCATGGCAGATTCGCACACCCCGGCAGCGCAACAGACCCTCCCGAACCAGGCGGCTGCGCCGGGAAAGACTCCGCCCAACAAGCGCGTGCTTGGCGTGGTCGCGCTGATTGCCCTGGCCGCCATCGGCGCCGGTGGACGGATGTGGTACCGCAGCCACCACTACGTCGAAACCGAAAATGCCTATGTAAGCGGACGCCTGCACGCGGTATCGAGTCGCGTGCCCGGGGTGGTGACGCGCGTGCTGGTGGACGACAACCAGGTGGTCAAGGCCGGCGACGTGATCGCCGAACTCGATCCGGCCGACCAGGCCGTGCGGGTGGAACAGATCGAAGCGCAGATCGCCTCGGTGGAGCAGCAGATCGGCCAGGCCGACGCCCAGGTCATGCAGGTGAAGGCGCAGGCTTCCGCCGCCGGCGCGCTAGTAGCGCAGGCCGAGGCCCAGCTGCTGCGCGCGCGCCAGGACGCCGAGCGTTTCGGCCAGCTCTATAACGAGACCATGAAGGCGGTGTCGAAGGCGGAAGTGGATGCTTCCAGCGCCGCGCGCGCCGGCGCCGCCGCCGATGTGGCGGCGCGGCGCGACAACGCCGCCGCCGCGCAGGCGCAGATCGGAGCAAGCCAAGCCGGCCGCGAGGTGCTCAAGGCCCAGGTCAAGGTGCTGCAGGCCCAGCTCAAGGATGCGCGCCAGCAGCTGGCCTACAACCGCATCCTCGCGCCGGTCGCCGGGCGCATCGGCAAGCGCAGCGTCGAAGTCGGCGCGCGCGTGCAGCCGGGCCAGCAGCTGCTGGCCGTGGTCGAAGACGAAGTCTGGGTCACCGCCAACTTCAAGGAAACCCAGCTGGGCGGCCTGCAACCAGGCCAGCAGGTCGCGCTCGAAATTGACGCGCTGCCGGACGCGCACCTGACGGGCCGCGTGCACAGCTTCTCGCCGGCTTCGGGCAGCCAGTTCGCATTGCTGCCGGCCGATAACGCGACCGGCAACTTCACCAAGATCGTCCAGCGCGTGCCGGTCAAGATCGTGCTCGACCCGGCCGACATGAAGAAATACGCCGGCCGCCTGGTGCCGGGCATGTCGGTGGTGGCCGAGGTCGAACTGGGCCAGGCTAGCCAAGCCACCCAGACCGCGGCTGCGCACTAAGGCACTGCCATGAGCAGCCTGACCAAGGACGCCCACGCGGGCGTCATGCCCGGCGCCCCCGCCAACGGCGCCCGCGTCGACCTGCGCACCTGGATCGCGGTGGCCGCCGGCATGCTGGGCGCCTTCATGGCCGTCCTCGACATCCAGATCACCAACTCCTCGCTGCGCGACATCCTCGGCACGCTCAATGCGACGCAGGAAGAGGGCTCGTGGATCTCGACCGCCTACCTGTGCGCCGAGATCGTCGTGATCCCGATGACCGCACTGTTCACGCGGGCTTTCGGTGTGCGGGTCTACATGATCGGCACCACATCGCTGTTCCTGGTGTTCTCGACCCTGTGCGGCGCGGCCTGGAACCTCGAGAGCATGATCGTGTTCCGCATGCTGCAGGGCTTTACCGGCGGCGCCCTGATCCCGATGGCGATGACGCTGGTGATGACCCGCCTGCCGGCCTCCAGGCGCGCGGCCGGCATGGCCATCTTCGGCCTCACCGCCACGCTGGCGCCGGCCATGGGCCCGACCCTGGGCGGCTACCTGTCGGAGCTGTATGGCTGGCCCTCGATCTTCTACATCAACTGGGTGCCCGGAGTGCTGCTCATCGCCGGCATGGTCTACGGGCTGAATCCGGAGAAGCCGAACGTCAGGACCTTGCTGAACGCCGACTGGCTCGGCATCAGCCTGATGGCGATGGGCCTGGCCTGCCTGACGATCTTCCTGGAAGAGGGCAATTCGAAAGACTGGTTCGAGTCCTCCTTTATCATCACCTTCGCTTCGCTGTCGCTGGTGGGTATCCTGGGCTGGATCGCCCTGAGCGTGACCCGGCCGGACCCCTTCGTGAACCTGCGCCTTTATGGCCAGCGCAATTTTCTGGTAGCGACCGTGCTGTCGGCGGTGACCGGCATGGGCCTGTATGGCTCGTCCTTCCTGCTGCCGCTCTACCTGGGCCAGATCGCCGGCTATACGCCGATGCAGATCGGCGAAGTGATCGCCTGGGTCGGCCTGCCGCAATTGCTGGTGATGCCGTTCGCGGCGGCGCTGTCCTCGAAAGTGGACAACCGCATCCTGTGCTCGTTTGGTTTGCTGCTGTTCGGCGGCTCCTGCCTGATGAACGCCTTCATGGACGCCGGCACCGGCTACGACCAGCTGATGGTCACGCAGGTCGTGCGCGCGATCGGCCAGCCCTTCGTGATGCTGACCCTGTCGAACTTCGCGATGGCCGGCATCGCCCCGAAAGACATGCCCTCGGCCTCGAGCCTGTTCAACATGACGCGCAACCTCGGCGGCTCGATCGGCATCGCGCTGCTGGCCACGGCCCTGAGCACGCGCGAGCACTTCCACTCGGCGCGCCTGGGCGAAGCGGTATCGAACTATTCACTGGCGACCCAGCAGCGCCTGGAAGGCCTGACCCAGGGCTTCATCGCCGGCGGCATGGATCCTGCCACGGCCGCCAACCAGGCCCTGGCCGTGATCGACCGCATCGTGCGGCGCGAGTCCTATGTGATGGCCTATAACGACGGCTTCTGGATCATCGGCATGGTGCTGATCGGCTGCATCGCCGCGATCTGGATGGCCGACAAGGTGAAGTCGCCGGGCGGCGCTTCTAGCGCGCACTGATAACGAAACGAGAGAACAGACATGGTCAAACAATGTGCATTGGTGTCCCTGCTCGCCGCGGCGCTGGCCGGCTGCGCCACCGTCGGTCCGGAATTCACGGAGCCGGCCGGCAGCACGGCTCCTGCCTTCCGCCACGCCGCGGCGACGAGCGAGGCCGCACGCCTGCCGGCGGCCTGGTGGACCGTGTTCGGCGACGCCACCCTCGATAGCCTCGAACAGCGCGCGCTGCGCGACAACCCGGGCGTGAAGGCCGCCGCGCAGCGCCTGCTGCAGGCGCAGGCCCAGCTGGGCGTAGTGCGCGCGGGCCAGGCGCCCAACGTGGCGCTGGGCGCGGGCGTATCGAACGCGCGCACCTCGTCGGAAACCTCGCAGGGCATCGCGCTGGGCGGGCGTTCGATCGAAGGCAACAACTTCAGTATCGGCGCTTCGCTCTCGTATGAACTCGACCTGTGGGGCCGCGTGCGGCGCGTGGTCGAAGCGGCCGATGCGCAGGCGCTGGCGGCGCAGGATGACCGCGATGGCGTGATCCTGCTTCTGTCCGGCCAGGTGGCGGCATCCTACTGGCAGCTGCGTGGGCTGGACACCGACATGGCGATCCTGCGCGAGGCGCTGGCGGCGCGGCAGGAAGCCCAGCAACTGGTGGAAGCGCGCTTCAGGGCTGGGCTGTCGAACGAGCTGGATGTCTCGCGCGCCCGTATCGAACGCGCCAATGCCGAAGCCGACCTGCATGAAGCGCAGCGCCAGCGCAACGCGGTGGAGCATCTACTTGCGACCCTGGTGGGCGCCTCGCCCAGCGCGCCGCTGCTCGCCGGCGCCAACGGCGCCGCGCTGCCGCTGCCCCCAGCCATTCCTGCCGGCCTGCCGGCCAGCCTGCTGAAGCGGCGTCCCGACCTTGCGGCCAGCGTGGCGCAACTGCGGGCGGCGAACGCCCAGGTCGGCGTGGCGGAAGGGGCTTTTTACCCGTCGCTGTCGCTGACCTCGAACTTCGGCTTCGCGTCCGAACACCTGCGCGACCTGGCCAGCGGCGGTGCGCGCCAGTTCTCGTTCGGGCCGCTGGCCCTGTCGCTGCCCGTGTTCGATGGCGGGCGCAATCGCGCCAACCTGGCGCTGTCGAAGGCACGCTACGACGAGGCCGTGGCCAACCACGCCACGCGCCTGCTGACGGCGCTGCGCGAAGTGGAAGACGCGCTGTCGGACGTACAGCAACGCCGGCAGCAGGGCGAGGTGCAGGCCCAATCGCAGCAGGCCGCGGCGCGCGCGCTGCTGGTGGCCAAGGCGCGCTACGAGCGTGGCGTGTCGACCTATCTCGACGTGACCGAGGCGCAGCGCAATGCGCTGGCGGCTGACCGGGCGGCGGCGCAGATTCGCACCCAGCGCCTGCTGGCGACGGTGGCCGTGGCGCGCGCGCTGGGCGGCGGGTGGGAGCAGGGGCCGGCGCTGGCCACCGTGCGTTGAGTGCAGTACCGGGTCTCCCCAGGATTACAATATGACGTTGTCATCCCTAAAATGTTGAGACCCCATGAAGAACATCCTCGCTCCTCTCATGCTGTTCGCGGCCATCGGCGCCGCGCAGGCCGAACCGGCTGACGTCACCCAGCTCAAGGCCATGGCCAAGCGCTTCGCCCCTGTCGAGCTGCGCGCCGATACCAGGGCGCTGTCGAAAGGCGACCGCGCCGCCATCGTCAAGCTGATCGAAGCCGCCAGGATCATCGATACCCTGCAATTGCGCCAGCGCTGGTCCGGCAACGAAGCCCTGTGGGCCGCCCTGCAAAAAGACAGCACGGAACTCGGCCGTGCGCGCCAGAACGCGTTCTGGCTGAACAAGGGCCCGTGGTCCGGTCTCGACGACAACCAGTCCTTCATGCCCGCGGAGTACGCCGGCATCAAGATCCCTGCGAAAAAGCCCGCAGGCGCCAACTTCTACCCGGAGACCGCTTCCAAGGCCGCGCTGGAAAGCTGGATGAACGCGCTGCCGGCCGCGCAGAAATCCGAGGCGCAGTGGTTCTTCACCGTGATCCGCACCGGCCCGGACGGCAAGTTCAAGACCGTTAAATACTCGGACGAATACCGCGCCGACCTGGAAAAGCTGGCCAGGCTGCTGCGCGAGGCCGCTGCCTCCACCGACAACGCTTCGCTCAAGAAATTCCTGAGCTTGCGGGCCGACGCATTCCTCTCCAACGACTACCTGGCCTCGGACTTCGCCTGGATGGACCTCGATTCGCCGGTCGACATCACCATCGGCCCCTACGAGACCTATAACGACGAGCTGTTCGGCTACAAGGCCGCCTTCGAGGCTTATGTCAGCATCCGCGACCAGAAGGAAACCCAGAAGCTGGACTTCTTCGGCAAGCACCTGCAGGAGCTGGAAAACAACCTGCCGGTCGACAAGCAGTACCGCAACCCGAAGGTCGGCGCGATCGCCCCGATGGTGGTGGTCAACCAGGTGTATGGCGCCGGCGACGGCAACATGGGCGTGCAGACCGCCGCCTACAACCTGCCGAACGACGAGCGCGTGATCCGCGAGCGCGGCTCCAAGCGTGTGATGCTCAAGAACGTGCAGGAAGCGAAATTCAAGTCGACGCTGACGCCGATCTCGAAGCTGGTGCTGCGCCCCGCCGACCAGAAGGACCTCGATTTCGATTCCTTCTTCACCCACATCCTCGCGCACGAGATCATGCACGGCCTCGGCCCGCATCACACCAAACAGGACGGCAAGGAATCGACCCCGCGCCAGGACCTGAAGGACACCTATTCGACCATCGAGGAAGCCAAGGCCGACATTACCGGCCTGTGGGCACTGGGCTACATGATGGACAAGGGCCTGCTCAAGGACGGGCTGGGGCAGGGGGCGGTAGCCGAGCGCAAGCTGTACAACACCTTCCTGGCCTCGAGCTTCCGCACCCTGCATTTCGGCCTGACCTCCTCCCATGCGCGCGGCATGGCGATCCAGGTGAACTACCTGCTCGACAAGGGCGCTTTCGTGGCCAACGGCGACGGCACGTTCTCGGTGGACTTCAAGAAGATCAAACAGGCCGTGATGGACCTCGACCGCGAGTTCCTGACCATCGAAGCCACCGGCGACTATGCGCGCGCGAAGGCGATGATGGACAAGTACGTCGTCATCCGTCCGGAAGTGCAGAAGGCGCTCGATCGCCTGAAGCCGACGGTGCCGAACGATATCCGCCCGGCCTTCGTCACTGCCGCTGGGCTCGCAAAGTAAGGGCTTGTGGTCTTTCTGGCAGTATTGTTGGACGCTACGCAACAGTACTGCCGGATTTACCCCACTTGGTGTGGCCGTCCAAACAATTGGTACATACGCCATGATATAGTCGGGATATTGCTGCTGGGAAATTATTGGCGCCTGTGCGCGCCGGTCCCGGTAGTCGACCTCGAGTATGGACATGACAAACAAGCCCCTGACCATCGGCGCTCGCCTGGCTCTCGGCTACGGCGCCTTTTTCCTCCTGATGATCGTCCTGTCGATGCTGGCCGCCGGCCGCGTCGCGGACATCGACCGCGCCCTCAACCACATCAACGACGTTACCAGCGTCAAGCAGCGCTACGCAGTGAACCTGCGCGCCAGCGTGCGCGACCGGGCGATCGCGCTGCGCGACGTGGTCCTGGCAGCCGATGCGGCCCGCGCCGCCGCGCCGATCGGCCTGATCAAGACGCTGGACGATAACTACGCCCGCTCGGCTTCGCCGATGGATGCGCTGTTCCATGAGCTGCCGGACGTCCTGCCCGCCGAAAAAGACGCGCTGGCGGCCATCAAGGAACAGGAGCGCCGCACCCGGCCGCTGATCGACCGCGTGGTGGCGCTGCACGCCGCCGGACAGGTGGCGGACGCACAGGCCCTGCTGTCGCAGCAGGCGGCGCCGGCTTTCGTCGACTGGCTTGCCAGCATCAACGGCTTCATCGCGCTGCAGGAAAAGCTGCATAACGAGGATGCTGCCGGCGCGCGCCGCCTGGCGTCCGGGTTCTCCGGCTGGATGCTGCTGCTGTTCCTGTGTGCGATCGTGACCGGCGCCTTCAGTGCCTGGTATATCGCGCGCGGCCTGCAGCGCCTGTTCGACCGCGCTGCCTCCCCGGCGCGCTGGACCGATGCAGCGGGCCAACCGGCGGCGCAGCTGGCCCAGGCGATGGCGGCGATCAATGCTTCTTCGAAAAAGATCGTCGACATCATCGGCGTGGCCGATGCCCTGGCTTTCCAGGCCACCATCCTGGCCCTGAACGCCGCGGTCGAAGCAGCCCGTGGGGACGGCCGCGGCCGGATTTCCCCGATTGCGGCAACCGAAGTGCGCGAGCTTGCCCAGCGCTCGGCGGCGGCGGCCAGGGACGTCCGGGAACTGATCGGCAGTTCGGTCGAGCGCGTCGAGGCAGGCGCCCGGCTGGTCGATGAAGCCCGCTCGAGGATGGACGACATCGTCGCCTCGTCGCGCCGCGTAAGCGAGCTGATGGGCGACATTGGCGTGGGCCCCGGACCTGGCACGCACGCCGGCCAGGCCGACGGCGCCGTCGGGCAAATGAACGACACCATCTCCCAGAACGTGGTGCTGGTGCGGCAGGCCGCAGCCGCCGCGACCGCGCTCGAGGCAGAGGCCGAGCGCCTGGCGCAGGCGGTGAACGGGTTCCGCGGCGACAGGACCGAACGGCCCGAACCCGCCACGTTGTGAGCAGCAATGTTTGAACGATAAGGGCTGCTCCGGCAGCCCTTATCCTTTTGGACACAGCGCAATATATACCTCCGAGCAGGGCTTAACCTGAGACTAGAATTGCCGTTAGGCACTTTATAGTCTCCGGGAGAATCATCATGTCCAAGCCGCTGCTGCTCGCCGTCCTGCTGGCCGCCTCCACCCTTGCGCCACCGCTTCAGGCCGCCGAGCTGACCGTGCTGGAACACCGCTGGCTCAACGCCGCCGGCCCGGTGCTGGCCTATGCCCAACAAATGAAACTGCCGCTCGACATCACTGTCCAGCCGCGCCCGCGCGTCGGCGACGTGCCGCTGGCGATGGGCTTCGACAAGGGGCGCTGCAAGCTCGTCCTGTCGCTGCGTAACAACCCGGATGCCGAGACCGTGCTGGCCGGGGTGCCGGAAGCCGGGCAGGGCGCCCTGATCGAAGCGATGGCCGCGCACGAGATCGCGCACTGCTGGCGCTATGCGCAAGGAGCCTGGCATGCATTGCCGGCCGGCTTCGAGGAAGTGGGCGAGGAAACGGCGTCCGACCTGTCGCTGCTGCAGGCCGCGAAGGCGATGCGCGAAACCCGCCGCGAAGAAGGCTATGCCGACCTGGTCGCCCTGGCCTGGACCCGGCGCAACAACCCCGGCGACTATGCGCGGGTCTACCGCTGGCTGGCCGGCGTGCGCGACCGGGTGTCGGTGCCGGGCAGCGGCCACGATACCCGTGCCTGGGTGCGGCTGGCGGAAAACGGCGCCCGTTTCGGCGCCGCCGCCGCACCCTTCGACGATGCCGGCGGCCTGTGGCGCGAAGGCTTGCTCGAGACTGAATAATGACCGGCGCCAGTGCGGGCGCAACAGGAAGTGATGTTTTATCGACAAGTGTACGTTGTCGCACAGATGGTGTCGGGTGGGGGGCGTTTAATGAGTGCTGTCACAACAAACCGAACATAAAGGGACACATCATGAACAAACTCCTCGCCGCCCTGCTGGCAACCGCCGCCGGCGCCACGATCGCCGCAGCTCCTGCTTTCGCCAAGCCAAACGACAATGCGGCTTACCGCAAAGCGATGCAGAAAGTGGAAGCCGACCACAAGGCAGCCAAACAGAAGTGCGACGCGCTCAAGGATGAAGACGTCTGCGAAGAGCAGGCCGACGTGATGCGCGCCCGCGCCGAGCTCGCTGCCGTCACCAAGCACGCCAACACCACGGACAACCGCGACGCCGCCCGCCGCAAGCTGGCCGAGGCCGAGTACGAACTGGCCGAAGAAAAATGCGACACCATGAAAGGCGACGCGAAAGACAGCTGCATGAGCACCGCCAAGTCGGCGCGTACCGCAGCCCTGGCCGACACCAAAGCCGGCCGCGATACCGCCATGGGCCGTAGCGCCACCGGCGCCACCGCCGCCGCAGCCGGCGCCAGGGCCGACCACGATGGCGGCCTGATCGCCAGCACCGACACCAGGGATCCGGTGAAGGCCGCCGCTGTCGAGAAATGCGAAAAGCAGGGCAGCAAGACCGCCTGCGTCGTTGAAAACGACAGCCGCAAAGTTGCTGCCTCGGCCGAGCACGCCGGCGACAAGACGCACATGGCAGCTGAACATGCCGGCGACCGTACCGAAGCGGCCGCAGCCACCGCCGCCGCCAAGACCGAGCGCGCAGGCGAACGCGGTGTAGCGAACGTGTCGGACGCCATGATCACCACCAAGGTCAAGGCCGGCCTGGTCAAGGCGCCGAACACCAGCGCCCTGGCGATCAAGGTCGAGACCGAAAAAGGCGTCGTCATGCTGAGCGGCTTTGCCGAGTCGAAAGCCGAAGCCGAGCGCGCAGAACAAGTCGCCAAGAGCGTCGAAGGCGTGACCCGCGTCAAGAACTCGATCAAGGTCAAGTAATCAACCACGCGGGCCGGCTTCGGCCCGCCCGCCGCTACCCGCAATACCGCAGCCCGGACCTTCGCGTCCGGGCTTTTTCGTTGGTGCGGCGCCACGGAGAACGGCCGGACCCGTCTGATACCGGGGGTATAATGCCGGCGTGAACAAACTCGAAGCTTTCGGCTACATTGCCGCCCAGGCCGCGCGTGGGGAAATCACCTTTCCCACCAGCGTGAATGCCGTGCTGCGCCTGCAGCTCGCCCTGGAAGATCCCGATTGCCATGTGGAAGATGCGATCCGGCTGGTGCTATCCGAGCCGCAACTGGCAGCCCGTACCGTGGCCCTGGCCAATACCGCCGCCTTCGGCGCCGGCGGCGTGCAGGTGACCAATGTGCGCGCGGCCGTGCTGCGCATCGGCTACCGCCGCCTGCGCGGACTGGTGGCCGCCCTGATGGTGCGCCAGTTCGGCCACCGCATCGCCGACCCGCTGCTGCGCGCCAAGGCCGAACAGCTATGGACCCACACTGCCCAGGTCGCGGCGCTGGCCCAGGTGCTGGCGCGGCGCGTCACCCATGTCGATCCCGATACCGCGCTGTTCGCCGGCATCGTGCATGAAGTCGGCGGCTTTTACCTGCTGTCGCGCGCCGACGAATTTCCCGGCCTGCTGGAGGACGATCCCGAGAACTGGGGCGCGCTGTGCGAGGACGTGGTCAGCGCCGAAGTCATCCGCAAGCTGGCGATCCCGGCCGACGTCGCGCAGGCCATTGCCGCGCTGCGCGACGGCGTGCTGAATCGCGAACCGCATACGCTGCTCGACACGCTGTTGCTGGCGAACCGATATGCAGAGCTGGCTTCGCCCCTGGGCAGCCAGCCGGACAGCAGCGACGGCGGTCTCCTCGACGCCGCCGCGCTGCAGACCCTGCGCGACGAAGCCTTTGACACGGCCAAGGCGCTGGGCGACGCCACCCTGGTCTGAGTTTCCGTCTTATTCCCAACCGATGATGCCGGCTCGCCCGGCCTACGTGCCAACTTCGGTTTCGAGACCTATTTCGTGGCCGATGCCACCGCCACCTTCGAGCGCACCGGGCCGGACGGCCGCCATTTCACGGCCGAACAGATGCACGATACGGCCCTGGCCAGTCTCCACGGCGAATTTGCGACAGTGGTCTGGACCGAGGCCGTGCCGGCTGCGGCCCACCGCGGCGACGCATACGAGGGGAGATGAACTAGTCCTCGAGGCGCGGCCACTTGACGCGGCCGTGGCCGGCATTGTCGAGGCGCAGGCACAGCGCGCCGGCATCCTGGACCGGCAGGCTGAAATCGAACATCACCTCGTCGCCGTGCGCCACCGCGTCGAGAGTGGCGCCCGCCGCCTCGAGCTCCCGGCGCACCATGCCCTCGAACGCATAGGGCGCCGTGCAGCGCAAGGCCTGCAGCTTGATGATCGGCACCTTCTGCGCCTGCAGCAAAGCCTGCGCCACGCTGTCCGTATAAGCGCGCACCAGACCGCCCGCGCCGAGCTTGACGCCGCCAAAATAGCGCACCACGGTGGCCAGCACGCCTTCCAGGTCCTGGTGGCGCAGCACGTCCAGCATCGGTCGGCCCGCCGTGCCGCTGGGCTCGCCATCATCGACCGCCGCGGACTGGCCGCCCGCCAGCAGCGCCCAGCACACATGCGCCGCCCCCGGATGCCGGGCGCGCAGGCCGGCGACCACCTGCTGCGCACCGGCCCGGTCGGGCATCGGCTCGACGCAGGCGATGAAGCGGCTCTTCTTGATGATGAGCTCGAAGTGGACGGGGGCAGCGATGGCGTGGGGCATGAAGATTATCGATGGCGTGCAGCACAGCCAAGCAGTGATCGGCAAGACAAAAACAAAAAAGGCGTCACGATTGCTCATGACGCCTTCATTGCTGAATCTTGGTAGGCCGTGCGGGATTCGAACCTGCGACCAACGGATTAAAAGTCCGCTGCTCTACCAGCTGAGCTAACGACCCAAGGAAGCCAAGATTATAGCGGCGTTTGCGCGAATATCCAAGTGCTTCGTTTCATTGTTGTGAAAATTCGCGTAGTTTGCCTCGGCTTTTCGCTCAGGTCGCGACTTCCTTGTCCTCGGCCTGGACCTCGCGCATCGAGTGCGGTTCGAGTTTTTCCGCTTCCACATTATTGCGGATGAACAGGCCCCAGGTTGCCAGGATAGCGGCAGCGGCAAGGCCGACCGAGGCCGAATGCAGCAGGTATTCCGGCTTGCTGTGCATGAACTGGAACACCCCGATCAGGCATTCGATCGACAGCGACACCACGACCACGATCAGGAAGCGCGACAGGAAACGGCGCACGCGAGTAGGCGAGCTGATGTTGACCGAGCGCTGCACTTCTTCTTCGAGGACCGTCTGACCCAGCTCGAGCGAGGCAACCGCAATCGTCAGCAGGCCAATGCACTCGAGAATGAGTTCGAAGCGGTCGCGGACCTTGACTTCCGAACGGGGATTGAGCGCATCCCAGGTTTCCACCCCTGCCAGGACGATCAGGCCCAGGCCGCAGATGAAGAACAGGCCGACGATCAGCATATAGCCGACAAGAAAAATGTTCTGGATATATTTCACGTCCCACACCGGTAGATTGAATTGCAATAATTGTAACGTCATCCCGTTGGCTACCGCGTTCTCCAGGCCATGCAGCCGCCGCGATGCGGCAAGAGAATGACACGGCGCAAGAATTGCAATTAAGCCTGCTTATATCGTGGTGGCTTCGGCTGCCGCCCTGCGCGGCAAGCCCTCTTCGGATATGGAGTTGTCAAGGACATGGGCATTGCGCTGACAGATCAGATTGTCGCCGCGTTGGCGGAATTCAGCAGTGCAAGCCGGCTGTACGAGCTCAGGATTGGTCTGGACGACTCCCGTCTGCTGGTCGAAGCCTTCGTCGCCCAGGATGCCTTGAAGGAGGTGGGAAGGCGCGACGTGATTGCGCTGTCCACCGACGCCTGCTTCGACATCGACATGCTGCTCGGCCGACCCGCGGCGCTGGAAGTGAGCCTGGCCGACGGCACCCGCGAACGGTTTGCCGGCGAGATCTGCGAGGCCGCCATGCTCGGCAGCGATGGCGGCCTCGCCCGCTACCGGGTCCGGATTGCGTCATGGCTATGGCAGCTGGAGCAGGTGCGCAATAGCCGGGTGTGGCAAGACAAGAGCGTGATCGAGATCGTCGACGCCGTGTTCGACGCCTACCTGCCATCCGCGCGCTGGCGCTGGAGCGACGATACGGCATCCTTCATGTCGGATACGGCGCCGCGCAGCTATTGCTGCCAGTACCGGGAGTCCGACCTGGCCTTCGTACAACGGTTGCTGGCTGAAGAAGGCCTGTGCTGGCGTATCGAGCAGACCGTGGACGGCCCAGGCCTGGTGCTGTTCGCCGACAGCAGCCGGCTGGGCGCCGTACCGAGGGACGCCAGCAGCGCGGCGAAGGCGGGCATTCGCTTTCATGGCGCGCGGGCGGTGGAAGAGTCCGACACCATCCAGGCGCTGTCGGCCCAACGGCGCCTGCATGCATCGCTGACGACGGTACTCAGTGTCGACTACAAGGCCAGGCAGGTGGTCGGCGCCAGTTCTCCATCCCACTACCCCGGCGGCGGCAAGCTGCCGGAGCTCGAATCCTGCGATGTGCCCGGACAGTACGCCTATGCCAACTGGCAGCAGGCGCAGCGCTACGCCGACTTGCAGATGCAGGGGCAGGAAGCACGCGGCCAGCTATGGCAGGGCCGCTCGACGGTGCGCACCCTGCGGGCCGGGACGCGGGTAGAGGTCATCGGCGCGCCGCTGCAGCAGTTGGGTGAATCGGCGTCGTTTACGGTGCTGCGGGTGACGAGCATCGGCGTGAACAACATGCCGCCGGCTGCGCAGCATGCGCTGGCGGAGCTGTTCGGGCCGATTCCGGAGTTGCTGGAGGATGTTGCGCGCGTGGAGGTGTCGTCGGAGCTTGCGCTGGCGATCGGCCAGGCGCGCGAGATGGGCTATGCGAACTGTTTCGAGGCAGTGGCTTCTTCGCTGATCTGGCGGCCGTCGCTGGCAGGCGGCGTCGGACACATGGCGCCGAAGCCCACTGCCTTCGGCGCGCAAAGCGCGATTGTCGTCGGCGCGGACGGCAGCGATCAGCCGAACGGTGCGGACGAGCTGTATTGCGACAGGCTCGGGCGTATTCGGATCCGGTTCCATTGGCAGGACAGTGGGGATGCGACCTGCTGGGTGCGCGTGGCGCAACGTTCAGCGGGTGGCGGCATGGGCCACCATTTCCTGCCGCGGATCGGCCAGGAAGTCCTGGTGCAGTTCCTGGAGGGGGATATCGACCGGCCCTTGGTCGTTGGTGCCTTGTACAACGGGCAGGGGGAGGGTGGTGTCCTGCCTACTCCGGGTGGGCGGCGCGATAGCGAGGCTGACCTGTCCTGTTTCAAAGGCGCTCACGATCACGCGCGCTCGGGGCAGGGGAATATGGCTGGCGGGAATAGCCCGGTGTGGCATGGCGCGTCGGCGGATAGCGGGGGGCATCGGAATGCAGCGGCGCAGTGGGGAATCCGCAGCAAGGAGTTTGGCGGGGGGTATGGGTATTCGCAGTTGTTGTTTGACGATACGGATGGGCAGGGAAGGGTGCAGCTGAGGAGTACGCATGCGGGGAGCGAGTTGAATCTGGGGCATTTGATTCACGCTGCTGATAATTATCGCGGGAGTGTGCGGGGGCTGGGGGCGGAGTTGCGGACGGATGCGTATGGGGCTGTAAGGGCAGGGGCGGGGTTGTTGGTGTCGAGTTGCCAGATTGAACATGGATCGGCGACTCGGGGCCCATTCGGCGAAAACGCTGCTGGGGTGGCCTTGTTGAAGCAAGCGGTGGCCCTGGCAGACGCGTTTAGCTCGGCTGCCAAGACTCATCAAACCGTGGAGCTGGCGGCTCATCTAGGGGCGGCGAAAGCAAATGAGAGTGTGTTGGACACCAAGGCCGCGCCGCTGAAGGCGATGTTGAGTAATTTGTCAGGAATGACCTGTACAAAAGATTTGAACGCCGCACTTGCTGACGCCACTGCGAAAAATACGCAGTCTGGCGATGACAAGATCCCTAGCTCGACGGGCCCAGTGGTCGTGATCTCGGCAATGGAAAGCTTTGCTGCGAGCGCTGGGCCGAGTGTGCAGTTGGCAAATGGTGAAGCCACTGTCCTGATGAGCGGCCAGGACACTCAGCTGGTGACGGGCGCAAAAATGCGGCTTCAAACGCAGCAAGCCATTGGAGTGCTTGGTGGTGCATTGAAGCCGAGTGATGCTGGTATGGGATTGCAACTTATCACGGCTAAGGACGCGGTTGATGTCCAGTCGCAGGCTGATGAGTTAAAGGTAAATGCCAAAAACGAGTTGCAGGTTGTCAGCGCGAACGCTCATGTCGACTTTGCAGCGGTGAAGAAGATCAGCCTCGCTACATCGGACGGAGCAAATATCACGATTGATGGCGGAAATATCATCGTACAGTGTCCCGGAAAAATCACTGTGCATAGCGGGAAGAAAACCTTTGCGCCAAATACTCACTTACGCTACAAGCTTCCCTTTTTGCCGCAGTCTGTCTGTGTCGAATGTCTTGTTAAGCGCGCTTCGCAAAGATCTGCCTTCATTAATAAAGGTACGTAAATGCAGAGTCGGATTCCAGCTGTGAAAATGTTTGAGGCAACCGCCTGTCAGGAGCCCGCCCTCAAATGGTACGCGATCGCCGACAGCGCTCAACATAAGGATTTGCCAGAAGCAATTTTGGCACGCGGGGACAAATTCAGTAACTTATTGCATCTACAAAGCTCGAGTCAAGTGGCGCGCCATAGTCCCTATTTGGTAGAACTTTCCTCACCAGGTTCCTCCGATAGTGCATGGGATTGGATTAATCGACATGGCGCATCAACGCCATGTTTTTCAATAGTCGCAACTTATAAATCATTCGACGAGCTTTATGATCAACTTGTGGCCTGCACACAAGTGACACTCCCGGATGAGGAAACAATGTTCCTTGCCTTTTGGGACGGGGTAATACTAGGCTCTCTTGTCGGGCAAAACGACGATCTCACCCTTCATGTCCCTGGCCCTGTTTTGAGCGTGACGCAACAGCATGTTTTGACATCGGGGATAGCGAAATGGTGGTACTGGGATAGGATAAATGCACTGCGCACAATCGTTATTCGCCCGTGTAACAATATGCATACACCTCACGCACTGGTATTAAGCCAAAAACAAGTCGACGATTTGGTCGAGGCAAGTGTGCCGGATCATGTGTTGTCGTATCTGGTGCTAAACCAATCTAATCTTATTAACGATATTCCTTCTTCAGAACGCTATGATTTCGTTCGAAAGGCTTTAATGACGGCGCGTGATATCGGGCTGACTTCGATGCGCGATCTAGTTGATTTTGTTTGCTTGAAAATCTTTTATAAAGAAAAGTTATTTCAAGAGACTGAAATTATTCAGCTGTTAAATAAGATCAAGGCAGGACAAATAAATTTTCGCGATGCATTGGGGGTTTTCCCTTAATTATGAGTAACTCAAAGATCGGCATGACACGGCGTGGCTTCCTGTATTGTACTGGCATGTCACTTGTTTCGGTTTCTGCTTGCGGAGCAAAACCTGTGCGCATTTTCTTGAATATTTCATTATTTAGCTATCTGAATAGGCCAATTTTTGACGTAGAAATGAATGGGACAGATTTTGTGGCAGCGTTGGCACATTCGTTTTATGGGTCTAATGCCGTCATGGTTGAGCAGCCAATAGTTCTGGGGGCGCAAGTGGTTACATGGCGCCTCGATGGCCCGGAAGGCATGCCAGGAAACGGTACGACGGTTCGAGCGAAGAATGCCCCGCTATTGGACGAAATTCCTCCAAATGTCAAGTGGCTGGCGCTCCATATCTATAGCGACGACACGGTGGAAATTAAACTCAGTAAAGGAACTAAGGCTGAGTTGGAAACAGATCGCGGCAAGAGGATTGTTGCAGGCTGGAGAGCGAAGCATGGCAAATGAAAAGGTTCAGACCCTAATTGCTAAAAATCGCGACGTGCCGGATGAGAGCCCGAAATCTTCTCAAGACTGCCGTGACGTCATCCATATAGCAATTTTTTTTGACGGTACTGGGAACAATGATGAGATTGATCGAGAAAAGAGAAAATGGAGTAACGTTGCACGCCTTTATCACGCGGCGCTTTTGGCAGCACAAGCAGATACGAGTGGCACGCTATACCCCGTTTATATCTCGGGCGTAGGAACAAAATTCAATGGTAGAGCTGCCGATTGGATAGCTGCGACCTCAGCATGGATCGAGGATGGGTTTCCAGGCGCCGGCGCGGGTTCGGGTGGCGACCGGCGTTTGGAGCAAGCAAGTGACATGGTAAACGAACGTCTACGTGAAATATTAATAGCTAACGCAAAAGTACTGGGAGGTTGTGTTGCAGAGTATGCTGAGAAAAATAGTGAAAAGAGCTTCAATGAGCTAAATACTGCACTGTCAAAACACAGGCTTATAAAGATCATCAACCTATCAATCTTTGGGTTTTCGCGTGGTGCGGCGTTAGCTCGAGCTTTCTCCAACCGAGTAATACAATCATGCAAAAAAGATGGTAAAAGCTTGCTATATGACGGGTGTCCAATGCGCATAACCTTCATGGGCGTGTTTGACGCTGTTGCATCATTTGGTGTTCCCGCTCAAAATGCGCGGACACCTTTTAGCGAGCGTGAATTAATCGTTTCTAGTTTGGTTGAGCGCTGCGTGCATTTTGTTGCGGCCCATGAGTTAAGATTTTCATTTCCTGTTGACTTAATTAGAAAAAATGGCGCACTCGCAGGAAATTGGGTGGAGCGAGTTTATCCTGGCGTACATTCCGACATAGGTGGAGGTTATGAACCAATTGAGCAGGGAGTTGATAATAATTATGCAAGAATTCCGATGCTCGACATGATGAAGGAGTCTTTGCTTTGTGGAGTCCGGATTCTCAGTTACGACGACATCAAGAAGCAGTCTGCTTCCCAATTTGCAGAACGTTTTGAGTGTCGGGCCGAAACTGCCGAGTCGTACCGCTCATATATGGCGGCTCTACCAAGTGCAGGTGGACCGGTTGAGGCGCAAATAAAAAATCATCTAAAGGTCTACTATAGTGTAAATGGCGCCATGCATCGGCAAGGATTAAAAAACGTAGGTGACCGGAGCAGAGATGCCAACAGGTTGAAGTATGTTTTTGGATAAAAAGGAATGGCATCCGATATTTCGCTATATCGGTCGATAATCAAAACCGGAAAATTGTTGCGTCTTAGCGAACGCAACATACGAGGACTCGCGCAATACGTCGAGGTCAAGGACTGGCAGATAAATGCTTGGGACACGAATCCGCCGCGAACGGCTGTCGATTTTGTGGCGCGCTATGTACATGACTCCAAGGTGGATTTCATGGGTAATATTGAACCGTTTACTTATTTTCGACCAAGAGGCGTGGAGGAATCAAGTATCAGCGTCTGGGCAGAGGGTGGAAACTGGATTCGAGGGAAAATCAATACCGCTGTGTCAGCAGGGGAAGCCGCGAAAGAAAAGGTTGTTAGTGCCGCTGAGCAGGCTGCAGCATTGGCCAAACAAAGTGCTGAAGCTGCTCAGCGAAAGGCCGTCGAAGCCTCTGACTACGCAAACCGTAAAGCCGACGAAGCAGCGGCTGCTGCAAACAGCGCATATGATACGGCTGCAAGATCAGCTAGAGATGCGGCCGCAGCCGCCAGACAACGGGCTGAAGAGGCAGCGGACTTCGCTAGGCGAAAAGCAAGCGAAGCTGCGGATGCGTCTGCGAAGGCTTATGAAGGGGCGGCAAAAGCTAGTCGTCAAGCTGTCACAAGTACGACGAGGAAAACGGACGAGCTGCGAAGCGATACGAAAAGAATAGTTGAAAACGGAATTCGATGGGCGGAAGGCCAAGTAGATGAGTTACGAGACTTTCTCGATTAGTCGAGTTGCGGCAGAAAACACGATTCTGATGAAAGCGACCTTAACATAATAAATTGATCATGATCGCGAAAACAAAAAAGGCGCTACGATCACTCGTAACGCCTTTTTGGCTACTGCTAAATCCGTGGTAGGCCGTGCGGGATTCGAACCTGCGACCAACGGATTAAAAGTGCAAGTAGCTGTCACGATGGTACGGTTTCTGTTCCACAATTTTATCCGGTTGCCCGAGGTACGGCCCTGCTCTGCGAGGCTCATGGATGAATGACCTCGGATTCACCTGGACCGAGGGGCTTCGGTCGTGACCAGAGATCGACCAGAACCGCTTTTCCAAATGGTAGGGTAGCCAAGCGCAACCCAGTTGGCTGCTCACGCGCGCGCTCGTTGAACCGCCGCGCCCAGCGAACTGTCAAACATCGGTCCACGCAAACCGGCGGCCGGGGAGACACGGCGGCAGCCCTGCACCGCTGGCAGGTGTATGATGCGAATTCTTCCGTCGCGAACGTCATTTTGGAAGGAACTCACATGACCAAGTATCTGATTGAAGCAAGCTATCTCAGCGAGGGGATCAACGGCCTGCTGAAAGAAGGCGGGACGCGGCGGCGCGATGCTGTCGATCAATTATTCCACTCGCTAGGCGGGAAGGTCGAAGCGTTTTATTTCGTGTTCGGCGACAGGGATGTCGTCATCATTGGCGAACTTCCCGACAACGCCACCGCCGCAGCGCTGGCGCTCAGGGTCAATGCCTCCGGCATCACCACGTGCAAGACGACGGTGCTGCTCACACCCCAGGAAATCGATGCGGCCGTCACCAAGACCGTGACCTATCGTCCACCGGGCCATGACATGGCCCCCGAGGTCGCCAACTGGGAAGGCGAGGGCGGGCATCTTGCATCAGGAGCGAAAGGTGGAAATGGATGAACGCGGAGATTGCAGAAACAAAAACGCCAGGCTATGCCTGGCGTTTTTGTTCGCAACTTTACTGAATTCTTTGGTAGGCCGTGCGGGATTCGAACCTGCGACCAACGGATTAAAAGTCCGCTGCTCTACCAGCTGAGCTAACGACCCGAAAGAGGCAGCATTATAGCCGGGCGTTGCGGTTTGCGCTAGTGCCAGCTGAACAACTGTTAGCGCTAAGTAGTAATGTCCCCTCTCCGCTAAATAGAGATGTCCCCTAGGATACGTCCCAGGGGAGGATGGGATAGTGATCGAGATGACGGCCAAGGAAGTACTGCGTAGTC
>NZ_JCASIH010000035.1:0-32628 GCF_059685935.1 Telluria sp. ZT3P39
CTCCCGCTTGGATGGGAGCTGCTTCTTTTTCGGGTTCATGTTTATCCTTCCGGGGCATATTGTCCCCTATTTGGATGTCCATGAATCACGGACTGCCTCAACCTGACCCCGAAGTTGCGAAGCCTGCGCATGTGAGGCGTGGCTGCAACGGCTCGGTCAGGTCGGATCGGGGACCGGGATCTCGTGGTCGCCCAGCAGGATCTTGTCGGGCGTGATCGGCGTGCTGCGCAGGCGCTTGCCGGTGGCGTGGAAGATGGCGTTGCTGATCGCCGCCGACACTCCGACGATGCCGATCTCGCCCACCCCCTTGGCGCCGAGCTGTTTGCTGACGATGCGGTCGTCCTCGGTCGCGAAGATCACCTCGATGTCATGGATGTCGGCGTTGACCGCCACGTGGTATTCGGCGAAATTGTGGTTCATGAAGCGCCCGAAGCGGTGGTCGGTGAAGCTTTCTTCGTGCAGCGCCTGGCTGATGCCCCAGACCACCGCGCCGCTCACCTGGCTGGCGGCGGTCTTGGCGCTGATGATGCGCCCGGCCGCCACCGCCCTGACCACCCGCGTCACCCGCACCATGCCCAGCTTCTCGTTGACCCGCACCTCGCAGAACACGGCCGAGTGCACGGCCCGCGTGAAATTGCGCTGCTTGAGCATCTGCGGCGTCATCAGGTATTTCTCCTCGACCCGGTCCATGCCGTTCGAGGCCAGCACCTCGCTCAGCTGCAGGGCCGTCTCGGGCCGGTTACGCAGCATCATGGCGCCGTCCGCGAAGTCGATGTCCTTCAGGCGCACGCCCTTGAAGCGAGAATCGGGCATGTCCTGCGCCAGCTTGAACAGGCGCTTCTGCAGCTTTTCGCAGGCGCCCTGCACGCCGCCGCCCACCGTGGTGACGTGCGAGGAGCCACCCTCGATCGGCGCCATCGGAAGGGTCGAGTCGCCCAGCTGGAACGTCACCTTTTCCAACGGCAGGCCCATGGCCTCGGCCGCGATCATCGACATCACGGTATAGGTGCCGGTGCCGATGTCGGTCGCGGCGCTGCTCACCACCAGGCGCCCGTCCGCGTGCAGCACCGCGCTCACGCGCGCCACCATCACCAGCGCATCCCAGATCCCGGTCGCCATGCCCCAGCCGACCAGCTCCTCGCCCTCCTGCATCGAGCGCGGCTCGAGTGGGCGGCCGGCCCAGCCGAAGCGCTGCGCGCCCTTGTCGTAGTACTGGCTCAGCTCCTTGGTGGAATAGGGCTTGCCGTCGAGCGGATTGCACTCGGCATAGTTGATGCGTCGCAGCTCCAGCGGGTCCATCTTGAGCTTCCAGGCCAGTTCATCCATCGCCACCTCGAGCGCATGCACGCCGTGCGCGGCGCCGGGCGCGCGCATGTCGATCGGCGAATGGCGGTCGTGGGCCACAACCTTGTAGCCCAGCTTGATGTTGTCGCAGGCGTAGAGCTGGCCCGACCAGTTCACCACCACCTCGACATAATCTTCGAGGCGCGAGGTCTCGTGGATCGCATCGTGCGTGATGGCCTGCAGCTTGCCGTCCGGGTTGGCCGCCAGCTTCACCTTCTGCCAGGTCTCGGGACGGTGGCCGAAGCTGAACATCTGCTGGCGCGTGAGCACCACGCGCACCGAGCACTTGAGCTGGAGCGCGGCCATCACGGCCAGGGTCAGCTGGTATTGCGGGCGCAGGCCCGCGCCGAAGGCGCCGCCCACATACGGATTGCGCACCGTGACCTTGTTCTTCGACAGGCCAAAGGCGTGCGAGACATACCAGCGGTTGTTCTGCGAGCTCTGGGTCTTGTCGTAGATGGTCAGGTGGCCGTCGTCGGCCCGGATCACGGTCGTGGCGAACATCTCCATCGGGTTGTGGTGCTCGACGCCGTGATAGAACTGGGATTCGACCTTGACCGGCGCAGCATCGTAGGCCGCATCGGCGTCGCCGGTGGAGCTGGGGGCGTGAAGCCCGCCTTCATCGCGCGCGGCTCATAGGCCTGGTCGAGGGTGGCCAGCAGGTCGGTCTCGTGCTTTTCCTCGTCGTAGCGCACCTTCAGCAGCTGGGCCGCATGGCGCGCGGCTTCAAAAGTGCTGGCCACGACCAGCGCGACCGGCTGGCCGCTGTAGAAGATCTCGTCGCTGTACAGGGGCCGGAACGGCGAGCCGCCGGGCGCCGTCATGTCCTTGAAGGCGATGTCGTAGGCGCGGAGCTTCGGGCGGTTCAGGTGGGTAATGACGGCCACCACGCCATGCGCGGTCAGCGCGTCCAACGTCTCGATGGCGGTGATGCGGCCCTTGGCGATGGTGCTGCTGACCACGACGCCATAGACCAGGTTGGCCGCGGCTTCTTCGGCGGCATATTTGGCGGCGCCGGTGACCTTGGCGCGGCCGTCGACGCGCGAGACCGCCATGCCGCTGTGCAACCGGCCCGTGCCTTCGGGGGGACACCCGCTGCCCGGTTCGCGCTTGTTGCAGGGCGTGCCGACGTCGTAGAAATAATAGCAGCGGGTGCGCTGCAGAAGGTTGCCGCCATTGCTGGCCATGTTGCGCAGCTGCGGCGAGGCGCCGGCCAGGATCGCGGCGCTCAGCAGCGGGTAACGGCTGCGCACCAGCGGGTGGTAGGCCGTGTCGGCATTGCGCGCCAGCGCGCCCAGGCGCAGGCCGCCGTCCGCTTCCTCGACCTGGTCGAGGCCAAGGGCATTGATGTCGACCAGCTGGCCGGGCTGCATGACGCCTTCCTTCATCAAGTCGAGCAGATTGGTGCCGCCCGCGATCGGGCGCGCGCCCGCTTGAATCGCCGCCAGCGCGGCGTCGACGTTCTTGGCCTGGGTAAAGGTGAACGGGTTCATGCGAGCACCGGACCAGTCGTGAACGGCTTGCCGGCTTCGCCGGGCTTGTCCTTGCCATCGATGCCAATCACCTGGATCACCGCCTCCCGGATCTGCGGATAGGCGCCGCAACGGCACAGGTTGCCGCTCATCAGTTCGCGCACGTCGTCGACGTTGTTAGCCTGGCCTTCGGCAATCAGGCCCACGGCGGAGCAGAGCTGGCCGGGGGTGCAGTAGCCGCACTGGAAGGCGTCGCAGTCGATGAAGGCCTGCTGCAGCGGGTGCAACTGGTCGCCGGAGGCCAGGCCCTCGACCGTGGTCACCTCGTGGCCGTCGTGCATGACGGCCAGGGTGAGGCAGGAGTTGATGCGCTTGCCGTCCACCAGCACGGTGCAGGCGCCGCACTGGCCGTGGTCGCAGCCCTTCTTGGTGCCGGTGAGTTGCGCGCGTTCGCGCAGCAGGTCGAGCAGCGTCACCCAGGGCTGGACTTCGAACTGCCGGTCCTGTCCCTTGATGCGCAGCCGGAGCGGGAATTCCTGGTGCAGGTCCATGGCCGTCCTTTTTATCAGCGAAGCATCGAGCGTAACGCCGGCGCGGACGGCCTTCGGTTAGTTCACACACGTACGAACGGCATTGGACATGTCAATCGAGGGTCAGGATCCTCGCCTGCGGGTCTGTCATGCGCAGCATAAAGTCGCAGGCTACTGGCGTCCCGGTATCGCCGAGTGATACCGGGGCGCGATTCAGGCCGCTGCAGGCAGCGCTGCCTGCTGGCCCGTTGACTCCACCCGGTCGCGGCCATTGCGTTTGGCCGCGTACATCAATTTGTCCGCCGCATTGATCAGCGCCTCGAGCGCGCCCGCGCCCCCCCGGCCGGGCTCGAGGGACGCGACCCCGAAGCTGGCGGTGGCGTAGATCGGCTGGCCTTCGGCGCCGGCGGCGGGCGTGGCGCCGAGGCGCGCGCGCAGGAATTCGGCCAGGTGCACGCCCGCCTCGCGGCCGGTGCCGGGCAGGACCAGCAGGAATTCTTCTCCGCCGTAGCGCACCACACTGTCGAGGCCCTCGCGCGCGACCGACTGCAGCAGCGCGGCAAAGCCGGCGAGGACGGCGTCGCCGCCCGCATGGCCGTGGGTATCGTTGATCTGCTTGAAGCTGTCGATGTCGCACAGGATCACGCTCAGCGGTTCGCCCGGACGCAGCGGCGAGGCCGCGCCCATCAGTTGCTCGTGCAGGTAGCGGCGGTTGAAGCAGCCGGTCAGGTGGTCGCGCTCGGCCGCGTGCTGGAGCACCACCTGGGCGCGAAACTGTTCGCGCGCCACCTGGCTGTAGCGCCGCGCCGCCAGCGCACCGAAGGTATTGACCAGAGCCAGCAGCATGCCGAGGGTCAGCATGTCGGCAAAGCCCAGCGCGGCGAAGCGCTGGCTCAAGGCCAGGAAGGCGGCGGTCGCCGCCCCCGCCAGCCCGGCGGCATAAGCGAGCCGGTTCGGAATGTACAGGTAGATCACCAGCAGCATGGTCGCCAGCGACATGGCATGCCAGTGGAATTCGGCGGGCCGGTGCACGGCGATCACCATGAAGCAGCCCAGCGCGACCGCTTCGGCAATGCTCGCCGCCAGCCGGGTGGCCTTGACCGACAGCGGCCGGCGCAGCGCCAGCCAGGCGCAGGTCCCGGCGGTGATGGCCACCACCAGCCTGGCCGCCAGCAAGGTCGCCGTGTCCGGCACCAGGCCGAGCGCCGCGACGTCGGTGGCGAAGAAGCACAGGAAAAAGAGGGTGCAGAACAGCAGGGTGAACGCCAGCTGGGCGCGGGTGCGCGGCTGCTGGTGCTCGAGATAGGCAGTTTCGGTGCGGCGGTCGGCGAACTCGCCGCCGAGCGGGTCGATTGTCAGTGCGTCTGGGCTGAGGGGGCGGGCCACGATGTGTCTGTCCAAAGGTACGGCTGGGCTACGAGAGGGTCGAAAAGCGGCGGCAGCGGCCTGGGTCGGTACTGCGCCGCGTCATTGTGGCATCAAGGGGGAGTCTGGAATCTCACGAAATGTAACTCCATGGCAACTATCCATGCCGTAAATCCATCTAGCCAGGCCAGGCGCAGCCTGAAACCGCTACAGGAATTATAGCGGTGTTTCATTGCAGAGTGGCAATTCATTATTTTTGTTGGAAACTGGCGAAAACTCAGCTGCCGCGGAACACGATGGTTTTGCTGCCGTGAACGAACACGCGGCGCTCGATGTGAAACTTGACGGCCGCCGCCAGCGCCATGCATTCGTTGTCGCGGCCTGCCCGCACCAGTTGCTCGGGCTTGAAGTTATGGTCGACCCGGGTCAGCACCTGCTCGATGATCGGGCCTTCGTCGAGGTCGGGCGTGACGTAGTGCGCGGTGGCGCCGATCAGCTTGACCCCGCGATCGAAGGCCTGGTGGTAGGGTTTGGCGCCCTTGAAGCCCGGCAGGAAGGAGTGATGGATATTGATGCAGTGGCCGGCCAGCCGACTGGCCAGCTCGTCCGACAGGATCTGCATGTAGCGCGCCAGGATGACCAGTTCCGCCCCCGTTTCTTCGACCACTTCCAGCAGCCGCGCTTCCTGCAGCGCCTTGTTCTCTTTCGTGACCGGCAGGAAGATGAAGCGGATGCCTTCGCGCTCGACCATCGGGCGCAGGTCGAGGTGGTTCGACACCACGGCCGTCACCGCCATGTTCAGTTCGCCGTTACGGCGGCGGTAGAGCAGGTCGTCGAGGCAGTGGTCGTCCTTCGAGACCATGATCACGGTCTTGACCGGGTCGGCCGGGTCGTGGATCTTCCAGCCCATCTGCAGGCGCCCGGCCGCCAGGAACGCGAATTGCTCGCGGATGTCGCCGATGGCGGGCGAGGCTGCCTGGCGCCGGAACACGGCGCGCATGAAGAAACGTTCGGTGGAATCGTCGTCGAACTGCTCGAGCGCGCAGATATAGCAGTCGCGCTCGGCCAGGAAGGTGGCGACGGCGGCGACGATGCCGATGCCGGCGCGGCAACTGGCATTGAGGATGTATTCGATCGGGGCGTGCGGCGGCCTGGCGTTTTCGTTCGGAGTCATGCGCTCATCCTGAGAGGGTGTGAAAAATTCCTTCATGTTTGCCTTGCCTCGTCTTGCCGTACTAGACCTTGCGGTCGGTGTCGACGATGTGGACGTGACCGCTCCGATAGGCGTCTGGGTCGAACTGAGATACCGCCCGGAGGCCTTCGTTTTCCGGCGTCGTCTGCGGGGTTGTCGCGCTTGTCATCATATTCTGCGTCCATTAATTCATGCAAATATGTTTTTGGAATATAAGGGCATTGCGTAAGGTTATTAATTTTAATTATCAAGTTCGGAGTAAACATTTGCCGTGATTCCCGCGTCTGCCGGCGTTGACGGCAAGCGCAAGGGCATTATGTGATTCCAGCGCGACGGGAACTCGCGTTCAATCGGAAATGTCGAACCCTGACGTAGCTTTTCCCGGGCCCGTGGGACATGTCTATCGGTATCAATTGCGGCTTTCCAGGAACAAAACCAATTGGACTTGTTGCATAAAAGAGCTCGCGCGTATTCAGAGCCGGACCGGGACAAGCGCTTGCCCGTTCCGTTCATACGGGTTTATTGAGCGCTCGCATATGTAGCGCTTACAGGGGTTGCCGCATAAAGCCCTGGTTCGTCAAGGTGTTCCAGCGGAGGTTTGCCGGTTCCGCGCTTCGGCAATATGCACTAATCCGCAATTTCTTGGAGGGTTAATCAACGCGTTACTGCCGTATTGGTTTTATTTGTCGCTGAAGCACCGTAGCCGTCATTATTGAATTCACAAAAATGAACAGGAGGTGGCGTCATGGCAACAAGGAACAAAGAAATCCCGCTCACGGAAAATCCCGGGGAAACCGACAACACCGGTGCTCAACCCGGTGCTCAACCCGGCGGTAAATCGGCGGGCAGTGCCCCGGAGAATCCGGATGCTTCCTCCGCCAGTCTCGATGCGCTGGGCTACGAGGCCGAGCAGCAAGCCATCTTCCAGGCAGCAGGGGTGTCGGCCGACCTGCTGGCCCTTCGCGACGAAGTCGAGGCGATGCTGCTGACCGCGTCGGGCGAATTCGCAGCCCTGGCGGATGCTCCGTCGAGAACCGGCATTGTCGGCGTCGGTATCGGTCTTTCCGATCCCGACAGCATCGGCTTCGGCGCCGGCGGTCCCGGCGAGCCGACCCTCACCCTGTACACCGAGAGTGTCCTTGCACGCGACGAGCTGCTGGGCCAACTTGCGCAAGCGGCCGGTACCCGCGCTTTGTCGAGCGTGCCGGTACAGCAGATACCCGTCGGCGTGGTCGACGCTTACTCGCACCGCGCCCGTCATCGCCCGGCTCCGGGTGGCGTGTCGGTCGGGCATGTCAACGTCACTGCAGGCACGCTCGGCAGCCGTGCAATCGGCTTGACGGCGCCCTGGAACAATCGCCATCTCATCCTCAGCAACAACCATGTGCTCGCCAATTCGAACGCGGCGGCGGTGGGTGACAGCATCATCCAGCCGGGCGCGGCGGACCTTGGCCGGCATCCGGGCGACCAGATCGCCGTGCTGGCGCGCTGGGTGCCAATTGCGTTTGGCGGCGCGGCGAACTTCGTCGATTGCGCGATCGGCTGGGCCTGGCACGAACGCATCCGCGGCGAGCAGTACTATTTGTCGGGCGGCAGCGCGGCCTATTACCGCACGGGCACGGCGCCGCTCGCCGCCTCGCTTGGCCTGGTCGTCGGCAAAAGCGGTCGCACGACCGCCCTGACGCAGGGGCGGGTCACACAGATCGGCGTGTCGGTGAATGTCAATTATCCGGGCAGGGGCACGGCGCTGTTCCGGAACCAGATCGCGATCCAGTCGGTCAACGCCAACCCGTTCTCGGCCGGCGGTGATTCCGGCTCGCTGATCTGGCATTGGGCCGAGGGCGTGCGGCCCGTCGGTCTCCTGTTCGCGGGCGGCGGCGGCGTCACCTTCGCAAATCCGATCGGTGCGGTGCTCGCAGCCCTGGACATCCGCCTGCTCCCGTAGTCCGGCCATGGCTGCCCGGCGCGCAGGGGCAGGGCAGCCAGCCATCCAAGCTTAGGTAGCGGCAGATTGCATCTATACTTAAGCAACCAGATCTCCAGGAGGCAGACATGACTGACAAACCCCGTTCGACACCGGACTTTTCCGGTTCCGGTGCAGTCGAATACAAGCCGGCGCCTGCCGCGCCCGTGGGCAAGCTTGCGGGCTTGCTGGCGCGCGAAGAAGCCGGATTGCTCGCCATCGAGGGCGTGACTTCGGTTGGCATTGGCCATGGGCCTCCGGGCGGCGAAACGCTGGTGGTCGGCGTGATGGATGCTGGTGTCGCGGCACGCCTGCCCCAGGAGATCGGCGGCTTGCGCCTCGTCGTCACGGTGACCGGGCCGGTGGACGCGCTTGGCAAGCCTTGACGACGAAGACAATACCCGCGCCCGACCCGGCCGAAACCGCCGCATCCGCGCCACATGGCGCAGCACGATGCCGACAGACGCCAGCTACGGAAGGAATTTGCCGTAACTGAACGGCATGACGGCTCTCAGGCGGTTCTTCGTCGCATCCGCGCAGCAGCGCCTGCATGCGACCGGCGTCACGCGGACGTGCTGTCGATGGCGGTGGCGGTGGCGAGCAGCGCCGGCAGGTTCGCCGGTGGCGCCGGCGCAGGGTGGCGGGTAAGCGCATGCCGGGGCGCGCCGTGCAAGCCTTGTGGACCAGGCAGACCTTGTCATTCCATCGGCATGATCGATTGCCCGGCGGCGTCACGCCGCGCACGATTCGCGCCGGCGCTGTCATGCGCGAGGGTATATTCCGCCTCCGCCGGGCCCAGCATCCTTCGTTGCCAGCCCTGGCGCGCATAGAAGCGGTCGGCCCGGGTCTCGGCAGTCGTGGTCAAGCGCGCCTGGCGGTGGCCCAGTGCGAACAGCCAGTCCACGGCCAGTGCCAGCAGGCGCCTGGCCAGTCCCCGTCCTTCGTGCCCGGAGCTGACGAACAGGGCCCAGATCGAGCCGTCCTGGCGGTCCGCATAGCAGAACGCGGCGAGCGCGCCGTCGATTTCGGCCACCCATCCGCGTCCCGCGGCCTCCAGGTAGTCTTCGTACATGGCCGGCGTCACCCGGCTGGGGTCGCGCAGGACGTTCTCGGTGACGGACAAGCGTATGGCCGACATGGCGGGGATGTCGGCGTGTGTCGCTTGCCTGAAGACAATCGTGGGCAAGTCTGTCGTGCAGTTCGCAGGCATGGAAGCTCCGGCTGGGACAATAAAAATCAAGACGCTGCGCTCGCCTAGTCGCGGAACAGGTGGGTGAAGGTGCGGCTTACCGGCAGCTTTTCGCTGCAGCCGCGCAGCAGCACCTGCATGCGCTCGGCGTCGAGCTTCTCGACCGCGGCGATGGCGTGGACGTTGACCAGGGTACCGCGGTGGATCTGCCAGAAGCGGTCGCGATCGAGCCCGCCGAGCAGGTCTTTCAGCGGTACCCGCACCAGCGCTTCGGAGTCGGGCAGCACCACCCGGGTGTACTTGGTGTCGGACTGGAAGAACAGCACCTCGTCGACGTCGATCAGCCGGATCTGGCGGCCGACGCTTGCCTTGATCCATTTCATTTTCTCGGGCGGGGCGCCGGGCAGGGCGGTCTTCAGGTGGCGCAGCAGGTCGCCCAGGTCGGCGGGCGGCTTGCTCAGCTTCGCGCGGATGCGGCTGACCGCCCGTTCCATGCGGTCGGCCTGCACGGGTTTGAGCAGGTAGTCGACCGCGCCGGCGTCGAACGCGTCGACCGCATACTGGTCGTAGGCCGTGACGAACACCACGTGCGCGTTGTCGCCGATACGCTCGGCTACTTCCAGGCCGGACAGACCCGGCATGCGGATGTCGAGGAAGACCACCTCGGGCTCGTGCTCCAGGAAGCCGTCCCAGGCGTCGTTGCCATTCTCGGCCATCAGCACGACCTGCGCATCGGGCCAGTGCGCGGCCAGCATCCCGGCCAGGCGCTCGCGCATCAGGGGTTCGTCTTCGGCGATCAGCACGCGGGTCATGCAGGCTCCTTCATCATGAGCGGCGCCGCAAGGGGCAGCGCCAGTTCGGCCACCACCCCCGGCTCGGCGTCGCGCAGGACCAGGGCGGCGCTGTCGCCATAGGCCAACTGCAGCCGGCGGCGGACGTTGTCGAGGCCTGCGCCGCTGCCGGGCGTGTCGCTCATGCCGACCCCGCTGTCGTGGACGCGGACCGTCACGCCTCCATCGGCGGCCAGCGCCGTCACCAGGATCGCGCCGCCGCGTAACGAGGGCTCGATGCCGTGCTTGATCGCGTTCTCCACCAGGGTCAGGACGATCATGCTCGGTACCTCCACCTGTTTCAAGGTCTCGGGCAAGGACAGGTCGAAGCGCAGCCGGGCGCCCATGCGGGCCTGCATCACGCGCAGGTAGGATGCGGTGGTCGCGAACTCGGTGGCCAGGCTGACCTGTGCGCTGCGCATGTCGCTGAAGCTGGCGCGCAGGAAGGCGATCAGGTCGGCGGTCAGGGCTGCGGCGCGAGGGGCGCCATCGGCTGCCAGCTGCTGCACGGCGCCGAGGGTGTTGAACAGGAAGTGGGGCTCGATCTGGGCCCGCAGCATGCGTAGCTGCGATTCGCTCACTTCGCGCGCCATCCGTTCGCGTTCGGCCTCGCGTTGCAGCTCCGCGGCCTGGAGCGCATATTGCCGGCGGCGCCAGGCGCCCACCAGCAGGATCGGCGCCGCGAGGAGCAATCCGGCGCCGACAGCGGTAATGCCCAGGCGGGACAGGCGCGGGAAGATGTCGTCCAGTGAGTGGCCGTTGGAGAGCATCAGGACGATAAAGGAGGCAAGAGCACCAAGCAGCGCGCCGCCGATGGCGCCAGTCACCAGCTTGCCCTTGGCGCGCAGGATCTCGGTGGGGCTGTACCACATGCTCAGTCCACCGGCGAGGAGGAGGAAACCGGCCAGGTTGAACAGGATGACCGCCGGCACCAGTCCTGGATCATCGAACACGAGGTGCTGTACGACGGCGAGCAGCGTGAAGCCCGCGGCCCACTTGCCGACTGCCTTCCAGAGCCGGGCGCCGCGGTAGGTGATGCAGAACTCGCGCAGGCGGGCGCGCTCGACCGGCGTCATCGCGGCCAGCTTGCCGGCGTTCCAGCGCCGGAAGCCCGGCGGCGTCTTCGTTGCGAGCTCCGGGTGCAGCAGCACGGCGAGCTGCTCCTGTTCCAGGTCGTCATACCAGTTCATCAGGCGGCGCCACATGGTGTTCTCCTTTTATTAATACTATAAAGCAATGGAGACAGTGTAGGAACTGGCGCAGGGTAAGGATAGCGAGACGCGACAAACGACGGCAGTGCGGGAACGAAGCACGAAAGGGCGACGGCGCCGTGCTACCATGCCGGCCCCCCGGGAGACCCAGCATGCACGACACCATCTACCGCATTCGCGCCATGCGCGCGCATTGGTGGGCCATTTGCTGGAGCCGGCACGGCTGCGCGGTTTATCGGCGTCGGCGCTGGTGTCGGTACAGGACACGGCCGGATTCTGGTCGGGCCTCGGCTACCGCGCAAGCAGCCCTGGATGCCTGGCCGCGCGCGCCGCGCTCGCCACCTATCCCGGCGCCGCACAGTACATGACGCGCGCGCTTACTGGACCCGGCGCACCTTCGCCGAGCTGTTAGAACCGTCCACCTTCAGGAACAGCGTACCGAACACGTTGCGTTCGATCGTCACCTTCGCCTCGCGCCTGCGCGGCAGGATGGCTTCGCTGCCGTCGGTGATGCGCCAGACCTGGCCATTGGCGAGGCGGATCTGCGAACCCGGTCCCCAGCCTTCGAAGTCGCCCACGACGGTGCTCGTCACCGAGGCCGGTTCGGCTTCGCGCCGCTTGACGGCTTCCATGCCGAAGTCGGCTTCCCTGCTGCGGGCAGGTGCGGCTGCCTGAGCGCTTGCCGACTGGGCCGCGGGTTTGGCGCCGAGCTGGATCGCGTCGTAGCAGGCCAGGCGCGCGCCGGTGTCGCCCAGGGTGCGGCACGTCAGGATGGCGGCATCGTCCGCCAGCGCGGCGCCGGACAGGAGGACCAGGGGGAGAAACAGGGGAAGCACTTTCATCGGGTCATTCCTTAGTGGTTGCACAACAGACAGATTATATCGGCACGGCTTCCGTTGCGGCCGTTTCCGTCCAGAACTAAAACGTGGCGGCTAGTGTCGGAAAATTTAACAATCGCCCTTCGTTGTAATTTTGGTTACATGGAAATATCCACAAAATCAAGGGCTTATGCAGAGTAACGGAACAAGGCGTGAATATTGCTTTGATTAAATAACGTAGATACTTTTTGGAGCTTATCGTGACCGTAAAACACCTCTTTGCCATGCTGGCCTGCGCATTTTCCGCGCACGCGGCGCAAGCCGACGTCATGTACAGCTGGCATGAGACCCAGGATAGCCCGACCATGCCGTGGGACATCCGCCTGGATCTGGTTTTCTCGGACGCTGCGGTCGCCGCGGGCTCCCTGATGCTGGGAATCAACAATTTGTGCCGCGACCCCGGCTGCATCGATTCACAAACCAGCTTGCTGTCGTTGCGCTATTCGGTGGAGTACCCGGGTGGCAGCCGCAACATCATCGACTACCAGACCGGCAGCCCACCAAACAGGTTCGAAGACCGCATCTGGCTGGCATTGGATTTCCTGCCGGGCGGCTTCCTGAGCGGCGAGATCCGCGCCAACAACGGCGAGTCCGACTTCCACCTGGCCAGCGAGGGGCGTACCTTCACCCTGCTGGCCGCGCGCAGCGACCAGGGGCCGTGCGGCATGTCGCTGGACTGCTTCGGCACCCAGGGCTTGTTGAAGCAGGCTGAGCCGGCGAACGTGCCGGAACCGGCGTCCTGGCTGGTGTTCGGCGCCGGCGCGCTGGCGGCGATGTCGGCGCGCGTGAAGTGGCTTCGGTCGAAGAATGATCGAAAATTTCGATGAAAGCCCCGCACATTATCCGTTTTTCAGTTCTCCTCGAACCGAGCATAATGGCTCCATCGCATCGAACAAACGCTAGCGGGCAGCAATAGGCCACGCAGTCCCGCGATGATCGATGGGTTCGATGGTCCACCCCATACCAAGGAGAACTCCATGTTGAACGTTCGTAAAAGCAATGAGCGCGGCGCCGCCAGTTTCGGTTGGCTCACATCCCAACATACTTTTTCGTTCGGCCATTACCAGGATCCGCAGCACATGGGCTTCGGACCGCTGCGGGTGATCAACGAAGACCACGTGGCGCCGGGCCGCGGCTTCGAGTCGCACGGCCACCGCAACATGGAAATCATCTCCTACGTGCTTGATGGCGCGCTGGAGCACAAGGACAGCATGGGCAACGGCTCGGTGCTGCGCTACGGCGACGTGCAGCGCATGAGCGCCGGCAGCGGGGTGGTGCACAGCGAGTTCAATCACTCGAAGGACGCAGGCGTACATTTCCTGCAGATCTGGATCGAGCCGAACACGGTGGGCGAGGCGCCGGGCTACGAGGAAAAGCATTTCGACGCCGCCTCGAAGCAGGGCCGGCTGCGCCTGATCGCCTCGAACGACGGGCGCGAAGGCTCGGTGTCGATGCGCCAGGATGCGTCGATCTACGCCACCATCATGAACGGCGGCGATACGCTGGACCACCCATTGGCGGCCGGGCGCCAGGCCTATGTCCACGTGATCCGCGGCAGCGCCACGGTCAATGGCGTGCCGCTGGCCGGCGGCGATGCGCTGAAAGTGACCGGTGAAGACGCCGTGCAGCTGGCCGGCGCCGCGGACGCCGAGATCCTGGTGTTCGACCTGCCGCAGTAAAAAGAGGCGGGCAGGCAGGGGCGCGCCCGCCGCGCTCCTCCTGGGTGGCATGGCCGCGCCGTTTGGACTACTATTCCAGCAGTCCTGGGCAAGGACCCATCCACTCCACGAGCCAGAGGAGAGCGGCATGCCAGACTCGACACAACCGATCCTCGTCAGGCGCGACCGCTGTCCCGGTTGCCACCGCGATGCCGGCAAGCTGCTCTACAGCGAACCGCTCGACAGTCCCGGCATCACCCGCTACATGCAGGAGCATTACGAGCGCCGGGTCGACCGCGCGTTTGCCGGCTACGACTACCAGCTGGCGCGCTGCGACCACTGCTCGCTGGCCTACCAGGCCCAGGTGCCCTCCTTGGTGCTGCTCGAAGAAATCTACGACCGCTGGCTGCCCGATACCGAGCGCGCCGCGGTGGCCTCGCGCTTCGACCTGAACGACTACCGCTACCTGGCCGGCCAGGTGGAATTCGTGCTGGCGCATTTCGGCCTGCGGCCCAGCGAGATCAAGGCGCTGGACTTCGGCTTCGGCTGGGCCGAATGGTCGAAGATGGCCAGTGCCTACGGGCTCGACGTCTGCGGCGCCGAGCTGTCGCAGGTCCGGATCGCCTATGCGAAATCGGTCGGCATCCGTATCGTCGAGTCCGATGCGCTGCCTGAGCGTGCATTCCACTTCATCAATACCGAACAGGTATTCGAGCACCTGCTCGAGCCGGGCGCGGTGCTGAAACAGCTGGCCGCGGCGCTGCGCCCTGGCGGGCTGGTCAAGATCAGCGTGCCCGATGCGGGCAAGGCGATCCGCAAGCTGCTGGGCGCAAGGAGCTTTGCCGCCCTGGGCAAGGACGACATCATGCCGATCGCGCCCTTCGAGCACATCAACTCATTCACCTACGATTCGCTGGTGGCGATGGGGCGCGAGGCGGGGCTCGCGCCGCTGCGGCCCTCGCTGCGCAAGCTCTACAACAGCAGCTCGGGCTGGATGGATCCGAAGTCCGCCCTCAAGACCCTGGCGCGGCCGCTGTACCGGCACGTCTACCCGAAAAGCACCTTCGTCTACTTCGCCAGGCCTGCCTAGGGGGACAGGCCCTGGCGATGCACCTGCACGCAGGGCCGCGCGATCATGCGCGCAAACGGCGAGTCCTCGCGCATGCGCCGCAGCCACCAGCTAAGCGCCGCGCCTTCCTCGCCGCTGCGCCAGGCCAGGTAGAAGGTCTCGTCGGGCTTGGGCTCGACCACGGCCTTTTCCACCAGCAGCCCGGCCTCGATGGCGGGGCGGGCCCAGGCCTCGGGCAGGAAGCCGAAGCCCAGTCCCTGCAGCTGGAAGGCGTACTTGGTTTCCATGTCGGGTACCGTCAAGCTGTCCTGTCCGAACAGCAGGCCCACCGTGCGCGCACCTAACTGGCGCGCGGAGTCCGATACCGCCACCGCGCGATAGGGCAGCAGGTCGGACTTGTCGAGGGGATGGCCGGCGCCGGCCAAGGGGTGGCCGGGCGCCACCGCGAACACGAAGGCGCTGCTGCCGATCGGCTCGGCGGTATAGCCGCCGCCGGACGGGCCTTCGCCCGCCGCGCCCACCAGCAGGTCGACGCGGCGATCCAGCAGCGCGTCCCAGGTCCCGGACAGCACCTCGCGCACCAGGCGCAGGCGGGTCTGGTCGGCGACGGCGTAGAAGGCTTCGATGTCCGGCTGGAGGCTCGAGGGCCCCAGCATCGAATCCATGCCGATGGCCAGTTCGGTTTCCCAGCCGGAAGCGACGCGGCGCACGCGCGACTCCAGGTCGCCGGCGGCGCGCAGCAGGTAGCGGCCTTCCTTGAGCAATTCCTTGCCGGCCGGAGTCAGCGCCACTTTCGGGCCGAAACGGTCGAACAGGCGCACGCCGAGGTCGTCCTCGAGCTTGGACACCGTGTACGAGATCGTGGACGGAACCCGGAACAATTCCTTCGCGGCCCCTGCGAACGAGCCCTTGCGGGCGATGGTTTCGACGATCTCGAGTGCGTCCAGGCTAAGCTTGAGCAATTGCGGTTCCTTGGGTGGCGAATCCCCCATGGTACCGAAGTCGTGGCAACCCTGCCATTGCCTGTCTTGCATCTGGCGAGCGCAAGCGTTCTTGGCAAGATGGTATGGTGCGCTCTGCACCAATAGTGGAGTCCTGCCTCATGTTCCAGTTCATTACCAAATTCCTCGAAACCAGCGGTTACCTGGGCGTCTTTGTCCTGATGGCGCTGGAAAATATCTTCCCGCCAATCCCATCGGAACTGATCATGCCCTTCGCCGGCTTCGTCGTCGCCCGCGGCGACCTGAGCCTGGCCGGAGTGCTGATTGCCGGGACCGCCGGCTCGATCGCCGGCGCCATGCCCTGGTATGTCGGGGCCAGGGTGTATGGCAAGGAACGCCTGAAGAAATTTGCCGACCGCCATGCCCGCTGGATGACGGTGACCGCCGAGGATGTCGACAAGGCAATTGCCGCATTCGACCGCCACGGCCGCTCGGTGGTGCTGTTCGGGCGCCTGATCCCGGCCATCCGCACCTTGATTTCGGTGCCGGCCGGCCTGGCCCGCATGTCCCTTGGGAAGTTCCTGCTGTATTCGACCATCGGCTCCTCGGCCTGGACCGGGGTGCTGACGGCCGGTGGCTTCTTGCTGGAGAGTAATTACGAGCAGATCGGGAAGTATATCGATCCGGTGTCGAAAATTATCTTCGGCATTCTGCTGGCCTGGTACCTGTACCGGGTCGTGACCCACCGCCCGGCCAAGGCCTGAGACCGGCGCAACAGGGCAGGCGACGACCTGTGGCGCACCCGCCGCACGCGACTACCCAGGTTTGCGCGCCTTGGGCTACACTCGGCTTGTTTCACAGCAGGCCTACGTCATGAAGAACCGTTTGTTGGAAGACATCGGCGACAGCCAGTCCGGCCCATCGGCACTGGCTGAGCGCCGCGTGCGGCCGGCGCCGCCGCCGCCTGAACCGCTCCAGCCGCCTGCGTCGCCCGGGCCAGCGCCGCAGCCGCGCGCCCGCGCCGCGGTCTGGCGCAGCCGCGCAACCCTGCCGCCTGCGCCTGCTGCGGATTTCGCCGGGCAGGATACGCCAGCGCAGCCCGCGGCGCCCGCCAGTCCGCCGCCGCCGCCGCCGCGTGCCGCCGGCATTGCGCCCTGGCCCGCGTCGTTTTCCAGCCGCGAGCCGGACTGGCCCATTCCGCCCCCGAACGAGCCGGCGCCCTGGCTTGATCGCTGGGGCCGCAAGGCGCTGGGCTGGACCGTTGCCGCCGCGGCCGTGGTGGCCGTGGCGGGCGCCGCGACCTGGATGTACCGCGACACCCAGGTCCAGTCCACCCTGGCGGTCGTGGCCGGGAATTCACCCGCGAAGACGGCAACGGCCTTGCCGGCTGCTGCGCCCCCGATTGCGGAAACCGCGCCCCCCTGGACCCCGCCGCCGCTGCGGATGCTGCCGCCGCCGGTGGCTTCGGCGCCTGCCGCACAAGCCCCGGCCGCGGCAGCGGCGCCCATCGCGCAGGCGCCCACCCTGGCGGAACCGCCGGCCGCCGTTGGACCGCGCGCCGCAGCCGCGCCCAAGGCGAAGCGCGCGCCCGAGCGCCGCGTCGCGGCGGTGCCAGTCAAGAAGAAGCCGGAGCGCCGCGTCGCCGCCGCGCCGCCGAAGAAAGCGCGCGCCGCGCCGGATTTATCCTGGGCGGCCAGGGAACGCGAGCGCCTGCTGGCGCAAACCCAGGCGCCCGCAAGCCGCCCGCCTGCGCGGCCTGCGCCGCCTCCGGCACAGCCCGAGCCGCAAGCGCCCCCGGGGCAGCAAGCCGGGGCCGAGGGGCCGCTGTCCGAAACCCTGCGCCTGTGCCGCGCCGCCGGCTACCACGCGGCTGCCTGCATGAAACGCGGCTGCGAGGCGACCCGCTTCGGCCTGGTCTGCCGCGGCTGAGCGCTTGCCTTAGTCTTCGTTGCGCCAGACGGTCCGGTTGCGGCCCGACTGCTTGGCGCGGTAAAGATGGGTGTCGGCCGCTTCGAACAGCTCGCTCGATTGCTCGCAGCTGTTAGACACCAGGGTCGCGCCGCCCACGCTCACCGTGAGCAGCGGCGCCACGCTTGATGCCGCATGCGGGATCGACAGCAGCGCGATGCTGTCGCAGATCCCTGCCACCACCGACTGCGCGGCCTGGGCGTCGGTCTCCGGCATGAGCAGCACCAGTTCCTCGCCGCCGTAGCGCGCCGCAAGGTCGCCGGGGCGGCGCATGCCGGCAGCGGCAATGCGGGCCACGGCGCGCAGCGCGCGGTCGCCGGCCGGATGGCCATAGCGGTCGTTGAACTGCTTGAAGGCGTCGATGTCGAGCAGGGCCAGCGACAGCGGCTGGCCGTTGCGGCGCGCGCGCTGCCATTCGAGTTCATACACTTCGTCGAAGCGGCGGCGGTTCGCCAGTTCGGTGAGGCCGTCGATGTTCGCGAGCCGTTCCAGCATCCTGCGCTGGCGCACCACCTGCAGGTGCACCGCCACGCGCGCCATCACCACGCTCGGGTTGAACGGCTTGGTGATGTAGTCGGCCGCACCCATCTTCAGGCCGTTGGCCTCGTCCTCGGGGCGGTCCAGGCCCGAGATGAAGATGACGGCGATGTGCGCCGTGCGCGGATCGGCGCGCAGGTGGCGCAGCACTTCGTAGCCGTCCATGTCCGGCATCATGACGTCGAGCAGGATCAGGTCGGGCCCATGGCGCGCCGCGCGCTCCAGCGCCTGGACGCCGTTCTTGGCCAGCACCACCGTGTATTCGGGCTTGAGCAGTTCGCCCAGCACGTCGCGATTGATCGCGTCGTCGTCGGCCACCAGCACTTTCTGTACGTCGGTCCCGTTCATGCGCGGGTCTCCTCGACGGCATCCGGGGCGCCGCTGCCGAGGCGGCGTGCGAGGCTGGACAGGGGCGGGCGCGCCGCCGCGTATTCGATGTCCTCGACCGCGCGCCGGATCGGGTCCAGCGCCGCAGCGTGCGCGGTCCCGGCCAGCAGCAGCTGCAGTTCGGCCAGTGCATCTTCGGCGCGGGCGTCGTCGTCGGCCAGGAAGCCGTCCAGGCGCGCCATCACGTCCGGCAGGCCGGCGGCGCCGCCGGCTTGCGCCAGCGGCAGGGCGGCCAGGCGCGCCAGGCCGTTGAGCACCGTTTCGCTGGACCTGGCCAGGATCGGTATGCGGGCGCCCAGCAGGTCGAACTGGCCGGCCCGCAGGTCTTGCTCGAGGCGTCCGGCCTGGGCCGACAGCTCGAAGGCGCCGACATAGGCCGCGCTCGATTTCAGGTTGTGCGCCAGCGCCTGCAGGCGGGCATAGTCGCCGGATGCCAGGGCCTCGCGCAGGACCTGCGGGCTGTCGCCGTATTCGCGCACGAAGCTGCCGGCGCGTTTCTCCAGGCGCTTGCGCTGGCCGTTCACGCCCGCCAGCGCAGCCTGCCAGTCGACACCGGGGATGAACGGCAGCGGCGCCGAGCCGGCGTCCACGGCCGGCGCCGCCGGCACGGCGGCGGGCGCCAGGCTGCGTCCCGCCAGCCGCGCCGGGTCGATCCACTTGAGCAGGGTGCAGAGCAGCAGGTCCGGGTCGATCGGCTTGGTCACGTGGTCGTTCATGCCGGCGCCCAGGCTGCGCGCCCGGTCTTCGGGCAGCGCGTGCGCCGTCATGGCCACGATCGGCAGCTTGCGCAGGCGCTCGATCGAACGTATCTCGCGGGTCGCGCCCAGGCCATCGAGTTCGGGCATCTGGATGTCCATCAGGACCAGGTCATAGTCGCCGGCGGCGGCCATGCGCACCGCTTCCACGCCATCGAGGGCGACGTCGACCTGGATGCGGGCGGCCGCCATGAAGTCGATGGCCACTTCGCGGTTGTTGGCATTGTCTTCGGCCAGCAGGATGCGCGCGCCGTCCAGGCGCGGCATGGCTGCGCGCAGTTGCTGCACCGACGCGCCGTGCACCGGCGCGTCCGCGGCGGATGGCGCGGCATCGGCCATCCCGAGCGGCAGTTCGAAAGTGAAAACGCTGCCTGCGCCCGGCGTGCTGGCGACGCTGATGTTGCCTTGCATGAGCTCCACCAGCTGCTTCGAGATCGACAGTCCCAGGCCGGTGCCGCCGTATTTGCGGGTGGTCGAGCTGTCGGCCTGGCTGAAGGACTGGAACAGGCGCTTGATCTGGTCCTCGCTCATGCCGATGCCGGTATCCTTGATGCCGAACCGCAGCGTCACCGTATCGCCCTCGCGGCGCACCAGCGCGACCGACACCACGATTTCGCCGCGTTCGGTGAACTTGATCGCGTTGCCGGCCAGGTTCAGCAGCACCTGGCCGAGGCGCAACGGGTCGCCCACCAGGCGCGGCGGCACGTCCGGGTCGACCCGGAACACCAGTGCGATGCCTTTTGCACCGGTACGTACGGCGGTGATATCGGAAAGATGTCCGAGCAGGTCGGCGAGCGAGAAGGGCACCGTTTCGAGCGCCAGTTTGCCGGCCTCGATTTTCGAGAAGTCGAGGATGTCGTTGATGATGCCCAGCAGATGCTCGCTGGCGCCGAGGATCTTGCCGAGGTAATTGCGCTGTTTCGGATCGGATTCGTCCATCAGGGCCAGGCGGCTCATGCCGATGATCGCGTTCATCGGCGTGCGGATCTCGTGGCTCATGTTGGCCAGGAATTCCGACTTCATGCGGGTGCTGGCTTCGGCGCGCAGCATGGCGGCCTGCATGACCTGGGTGCGCAGTCCAAGGATGCGCATGAACACCAGCATGTCGAAACTGACGCCGAACTGCAGGGAGTGCAGGGTCCAGAAATTGGCCGGCAGGTTACCGTTGATCATCTGCGCGGAGATCAGCGCGGCCGTGAAGCTGACGGCCCAGCCGACCAGCAGGTAGGTGCCGACGGTGTCGCCCGCGCGCGCGCGCCGGTAGGCCCCCAGCAGGCCGAGCAGCATCGGGAGGATGCCCAGACTGGCGACGAGCGCGACGAGCACCGCATGGCTGATCAGGTTCGCGCCGAATGCGGCGGCGCCCAGCACGCACAGTGCCGCACCGGTACGCAGCAGGAAGCTGGAGAGGCGGTCCTGGCCGGGCCGCGTGAGCAGGTGGTCGATGAACAGGTAGGCGCCGCAGGACGCCGTCAGCGACAGCATGCCGGCCGCGTGCTGGTTCAGCCATGCATTCCCCTGCCAGAAATACTGGTTGGCGATGCCGAACCAGCAGGATGTATACAGGGTGACCCCGCCGACCAGCAGCGCGTACTTGCCGAACAGCGCATCGCGCAGGTTGATCCACTGGGCCACGCTGTAGAGGAAGAGCGAAAAGCCCAGGCCGAACAGCATCCCCTGCAGCAGCTGATCGGCCAGCGAGGCGCGGTGGAAGGCCTCGAGTTGCCAGAAGGCAAGGGGGACGATCTTCGGGCCCTCGGTGTCGATGCGCAGCAGCACGGTATGCGCGGCGCCGGGGGGCAGGCGCAACTGCAGCGCCGGCGTGGGACCGCCCAGCGCCGAACCGGCCAGCTTCTGGTTCTTGCCGGTGACGGCGACGTGGCGCAGCACGCCATCCGTGGCCAGGTAGACGTCCATGCGGTCGATCAGGCCGAAGTTGGCGTGCAGTACCCAGGAGTCGGGGCCGTCCCGGGGCGCCACGACCGGGATGCGGATCCACACCACGCCGCTGTACACCCCGAGCGTCGCGCGGGCCGAGTCCGGCCTGCCATAGCCGGCATGGGTGAGCGCCGCCGCCGCATCGAGCTGGCCCGCTGGATCGCGCAGCACCGACAGCGCGTCCCAGGCCTCGACCTTTTCAATGCCGGGGCCGAGCAGCAGGGGCGCCGGCGCCATGCCCGCCGCGGCGCGGGCCGGCAGCGCGAGCAGTAGCATGCCCAGCACAGCGCACAGCAGCGCGCCGCCGAGGCGGGACAGGAAGGTCGATGACGGCATGGATGGGCCGCCCGGCAGCGACGGGTTCTGGCGAAACTCTTTCTTGCACATGAAACTAGCCTGGATCCTCTTTCTACCGGCACCGAACCCATTACGGTGGGCGTGCCGGCGTGTGCGTCTTGACGGCTGCAGTGGCGGCGCCGGAATTGCTGAGTTTCTAAGTCTATCAGTACTTGATTACGGGCAATAGTCCTACGGCGGTTTCGCTTAATAAAATATGCCGACCAGGTAACAATTCGTCCAGGCCTGGCTGCGGGGCAACGCCTGGACTCACCGCCTGGGCGGCGGGGCGAAACTAGGACTTGTGGGGATGGGCGGCGCCGGCCACGCCGTCACCTTCGGCCAGGTCGCCGTGTCCGGCCTGCAGCGCTGAGGCTTCGAAGGCGACGGCGTCCTTGTCGTCGGCGTGCAGGCGTACCGACCAGGTCACGCCGGCGACCAGCAGCGCGATAGCGGCTATTTCCAGCGGGCGCGGTCCATGGCCGCGGTACAAAAAGCCGTAGAGCAGCGCGAACAGGGTCTCGAACAGGATCAGCTGGCCCGACAGCGTGACCGGCACGCGGCGGCTGGCCACGTTCCACAAGTGGTTGCCGATCACCGAGGCGCCCAGCGCGAGCAGGGCATTGCAGGCCCAGAACAGGGTCCAGTTACGTTCCGGAGAGGCCGGCTCGAGCTCGCCGGACGCCAGCGTCCACGCCAGCGCGCCCGCACCGAGCAGCAGCGCGACGACGCCGGTGGACAAGCCATAGAGGGCCGACCACTGGGCGCTGGAAAACTGCGGATTGCGTTTCAGGTAGCGCGCATTGTCGACCGCATACCAGCTCCAGCACAGCAGGGCGCCCGTCGCGCACAGCACGCCCAGCGCGATCGCGGTGTTCGACTGGGCAGCCTCGGCATGCAGGAAGGTGTCGATGTTGATGCAGGCGATGCCCGCGCCGATCAGCAACAGGGGCAGCGCCAGGCGGCGCAAGGGCAGCGCGCCGTGGTCGTTGCGGCCCAGCAAGGTCACGACCACCGGCAGCATCCCGACGATGAGGGAAGTCGGCGCCACGCCCGCATACTTCACGCCCACCGCCAGCAGCATGTAATAGACCAGGTTCCCGGCCAGCGCGTGGCGCAGCAGCGCCGCATAGTCGCTCGGGAGCAGGGTGGCGAACAGGGATTTCAGGCGCGGCAGCAGCAGGCCGAAGGCCATCGCGCCGTAGGCGACGTAACGGCCGACGGCCAGTTCCAGCGGCGAGAAGGCCCCCAGGAATTCGGGCACGATGAACACCAGCCCCCACATCGCACCGGCCAGCAGGCCGCACAGCACACCTATCCACATACGAAGTACCGGGACAAAGGGGAGATTTTACCCCGCACCCCTGCGCACCGTGCAACGCATGCCGTTGTACGTTTGCCGGTTGACCTCTTGACCCCGGCTCACTGCGGGTAATCTTCCGAAAGTTCGAATAGGTCTGCGCTACGAGATAGCAGTTCTCAAGAACGTGGAGAGCTCTTTTCGTCCGTTGCGACACTGACGAAGAGGATCCTATTTGCAGTAGTCACTGAAGCGTGGCTTGACGCTAGCGCTAGCGTATCGACATGCGTCCTGACCCGCTGAATGGAGTGATCACACGAATCAAGCCGTTAAGTGGGTTCGCGACGAATAGGTTCCTCTGCCGTCAAGAGGAGGCTCAAACATAATTAACGGCTGACTAGCTAACTAGTCTTGGGTCAGGCGTTCGCTCTTTTAATCATTGAAATGATTTCACGAGTTTTAGCTGACAAGTCTAGAACCGTCAAGTCTGCAGGGCCTTCACACACAGCACGTGCCACTTTCACTTTATCTACATCGGTCTTGATCGTGCCTGCCTTTGTTTTTTGTACAAAATGTAACCTGTGTGCGTATTTATCGGTGCTCTCAACATCTGAAAATGTTGGGTACAATGTGGAAAGAGCTTTATTTAGGGCTTCACGGCTAAGATAATTCTCAATTTCCCGCCCGGCGGTAATCCAGGCCGGGTCTCCGTGGGTCAGGAATTCAGAAACAATACGCTTTTTTGTGTCATTGATCTTGCTAGATGAAGCGGATTTGTCGCTATCAATTACGATAGCCATGTTCCTGTTTAGTCGTCTCAGTGCGATAAATTCATCGATCTCATCGTCCGTAGCGCTCAGATGACTTAAGAGCCGTCCGCCATAATACATCACGGAATAATGGATTCCTTCTCGTAATTCGGAATCAAGTGCGGCTATCCAGTGTTTGATATATACCCGATCAGACGGCCCTTCAACCCAAATGATCGAGTTTGTTTGGAGAAAGTCGGAAGCTCTATACCCAAGATCGTGGCAAGCCCTGAATCGCTGTGCTGGTACGGCTGCTAAGTCAATAAAAGTTGATTGATTCTGTTGAGTTACATGAAAAACCGCGGCACCGGGTTGATCGATAATGCTAGCTGAGTGAGTTGCAATAAAATACTGGTTATCGGTATTTTCAGTAATATACCTAATCAACTTCTTCTGTAGTAGGGGATGGAGATGGATTTCGGGTTCTTCGATGCATACGATACATTTTTCCGTTAAAGTGCAGAACGCTGCGATCATTACCACTTCGTGGATACCCGTTCCCAAAGATGATAGAGGCAACACCCTTCCTCCTTTATGAACGAGAACTTCTTCTCGATCGTGGGGGATTTCTATCAATGCAGATGCGTCGGAAGTGACGTCCTGCAAGAAATGATTTATTTTTTCAAAAATCTTTTTTAATTCACGTTTGGTTGGGCTTGGGTTTTGAAGCTCTGCCAGTTTATCTATTAGTCCCGCTCCACTAAAATCACCAAAACTCTCGCCTTTTTTCCCAATCTGCCGTTTCGCCGGAATGAGCTTCGCCTCTGGGTAGTTAATGCGGAGGGCATGCAATAGTCGCTGCGTCACGTTTGGAATCCAATGCTCATCTACCCCGCCGCCACTGCCGCCTGTCATGGACTTCCAAATCAAATTCCAATCGTGGTCCGGAATGGCCCGCTTTATTTCACTTGGTAAAAACTTTTCGAATACACAATCCGTCAGATTGGTTGCTGAAACCTTCATCCAAATCAGCTCTTTTTCGGCAAGGGAATTCAAAAGTCTCTCTAATGCCTGACTGGCTGTTGCAGCGTACCGTTGGTCGTGCGTCAGGTGCTTTGTTCGCTCAATGGCATCGGAGACAGGTATTGCGAAACCGATTTCGACTTCGTGGTTTGTCGCGCCCAAGTGGATTTCCAATGGCTCGAGAGTAAGGTGGGATCCGCGCCGTGAGTTGTTGATAGCCTCAATTAAATGTGATGATATCAAATTCAGGAAATTTGACTTTCCGCTATTATTTGTTCCAATGAAGAAGTTGCATTCTCTTAGTGGCGACGCCCATTGACGTTGCGAGCCAATGCCTCTATAGTTTTTTGCGCTTATTCCGTGCAGGTATACAGGCATCGTGATCGTTCTTAAATATTAGTTCGTGAAAATGTACGTTGATAAGCGTGCATGCTCATTCATTGTCTGCGGACACTGGGATCACTCGGGTGAAAAGTTCAAGGCGTTGAACTTCCCCGCCTTGTCGACCACCAGCGACACCAGCAGCGTCTCGTTGTCGTACCCGAAGCGGTAGCGCAGCCGCCGTCCCGCCGCCTCGTCCCTGCGCGACAGCAGCTCGACCGAGTTCAGCTTGCCGGCCTCACCCAGGGCTTCGGCCACGCGCGCCAGCACGGCGGGCGTGAGCTTGACCCCGAGTTCCGCATTCGCGCCCGCCGGCGCCTTGCCGGCGGCCAGGCTGGCCAGGGCCTCGCGCACCGCGGCCGTCATGCCTGGCTCCGGATCGGGAATCGCCTTGGCCGGCGCATCGAACAGCGCGGGCACGTAATGCGCCGCTATCAAGTCGGCAAACTTTGACGGCCGCGCCGAATCCGAATTGGCCAGCACGACCACGGTCAGTTTGTCGTCCACGTAGCGGCACAGCTGGGCGCGGAAGCCCTGCCAGGCGCCGCCGTGCGAGATGTGGCGGCGTCCCTTGACCGTGTCGACGAACCAGCCGTAGCCGTAAGGCGCGTCGCTGCCGTCGTTGAGCTTGACCGGCGTGAATGCCGCCGCGCGCAGGCGCGCGTCGAGGATGGTGTCGCCGTACAGGGCCTGGTCCCAGCGCAGGAGGTCCCGCGCCGTCAGGTAGAGGCTGCCGTCCGCCGTCGTGTTCAGGCGCGGCGCGACCCAGGCCTGGTTGCGCAGCGCGCCGCTTTTCCATTCGTAGCCGGCGGCGCGGTGCGGGATGATGTCGGCTTCGCTGATCACGCGGGTCGACATGCCCAGCGGGGCGAAGACACGCTCGCGCAGCTGCTCGCCGTAGAACTTGCCGCCGGCGCGGTTGGCGATGAAGCCCAGCAGGTGATAGCCCATATTACTGTAGGCCCACTTCTCGCCAGGGGCGAAACGCAGCGGCACGGCCGCTTCCAGTGCGGTCAGTTCCTCGTCCGTGTAGTCCTTGCGGAAATCGATGATCTCGTAGGGGTCGCCCAGTCCCGAGGTATGGGACAGCAGGTGCCGGATGGTGATCTTTTCCCAGCCGGCAGGTGTCGCGAGCAGGTGGCGCGAGACCGGGTCGTCGAGCTTGAGTTTGCCGTCCTTTTCCAGCAGCAGGATCAGCGCCGCGGTAAAGGTCTTGCCGACCGAGCCGGACTGGAACACCGTCTGCGGCGTCACCTGCACCTTGTGCTCGAGATTGGCCAGGCCATAGCCTTGTTCCTTGATCACCTTGCCGTCCTTGAAGACCAGCACCGACAGGCCGGGCACATGGCGGCGCTTCATTTCGGCGAGCAGGGCGTCGTCCAGGCGGTCGGCGCGGGCAGGGGCGATAAAGAAGGTAGCGGACAGCAGGGCGAGGCAGGCAAGGCGCATGGGGACTCCAGCGGATGGGGAGCCCGGATCATAGCCCCTGGGACGCGGCAATAGCGCGGCGGGGCGCATTTCATGCGGCACGCATGCGCGCCGGGATGCCGCCCGCGGTTCGGCAAGTCGCCAGGCTAATCATTATTTGCTAGTATTAATTGATAAAACAGGCATCATGCCCGGAACGATCCAGGAGACAGGCTTGACCCCATCCACCGTGCGCCTCGCCGCCACGCTGTGCACGTCCGCGCTTGCCGCGGTGTTCGCCAGCGCGCCGGCGCATGCGCAGGTCGAAGTGCGCATGTGGACCCTGCTCAGCGGCGGCGATGGCGCGCGCATGGCTGACCTGGTCGGGCGCTTCAACGCCAGCCAGCGCGAGGTGCGCGTCGTCAGCACCACGCTGAAATGGGGCGAGCCTTTCTACACCAAGCTGATTACTTCCTCGGTGGTCGGCGCCGGCCCCGACCTGGCCACCGTGCACCTGTCGCGCATGACCAACCTGGCCGAGGGCGGCCACGTGCTCGCCTACCGCTTGGCGTCGAAATTCCTGCCGGCGGCGCTGTCCTCGCAGCTCACGCCCGCGCAGGCCTTGCGCATGTTCGAGACCGAGGCGGCGCGCCTGGTGCGCAAGCGCGCTCCCCGGTACTGACCCTTCAGTGAAAGCGTCGATGACAGCTTCCCTTTCCCCGCCGGGCGCGCGCCGTGGCGACGCGCTGCTGGCGGCGCTGCTGCTGGCGCCCTTCGCCATCACTTTCCTGCTGTTCTACTTCCTGCCTGCGCTCGAGACTTTCTACATGAGCCTCACGGAGAGCAGCCTGACCCGCACCAATGCCTTCATCGGCGTCGACAACTACGTCACGCTGGTGCAGGACCCGTCGTTCTGGGCGGCGGTCGGCAATACCTTTTATTTTGCGCTGCTCACCGTCATTCCGCTGACGGTGCTGGGCCTGGTCATGGCGCTGCTGGTGCGCCACTTCACGCGCGCCAGCAGCTGGCTGCAGGGCGCATTCTTCCTGCCTTTCGTGCTGCCGGTCTCGGTGATGACCCTGATCGCCGACTGGATGCTGCAGCCGTCTTCCGGGGTAGTGAACCACGTGCTGGGCTTGCAGCGCGCCTGGTTCGCGGACCTCACCTGGGCGATGCCGATGGTGGCGATCGACACCATCTGGTGGACGGTGGGTTTCAACATGCTGATGTTCATGGCGGGCCTGCGCAACATCCCGCTCGAGCTGTACGAGGCGGCGGCGCTCGACGGCGCGCGCGGCTTCACGCTGTTTCGCGCCATTACCTGGCCGGCGCTGCGCCCGGTGGTCGGCATGGCCCTGGTGCTGCAGCTGATCGCCTCGATGAAGATCTTCGGCCAGACCTACATCATGACCACGGGCGGGCCTTTCAACACCACGCGCGTGACCCTGCACTACATGTACGAAACCGCGTTTACCCAGAGCGATGCCGGCTATGCGGCGGCGATCGCGGTGGCCTTCGTGGTGATCGTGGTGACGCTGTCGCTGCTGCACGCGGGCCTGGTGCGCCGGCTGGCCGGACGCCGCGCATGAAGGCGCGCGCGAACCTGGGCTGGGCCCTGATCGGCGGTGTTGCAGCAGTGCTGCTGGCCGCGATGTGGGTGGCGCCGCTGCTGTGGGCGATGAGCACCGCGCTGCGGCCCGAGCACGAGACCGTGTCCGCCGTCTTCCATTGGCTGCCGCAGCAGTGGACCCTGGAAGCGTTTGCGAAGGTGCTCGCCGCCGGCAAGGTCGGGCGCTGGCTGTTCAACAGCGCACTGGTGGCCCTCTTGGTGACGGTCGTGACGATGGCCCTGTCCTTGACGTCCGCTTACGCCTTCTCGCAGCTGCGCTTTCGCGGCCGCAGCCTGGTTTTCGGGCTGACCATGCTGGCCTTCCTGGTGCCTTTCGAGGCGCTGCTGGTGCCGCTGTTTCGCATGATGAACCAGCTCGGGCTGATCAACAGCTATGCCGGCATCGTGCTGCCGCAGGTGGTGGCGCCCGTGGTCATCTACGTGTTCAAGCAGTTCTTCGACGCCATCCCCGCGGACTTCCGGGAAGCGGCGGTGATGGACGGGGCCGGGCCGCTGCGCATCCTGTGGAGCGTCTACCTGCCGGTCTCGGGCAACATCGTGTGGGCGATGGCGATCGTCACCTTCATCGGGGCCTGGAACAACTTTCTGTGGCCCTTCATCATCGTCACCTCGAACGACATGATGACCATCCCGCTGGGCCTGACGCAGACCCATGACGCCTTCGGCGTGCGCTACGCCCAGCTGATGGCGGCGGCACTAAGCGGCGCGCTGCCGGTGGCGCTGGCCTACGTGCTGTTCCAGCGCCGCGTGACCCAAGGCTTCCTCGCCGCCACCGGCCTCAAAGCTTAATTTACGGAGATTCAATGGCATCTGTGCGCCTGCAGGGCATCACCAAAGCGTACGACGGCAACCCGGTGCTCGAGGGGATCGACCTCGACATCCTCGATGGCGAATTCGTGGTGCTGGTCGGCCCTTCGGGCTGCGGCAAATCGACCCTGCTGCGCATCGTCGCCGGCCTGGAAGAGGCAGGCGAAGGCACGGTGGAGATCGGCGATCTGGTCTGCAATGACGTGCGGCCCGCCGACCGCGGCATCGCCATGGTGTTCCAGAGCTACGCGCTGTATCCGCACATGACCGTCGCCGGGAACATGGGCTTCGCCCTGAAGCTGGCCGGCGTGCCGCGCAGCGAGATCAAGGAGCGGGTCGAGCGCGCCGCCGGGATCCTGCAGATCGGCCATTTGCTCGATCGCCGTCCCAAGGCGCTGTCGCGCGGGCAGCGCCAGCGCGTGGCGATCGGGCGCGCGATTGTGCGCAAGCCCGAAGTCTTCCTGTTCGACGAGCCGCTCTCGAACCTCGACGCGGCCCTGCGCGGCCAGACCCGGGTCGAGCTGGCGCGCCTGCACCGCGAGCTGGGCGCGACCATGCTCTACGTGACCCACGACCAGGTCGAGGCCATGACCCTGGGCCAGAAGATCGTGGTGCTCAATGGCGGCCATATCGAGCAGGCCGGCACGCCGCTCGACCTGTACGAGCGTCCGGCCAACCGCTTCGTCGCCGGCTTCCTCGGCTCGCCGCGCATGAACTTCCTGCCCGGCGCGCTGGCGGGCGAGGAGGGCAGCGCCGCCTGGGTGCGCCTGGCCGGCGGCGCGATGGTGCACGTGGCGGCCGACGCCACCCGCGCCGCGCCCGGCGCGCCCGTGACCCTCGGGGTGCGTCCGGAACACCTGCGCATCGACACCCGTGATGAGATCGAAGGCGGCATCCCCGCCACCGTGAACCTGGTCGAATACCTGGGCGACACCAGCATCGTCCATGTCCAGGCCGACGGCCTGCCCGAGATGGTGTCGGTGAAATGCCGTGCCGACGAGCGGGCGCCCGCGCATGGGGCGCGCGTGCTGCTCGTCTTCGACCCGGCGCATGGCCACCTGTTCGACGCCGACGGCGCCGCGCTGCCGCGCCCGTCCGGCAGGAGCTGAGCGCGAAGGCAGTATTGCTCCTGGCGAGTGCGATTCGGTGGCGAAAAACCTCCAGTTTTGAAGCGATTCCCGGCGTTTCTTGAGTGCGCCATTCCGGTGTGTTTTCGGCTAGGTTTGTCATATTGATCATCAATGCTGACTGATAAGGAATCCAATATCGGCAGCGCCGTCCGCTGCAAGGAAGGAGTCATGCACAATACCTACACCAATCCGGTCTTCCCGGAGATCATGGCCGACCCCTTCGTGCTCAAGCACGAGGGGCGGTATTTCGCCTACGGCACCGCGCCCGACGGCCCCGACGGCGGGCGCTTCCCGGTGCTGGTGTCGAACGACCTGGTCGACTGGCACCGCGCCGGCTACGCCTTGTCGGTGGCCGGGGACGACCATTTCTGGGCGCCCGAAGTCGCCTTCAACGAGGGCAAGTTCTGGCTGTATTACTCGTCCGGCGACAGCGAAGGCAAGCGCCACCAGCTGCGCGTGGCCGTCTCGAACGATCCGATCGGCCCGTTCCAGGACTGCGGCGTGCTCCTGGTGCCGGACCAGCCGTTCTCGATCGACGCCCATCCTTTCCTCGACGCGGACGGACAGTGGTACCTGTACTACTGCGTCGACTTCCTGGAATTCGAGAACGAACACCGCATTGGCACCGGCATCGTCGTGGACCGCCTGCTGGCCATGGACCGGCTCGAAGGCAAGCCGGTGACGGTGGCGCGCCCGCACGCCGACTGGCATTTGTTCAAGAAGGGACGGGCGATGTACGACGCCGTCTACGACTGGCATACGGTCGAAGGCGCCTCGGTGCTCATCCACGGCGGCAAGTACTACTGCTTCTACAGCGGCGGCGCCTGGGAAAAAGAGAACTACGGCGTGAGCTATGTGGTGGCCGACCATCCGCTGGGGCCGTTCACGCGCCCAGACGGCAGCGAGTCGGCCTTGCTCATGAGTTCACGGCCGGGCCAGGTGATCGGCCCGGGCCACAACTCCTTCACCAAGTCACCCGACGGCAGCCAGGACTGGATCGTCTACCACGTCTGGGACACCGCCATGACGGGGCGGCGCATGTGCATCGACCAGCTGGTATGGAACGGCAACCGGCCGACGACCATCGGGCCGACTTTCACGCGCCAGCCGGCGCCGGCGGGGCTGGTGACCTAGGTTCTAGCACGCGTTGGCCTGCAAGGCCTGGACTCCGCGCGCACGGGCCAGCAGGCCGTTGATCCAGGCATGCGCATGCAGGCAGGCCGCCCGGCCCATCGCGGAAGGAAAATGAATCAGGCCATGGGGCGCTTCGGGCAGGTCGACCAGTTCCACGTCCGCATGCCGCGACCACAGGCGCGCCATCGACAGCGTGTCGTCGCGCAGCGGGTCGCGCCCGCCCGTGAACATCAGCGCGGGCGGCATGCCGTCGAGATCCCCGAACAGCGGCGACAGCGGCGGCTGGCGACGCTCGGCCTCGCTCATGCCGGGCGTGAGCAGGTGCAGGGAAGGGAGCATGGCCGGTCCGTCCAGCACCAGCGTGTCGCGGCCGGCCGTGCGCACGCTCGGGCTGCCGGCCAGGTCGTACACGCCGTAATACAGCACCGCGCCTTCGACCCGCCGCAGTAGTCCGGGCCGGGCCTTGAGCGCCAGGAGGGTCGCCGCGGCCAGGTGGGCGCCGGCCGATTCGCCGAGCACGAAGGCAGGCAAGCCTTCGCAGCCGGGCAGCCCATCCCCGAGCAGCCAGGTGGCGGCGGCAAGGCAATCGTCGATCATCGCCGCGATCGGCGCCTGCGTCGCCAGCCGGTAGCCGACCGACACCACCACCACATTGCAGGCGCGGACGATGGCGGCGTTGAGCGCATCGTTCATTTCGGGATTGCCGATCACCCAGCCGCCGCCATGGATGTCGAGCACGACGCCGCGCGGCGTCCCGGCCGGCCGGAGCACGCGCAGCGGCACCTGCACGCCATCGGCTTCGGCCATGCGCGACTCCACGCGGATTGCCTTCCGGCGCAGCCTGCCATCGGCCCCGAGCTGGGTCAGGCGCAGCAGCGCCTGGCCGATCAGGGGCGTGATCCGGTGGCGATAGCGCACGCGCGGCGCGAGGGCAAGCTTGCGGTTCAGGCGCCGCAAGTCTTCGACCATGCCCGCGTCCACTAGCATCGGCATCGCCGGCTTCCTCCCTGGCGGGCGAGCGGCGTCGATCCGGGGAAATGGCAGTCGACGCGCGTGTCGAACGCGCGCAAGGCAACTTCTGGCCAGCCGCCACCCAAGACCGCAATCTCCGCCTTCATACGCCACCCTTGCTGGTACCCGATGGCGCATCGTACAACGATTCCCGGTGCTGCTTGTGTGAGCGGCAGGCGAATCGATAGCAATCGGTAGATTCGGAGGGTGCGCCTTCAGTAATGCTGAGGCTTGATGTCGCCAATTCTTACGAATTGGATGAGCATCGATGCTGGAGTATGGAAATAGCAGAGCAACAAGAACGTCACTTCGAACATCGGGGTCAGGTCTGACATTCGGACACGAACCCAGCCTTGCGCCGGTTGAGCCCGTGTCTGAATGTCAGACCTGACCCTGACCCTTCCCCACATATTTTCCTTGTAGGCGGGCCGGGTTGCTGCTAGCTTCCCTGTCAAAAAAGCGGTGCATGCATGGCTGTGTTAGCCCTCTCTTT
>NZ_JCASIH010000036.1:0-32051 GCF_059685935.1 Telluria sp. ZT3P39
CTCGAAGGCATCAATAACCGCATCAAAGTGATGAAGCGAATGGCCTACGGCTACCGGGATAGCGACTTCTTTTTCCTGAAGATCAAAGCCGCGTTTCCCGGAAATCCGTGATGAACCTTTTTTTTTGGTGGGTTCATCGTGGCTCATCCGCCCGGCACTAGCTCGCCTTTTGAAATATCATGTTGGATATGCGACACTGCGCCATTGCGCACTCAACCAGCGGCCACTCCTGATGAAATTCGTTTCGACCATCGCCGGCTTCATCCTGTTCGTGCTGTTCTTCGGCTTCGCGCTAAAGAACACCCAGGAAGTCGACCTGCATTTCTTCCTCAACTACGAACTGCGCGGCCCGCTCGTGCTGATGCTGCTGGCCTTTTTCATCGCCGGCGCCGCCCTCGGCATCCTGGCCCTGACCCCTACCGTGTTCCGCCAGCGCCGCCAGACCTCGCAGCACAAGAACACCATCCAGGCCCTGCAGAGCGCCGCCGGTACCGGCGCCGCCCAGCCGCAGCCGGATGCCGTGAACCCGGCGCTGTAAGCCTTGCTTACTCGCCACACAGAATAAAAATACATGGAATTCGAAATCTGGATGCTGCTTGGCATCCCCTTTTTCTTCGGCCTGGGCTGGGTCGCCGCCCGCGTCGACATCAATGAAATCGTGTCCGAGTCGCGCTCTCTGCCGCGCGGCTATTTCAAGGGACTGAACCACCTGCTCAACGACCAGCCGGACAAGGCCATCGATTCCTTCATCGAGATCGTCAAGCTCGATCCGGAATCGGCCGACATGCACTTCGCCCTCGGTAACCTGTTCCGCCGCCGCGGCGAGATCGAGCGCGCCATCCGGGTCCACCAGAACCTGCTGTCGCGTCCCGACCTGCCGGGCGAAGAGAAGGCCCAGGCACAGTACGAACTGGGCATGGACTACCTCAAGGCCGGCCTGCTCGACCGCGCCGAAGAGACCTTCAACCTGCTGGTCGACACCACCTATGCCGTGCCGGCGCGCCGCGCGCTGCTGGAAATCTACCAGCGCGAAAAGGAATGGCGCCGCGCGATCGACGTCGCCGTGGGCCTGCAGGAATCCGGCGCCGGCGCGCGCCAGAAGGAAATCGCCCAGTTCTACTGCGAGCTGGCGCAGGACGCCATCGTGCACCTGCAGCCGCTCGATGCCATGAAGCTGCTCGACCAGGCGCTGCAGGTCGACCGCTCCAGCGTGCGCGCCACCATCCTGTACGGCGACGCCCAGCTGGCCCAGGGCGATACCGAAGGCGCGATCATGACCTGGCGCCGCGTCGAGCACCAGAGCGTGCCGCACGTGGCCCTGGTGGCCGCCCGCCTGATGGACGGCTACCGCAAGGTCGGCCGGCCGCAGGAAGGCGTCAACCTGCTGCGCGCCTACCTGCTCGAGGCCTCCTCGATCGACCTGGTGGAGGTGGTGTTCAAGGCCGTCATCGAACTCGATGGCGTGGAAGCGGCCAAGGGCCTGGTGATCGAAGAATTGCGCCGCAACCCGACCCTGCTGGGCCTGGACAAGCTGCTGGAGGCGCGCCTGATGGACGCCCCGGCCCATATCTGGGAAGAGCTGTCGATGGTGAAGAACCTGGTGCAGCGCTACACCCAGAAGCTGGCGCGCTACCAGTGCAGCCACTGCGGCTTCAAGGCGCGCCAGTTCTACTGGCAGTGCCCGGGCTGCAGCCGCTGGGAAACCTACCCGCCGCGCCGTACCGAAGAACTCAACGTGATGAACTGATGCGGCCACGTGCCGCATCGAGACGAAGCCCATGACCGACCTGACCCCGAGCCGCCTGCTGGCGGCTGACAGCTTCCGCCAGCAGGCGGCCCCGCAACTTTCAACCGTCCGCCTGCTGGTGGTGGGCGACGTCATGCTGGACCGCTACTGGTTCGGCGAGGTTTCGCGCATCTCGCCCGAAGCCCCGGTGCCCGTGGTGCGCATCGAGCGCCGCGAGGAGCGCCTGGGCGGCGCGGCCAATGTGGCGCGCAATGCCGCCGCGCTGGGCGCGCATACGGGCCTGCTGGGCGTGACCGGCAACGACGAAGCGGGCGACGAAGTCGAGAAGCTGCTCGCGGGCGCCGCCATCCACAGCTACCTGAAACGCGACGACGCGATCTCCACCATCATCAAGCTGCGCGTCATCGGCCGCCAGCAGCAGATGGTGCGCATCGACTTCGAGGACGCGCCGACCGAAACCGTCCTGCGGGACAAGCTCGACCAGTTCAAGGCCCTGCTGCCCGACTACGACGTCATCATCATGTCCGACTACAACAAGGGCGCGCTGGTGAACGTGGCCGAGATGGTGAAGGCCGCGCGCGCGGCCGGCAAGATCGTGCTGGTCGATCCCAAGGGCGACGATTTCTCGCCCTACCAGGGCGCCACCATCCTGACCCCGAACCGCTCGGAACTGCAGCGCGTGGTCGGCACCTGGAAGACCGAGGAACAGCTCACCGAAAAAGCCCAGCGCCTGCGCAATGAGCTGGGCCTGGACGCCTTGCTGCTCACGCGCTCGGAAGAGGGCATGAGCCTGTACAGCGCCGACGAAGTGCTGCACGTGCATGCCGACGCGCGCGAAGTGTTCGACGTCTCGGGTGCGGGCGACACGGTGATTGCGACCCTGGCCGCCATGCTGGGCGCCGGCGCGCCGCTGGCCGAAGCGCTGGCGACCGCCAACCGCGCCGGCGGCATCGTCGTCGGCAAGCTGGGCACCGCCACCGTCACCCGCGAAGAACTGTTCCCGGGTTGATTTTGATCAAATCCCGGCCGTCAACGGTGGCCGGGCAGCTTCGTTAGTGCAGGGATGGGCGGCGTCGTCGTCCATCGTGCGAAAACCAACGGAGAAAAAATCACATGATCAAGAAACTGATGCTTGCTGTCGCCGCACTGGTCGCTTCGACCGGCTTTGCCTTCGCCCAGGTGGACGTCAACAAGGCCGACGCGGCGCTACTTGACGGTGTCAAGGGCGTGGGCCCGAGCATGTCGAAAATGATCCTCGACGAACGCGCCAAGGGCGAGTTCAAGGACTGGGCCGACTTCCAGCAGCGCGTGAAAGGCGTGGGCGACAAGAAGGCCATGAAGCTGTCGGAAGCCGGCCTGCAGGTCAACGGCAAGGCCAAGGAAGGCGCGGCCGCCAAGCCGGCTGCGGCGAAGGCGGAAAAGACCTCCGCCAAGCAGGACGCCAAGGCCAAGCCGGCCGAGCAGCAGGCGGCGATGTAATCCTGCTCTACATCACACAACCCGCGGCAACGCGGGTTTTTTTATGCCGCGAGAAAAAAACGTCTCGCTCGACATGCTCAATTTCGGCATTTATGTTGAAAAGTTGTCGAAAATCCTAAACATTTGTTGGGCTGCAACAACATTATTGACGAATTCGTCAGCAATACGCGGTCTATGCGATATTCTACTGATTGCCGCTGGGAAACCAAGGGTGTGCATTCCGCGCATCGGCCCAGCCCCTCCACGACGATACTCCATGACAAAGAAGTCCCTGACTATCGGCGCCCGCCTTGCAATCGGCTACGGCGCTGTTTTCCTCCTGATGATAGTCCTGACTGGCCTGGCCATCAGCCGGGTCGGACAGATCGACCAAACCCTGAACCGCATCAACGACGTCAACAACGTCAAGCAGCGCTACGCCATCAATTTCCGCGGCAGTGTCCACGACCGTGCGATCGCGCTGCGCGACGTGGTGCTGGCCGCCGACCCGGCCGCCGCTGCCGCGCCAAACGGCCTGATCAAGACGCTGGACGAGAACTACGCCCGTTCGGCCGCCCCGATGGACAAGCTGTTCCAGGAACTGGCGGGGATTTCTCCGGCCGAAAAGGAAGCGCTGGCCGCGATCAAGGAACAGGAGCGCCGCACCAAGCCGCTGATCGAGCGCGTCAGCGCGCTGCAGGCCGCGGGCCAGGTACCGGAAGCCAATGCGATGCTGGCGCAGCAGGCGGCGCCGGCGTTTGTCGCCTGGCTGGCCAGCATCAACCGCTTCATCGACCTGCAGGAAAAACTCAACAACGAGGATGCCGCCGGCGCGCGCGCCGTGGCCTCCGGTTTCTTCGGCTGGATGGTGCTGCTGTGCGTGGGCGCCATCGCGGCCGGCGCGCTGGGCGCCTGGTACATCGCCCGCGGCCTGCTGCGCCAGCTCGGCGGCCAGCCGGACTACGCCGCCTCGATCGTCGGCGCCATCGCGGCGGGCGACCTGGGCGTGAAGATCGAGACCGCGGCAAGCGACCAGGACAGCCTGCTGTTCGCCATGAAAGGCATGCGCGACAGCCTGGTGGGCATCGTCGAGCAGGTGCGCAACGGCACCCTGAGCATCGCCAGCGTGTCGACCGAGATCGCCAACGGCAACCGTGACCTCTCGGGGCGTACCGAGCGCCAGGCCGGCACTCTGGAAGCGACTGCCGCGTCGGTCGAGCAGCTCACCGCCACCGTGCGCCAGAACGCGGACAATGCCCGCCAGGCCAACACGCTGGCCGAATCGGCGTCCGAAGTGGCGCTGCGCGGCGGCGCCGTGGTGTCGCAGGTGGTGGAGACCATGGCCTCGATCAATGCTTCCTCCAAGAAGATCGTCGACATCATCGGCGTCATCGACGGCATCGCCTTCCAGACCAATATCCTCGCGCTGAACGCAGCCGTGGAAGCGGCCAGGGCCGGCGAGCAGGGCCGCGGCTTCGCCGTGGTCGCGACCGAAGTGCGCAGCCTCGCGCAGCGCTCGGCGGCGGCGGCGAAGGAAATCAAGGAACTGATCGGCAGCTCGGTCGAGCGCGTCGACGCCGGCGCGCGCCTGGTGGACGAAGCAGGGACGACGATGGAAGATATCGTCAGCTCGGTGCGCCGCGTCACCGACATCATGGCCGACATCACCCATGCCAGTGCCGAACAGAGCACCGGCATCGGCCAGGTCAACGAGGCAATCGGGCAGATGGACGAAGCCACCCGCCAGAACGCGGTGCTGGTGCAGCAGGCAAGCGCCTCGGCTGCATCGCTGGAAGCGGAAGCCGAGCGCCTGGCGCAGGTGGTGAGCGTGTTCCGGCTCGATGCGGCGCGGCAGCCGGGCGCCGGACCGGCAAGGCTGGCGCTGGCCGCCTGATGCACAGGAAGGGCTGCCGCGGCAGCCCTTTTTTCATGGCGCGGCCAAGTCATGCGCTGCAGGTCCTGTATTGACTGACACGGGCCAATCCGCATGAGAAGATGTGCATATCGACATGCACCACTCCAGAAAGGTACTCATGCCTCACGCACGCATTTCTTCCAGCCTGCTCGCCGCGCTGCTTGCCGTCGCCGCGGGTTCCGCAGCCGCCGCGCCATCGACCCCGGCCGCCCCGGACCTCAAGCGCCAGCAGGCGCAGATCAGCAAGATCGTCGCCGAGATCTCCCCCAAGCGCATCGAGGCGCATGTCGCCAAACTGGTGAGCTTCGGCACCCGCCACACGATGTCGGAAACCGAATCGGACACGCGCGGCATCGGCGCGGCGCGCCGTTGGATCAAGAGTGAGCTGGAGCGCTGCGGCGCCGGTACCCCGCTGCAAGTCGCCTTCGACAGCCACGTCGCCCCTGTCTCGGCGCGCATCTCGCGCCCGACCGAGATCGTCAACGTGGTCGCCACGCTGCCCGGCGCCCAGGACGCCTCGAAAGACCGCCTCTACGTGGTCAGCGGCCACTACGACTCGCGCGTCACCGACGTGATGAACTACACCGCCGACGCGCCGGGCGCGAACGACGACGCCTCCGGCACCGCCGCCGTGATGGAACTGGCCTGCGTCATGGCCAAGTACAAGTTCGATGCGACCATCGTGTTCATGGCGGTGGCTGCCGAAGAGCAGGGCCTGCTGGGGGCGCGCCACTGGGCCGAGCAGGCGCGCAAGAAGAACCTGAACGTGGCCGGCATGTACACCAACGACATCATCGGCAGCTCGCGCGCCGACAATGGCAAGGTGGACAACAAGCAGGTGCGCCTGTTCTCGCAGAGCGTGCCGGCCACCAGGGAAATGAGCGAGGCCGTGCGCCAGCTGGTCGCCACCGGCGGCGACAGCGATTCGCTCTCGCGCCAGCTGGCCCGCCACACCAAGGAGCAGGGCGAGCGCTATGTAAAGGACTTCAAGGTATCGGTGATCCACCGCGCCGACCGCTACCTGCGCGGCGGCGACCACATGCCCTTCCTGGAGCAGGGCTATGCGGCGCTGCGCTTCACCGAGCCGGCCGAAGACTTCGCGCACCAGCACCAGGACTTGCGTACCGAAGACGGCAAGGTGTACGGCGACCTGGCCAGGTTCAACGACTACGATTACATCGCCAAGGTGGCCCGCGTGAATGCGGCATCGCTGGCGTCGCTGGCCTTGGCCCCGGCCGCGCCGCAGCAGGTCAAGCTGCGCACCGACAAGCTGACCAACGATTCGACCCTGGTGTGGCAGGCGAATGCGGAACCGGACCTGCTCGGGTACCGCATCGTGTGGCGCGACACCACGGCAGCCAACTGGCAGGGCTCGAAATGGGTCGGCAACGTGGTCGAAGCCACGGTGGACGTCTCGAAGGACAACGTGTTCTTCGGGGTCCAGGCGGTGGACAAGGACGGTAACGTCAGCGTCGCCACCTATCCGATGCCGCAGCGCTGAGTTTCCGTAGGGTGGGCGGCTCCCCCCCTGGCGCTTCGATCCGTCCGAAACGCGGACGCCGCCCGCGCGTCCAAGCACAATTCGAGCAGGCTTGGCGTCTGCTCACGAGGGATTTGAACGCGTGGGCGGCGCCAGCGATGCGGGCTAATCATGCTGCCGGGTTGAGCCGCGCCACCCTACAGTTAGCGGCCGCTCCAAACGCCAGCTTGCCGTCCGGATTAGAATAGCGCTTTAGGAAATCGCGAGAGAGCAAGGCATGGCTTACAAGACCATCGAAGACACGATCGGCAATACCCCGCTGGTGCGCCTGGTGCGCCTGCCCGGCGCGGACGCCGCGGCGCGCAACAACATCATCCTTGGCAAGCTCGAAGGCAACAACCCGGCCGGTTCCGTGAAGGACCGCGCCGCGATGTCGATGCTGCGCGGCGCCGAAGAGCGCGGCCAGATCAAGCCGGGCGACACCCTGATCGAAGCGACCAGCGGCAATACCGGCATCGCGCTGGCGATGGCGGCGGCGATCCGCGGCTACAAGATGGTGCTGCTCATGCCGGACAACCTGTCGGTCGAGCGCCGCCAGAGCATGGCCGCCTACGGCGCCCGGATCATCCTGACGCCGAAGTCGGGCGGCATGGAATACGCACGCGACATGGCCGAACAGATGCAGAAGAACGGCGAGGGCATCATCCTCGACCAGTTCGGCAACCAGGACAATCCGCGCGCCCACTACGAGACCACCGGGCCGGAAATCTGGCGCGACACCGAAGGCCGCATCACCCATTTCGTCAGCGCCATGGGCACGACCGGCACCATCATGGGCGTGTCGCGCTACCTGAAAGAGCAGAACGAAGCGGTGCGCATCGTCGGCGCCCAGCCCGAAGACGGCTCGTCGATCCCGGGCATCCGCAAGTGGCCGGAAGCCTATCTGCCGAAAATCTACGAGCGCGCGCGCGTGGACCAGGTCGAGGCGGTGGGCCAGGCCGCGGCCGAGCAGATGGCGCGCCGGATGGCGGCCGAGGAGGGCATCTTCTGCGGCATCTCGGCGGCCGGCGCCTGCGAAGTGGCGCTGCGCATCTCGCAGACGGTCGAGAATGCGACCATCGTGTTCGTGGTCTGCGACCGCGGCGACCGCTATTTGTCGACGGGCGTGTTCCCCGCTTGAGGCAAACCTGCAGCCAAATAAAAAAGCCATCCGACGGATGGCTTTTTGACAGGTGCGGACCAGATGCCGATGCGGCGACGTCAAGCTGCACGCCGCGTTATCACACGCCTGGCTAGCACTGGCGAGGCAAGCACAGGGGCTGGGCCCCGCAGCTTGCCCGCCGGCGATTACGCCTCTTTCGATGGCGTCGCGCCTTCTTTCGGCTTGAACTGCTTGTCGCTGATGCGGAACTTGGCGCGGCGGTCGCCCATCAGGTAACGCAGGTCGCGGATCGACAGGTCGCTGACTTCGTGCATGCGGATCAGCAGCGAAGCGCCGACCGGCAGGCGGTGGTGGCGGATCTTCGAGATCACCGGCGGCGCCACTTCCAGGGCGCGCGACAGCGCAGCGTCGTTCTTCAGACGCAGGTTCTCGATCAGGGTGTCGAGCAGGCGGTTCGGATTGTATTGCAGGAGTTCATCGGACTCCGAATCGCTGTTCATATCGATGCCGACTTGGTTTGTCATGATTCAATATCCTATTTTGGGTTGGACGGAGTCCCCATGCGGCGCTCGACTCCGAATCTGGTATTTCGTAATTATCTATTCAATTGTACAACTAATTTTCAATCTGATACTCACTAGCAACAAGAATCAGACAGCTATCCCGAGTATTGTTGTCTCAACGCAACAATAGCCCCAATGCAATTCTCTCATAAAGTCACGGAAATATTAATTGTTTTTTGATTAAGCGTGAGTGTAGAACCATCCGGCCCGAGATGCCGCACAGTATGGAAAACGCTGACAGGATTGCAAGAAATCGGGGAGTATGAGACGGGGAGGGATGTTTCTGGGGAGAATCTAGGTCGGATTGGTGCATACCCCCGGGGGGTATGCACATTAAAGGGGAGTGTTGATGCCGCTACAATAAACGTTCTGGCGTTACAACTCGATACAAACTTTCCCAATAGGCAATGGCTAATCGGCCCGCGACTGCCGCACTGCACGGCCCAAGTCAATCACCGACATGGCATAGAAATAACTGCGGTTGTACTTGGTGATGGCAAAGAAGTTATCGTTCGCTACCCAGTATTCGGTCGCCTCGGCGCCGTTTTGCAGGTCGACCAGCCCGTACAGGCGCTCGGCCGGCAGGGGAGCCGCGGCCATCACGCCGGCCGCGCGCAGCTCTTCCGGGCGCAGGGTGGCGGCAAGGCCCCGGCCCAGCAGGCTTTCCCACGCGTGGTTCGGCGACACGTCGGCCGCGATCGCAGGCGCGCCGCGCAATTCCGGGTTCCAGCCGTGCTGGACCAGGAAGTTGGCCACGCTGCCGATCGCATCCTCGGGCGAATTGCGCAGGTCGATCTGGCCGTCCCCATTGAAATCGACGCCAAATTTCAGGATGCTGCCCGGCATGAACTGCGGCATGCCGACCGCGCCCGCAAACGAACCGAGCAGCGAGTAGGGATCGACCTTGTGTTCGCGGGCGAACAGCAGGGTGTTGGCCAGCTCGCTGCGGAAGAACTGCATGCGGCTCGCGCGGTTCGGCGTGTCCGGATAGCCGAAGGCGAGCGTGGCCAGCGTGTCGAGCACGCGGAACTTGCCGGTGTCGCGGCCATAGATGGTTTCGACGCCGATGATGCCGACGATAATCTCGGCCGGCACGCCATAGGCGGCCTCGGCACGTGCGAGCGTCGCCGCATTCTCGTTCCAGAAACGCCTGCCTTCGGCGATGCGGATCGGTTCGATGAAGCGGCTGCTGTACACCTGCCAGTTCTTCGGCTTACCCGGCGGCATGGGCTTGACCAGCTGCACGGCCGAATCGATGAAGCGGGCCTGGCCGAACAGCGACTCCAGGTAGGCGCGATCGAACCCGTGCCGGCTCACCATCTCGTCGATGAACTCGCGCATGGCCTGCCATTCGAGGAAATTGCTGTGCTCGCCGTCGTAGTCGATCACGGCGGCGGACGGCGGAGCCTTGATGACGCGGCTCGATTTGATCGAGACCTGCTTGCCGGTCTTCGAAGCCTTGGCCTTGGTTTTGCCTGGCTTGGCCTTGGCGGGAGCGGTACGAGCGTGCGGATCCTTCGCGCCGGCGCCGGCTTGCCCGATCGGGGCAAAGGCCAGTGCCAGCGCGGCAAACAGGGGAACAATGGATTTCATCTAACTTGCGACAATAAGCTCTTCAAGGTAGTGGCCAGCCGCAGGCTGGCCTGGGGCTGGGGTGGCGCATAGCGCCATGCGCTGTAGCGGCGCAAGAACTCGGCGGCGGCTTCACGTGATGGCGGCGCCAGCTGCTGGGTGGCCGCGATCCGGGCCGCATAGGAAGTGGGCCCTTCGTCCGCTGCACGGGCCAGGCCCAGGTGGGCGAGGCGCTTGCATAGGGAAGAGTATACCGCTTCGATAGGATCAATTTCCCGGCGGCGAAGCAAAAATCTGCCCAAAAGCAACACTCCATCGGCAAACGTTATCAGGGCGATAAAACGCCAGCCTCCCAGGCTTGACTGCAGGTTCTTGAGCACGCCGCGCTGGCGTTCCGGCGTGTAGTTCAGCACCCACTGGTTCCAGCCATTGTTGACCGCGCCGATGGCATTGCGCAGGCGCCCCAGTACCGAATCGCGCCCCAGGTCGAACATCGACATGCCGCGCAATGCGTCGATGCCGAAGGGCGCCGGCGCTTCTACTGCGGAAGCCAGGTCGCGCCGCACCCGTTCCGGCGCCACGGCGGCGGTCGGGTCCACCCGCACCCAGCCGCGCCCCTGCATCCAGACTTCGGCCCAGGCGTGGGCATCGGACTGGCGCACCGTCATGTAGCCGTCGATCGGATTGAGCTCGCCCCCCTGGTAGCCGGTGACCACGCGCGCCGGGATGCCGGCCGCGCGCATCAGGAACACGAAGGCGCCGGAATAATGCTCGCAAAAGCCCGAGCGCGTCCCGTACAGGAATTCATCGACCGAGTGGCGGCCCAGCAGGGGCGGCTCGAGGGTGTAGCTGAAAGGCTGTTCGCGGAACTGGCGCAGCACGGCATTGACCCGGCGCGCCGGTTCCGGCTCCTTGCGCAATGCCAGGCCGGCGGCGAGGGCGCGCGGATTGAAACCGTAGGGCAGCAGCAGCCACTGGTTGGGGTTGTCCAGCGCATCGGGACGGTCGAGCGTATAGGCCGGGTAGGAGGCCAACGTGTAGCGCACGCGTTGCTCCAGCGGGCGGCTGCTGGTCATTTCGAGCTGGTGCGAGACGCTCACCTTTTGTCCGGCGATGGCCGGCAGGTGGCGCGGCATCTCGAGCGTGAACAGCCAGCGCGTGTCGGATGGTTCCAGCGTGACCTCGTAGCGCTGCGGCTCGCCGCGTACCCGCAGCGGCACGCTGGCGCGCGTCGGGGCCGAGCCGCCGCGGGTCCAGGCGACGCCGTCGAAAGCATCCAGCACCAGCCCGCGCCAGTAGAGCTGGCCCTTGGCAGGCGCCGGGCCGTGGAAGCGTACCCGGAAGGCGGGGTCGTTCGACATCGCCAGGTTCGACATCTGGCCTGGCGCCATGCGGTCGGACAGGCCGGATTTTCCGCCGCCGCCGCCACCGTCGCCGCCCGGCATGCTCCACAGCGGCCCGCCCAGGCGCGGGAACACCACGAACAGCAGCACCGCGATCGGCGCGGCGAACAGCAGCATTTTCAAGCCCAGGCCAAGGCGCGCGCGCAGCGGCGGCACGGCGCCGGTGAACTGGAAGGACAGTTGCGTGGTGAGCAGGGCCAGCACCGAGGCCACCATCAGGAGCGCGCTGCCGATGCCCTGGGCGTAGAAGAAGTTGGTCAGCGCCAGGAAGAAGCACAGGAAGATCACCACGTAAAGATCGCGGCGCGCATGCATCTCCAGCATCTTGAAGGCGACCAGCAGCACCAGCATGGCCACGCCGGCGTCGCGCCCGAGGATGGTCCCGAAGGAGAACTGCACGCCGGCCATCGCGGCGGCGGCGATCGGCAGCAGCACCAGGGTGGACGGCATGCGCTTGCCGCGCAGCGTGACGGTGGCGCGCCAGGCCAGCGTGGCGGCGCACAGCAGCGACACCCACAGCGGCAGGTGGGCGGCGTGCGGGGCCAGCACCAGCAGCGCACTCCCCAGCAGCAGCAGGGTGTCGGCCTTGTCGCGCGGGAGCGCCTTCAGGGCGTGAGCCTTCATGCGGCTTCCTTCAGGCCGTAGAGGGCCAGCGCGCGCAGGCAGGCCGCCTGGTGGGCCACTCCCACCGCGGCATCGAAGCGGGTGGCGTCCAGGCGGAAGGCATAGGGCAGGGCGCGCTGCTCGGCGTCCAGCACCCAGCGCGTCATGCGCGACAGGCGCAGTTCCAGGTCGAGGTTGCCGGGGAGGGCGGCGAAATCGAGCACCAGTTCGTCGCTGAGTCCGCCTTCGAAATGCTTGGTCACGAGCTGGCCGCCGAGCGCCGGATCGAGCCGGGCGATCTGGCGCCAGGCCAGCTGGCGCGGCGAGTCGCCCGGCTGGTAGTTGCGCACGCCGGCGAAGTCGTCGTTGCCGCCCACGCGGCCGCTGCCGGCGCCGCTGCCGTTCGAAGGCAAGGGCGGCGCGCCTTCTTCAGGGCGCGGGTAGACCAGGGCGCGCGCGGCCGGGCGCCAATAGCTCCAGGCGCGGAACAGGCCGAGCGGAAAGCGCGTGGACAGCACCACGCGCGCCGGCTGCAGCCAGCCGCGTTCGCTGGTCGGCACGCCGAGCAGCACCGCCGCGCTGCCGTGGGCCGCGATGTCGGCCACGTGGCGCGGCTCGCGGGCGTCGGCGAAATCGATCCAGACGCCGTAGCGCGCCAGCGCCGTGCGGTTGGCCAGGTGCAGTTCGAACCGGGCTTCCTGGCCGGCGAAGACGGCGGGCACGCGGCCCTGCTGCAGGGCCAGATGCGCCAGGTTACGGTAGGTGAAGACCATGTCGACCAGGGCGCAGGACAGCGCCAGGAAGGTCAGCGCGAAGCCCAGGCCGAGCGTGTAGTTGATCGAGCCGATGAGCAGCACCAGCAGCAGCACGGCAAAGCCGATTCCGGCGCGCGAGGGCAGGATGAAGATGCGGTGCTGGCTCAGCACCACTTCGCCGGTATCGAAGGTACCGCGGCGCGGCAGCCATTTGCCGGTGGTGCGGCGCGCCCAGCCGCGCAAGCCTCCGGTCGATCGTGCCTGCGCCGCCATTTACAGCGCGACCGACTTCTGCAGCTGCAGCACCAGGTCGCGGCTGGCCAGCGCCATGCCCTGCGCCGCCTTGAGCGGACGCAGGCGGTGGGCGCAGACCGGCACCAGCACGGCCTGGATGTCTTCGGGGATCACGTGGTCGCGTCCCTCGAGCGCCGCCCAGGCGCGGCCGGCCTGCAGCAGGGCGATGGCCGCGCGCGGCGACAGGCCTTCGGCGAACAGGCCGTTCTGGCGCGAGGCCTGGGCCAGCGACTGCACGTAGGTGATCAAGGATGGCGAAGCGTGGATTTCCTTCAGCGCGCGCTGGGCCTGGGCGAGTTCGGTCGGCTGCATCGCCGGCTGCAAATTGCGCAGCATGGCGCGCCGGTCTTCGCCCATCAAGAGGGCGCGCTCGGCGGCGGCGTCCGGATAGCCCAGCGAGAGGCACATCAGGAAGCGGTCGAGCTGCGATTCGGGCAGCGGGAAGGTGCCGACCTGGCTGGCCGGGTTCTGGGTCGCGATGACGAAGAAGGGCTCGGGCAGCGGGCGGGTGACGCCGTCGGCGCTGACCTGGCGTTCTTCCATGGCTTCGAGCAGGCCGGACTGGGTCTTGGGCGTGGCGCGGTTGATCTCGTCGGCCAGCAGCACCTGGGTGAAGATCGGGCCGGGGTGGAACACGAAGTCGTTCTTCTCGCGTTCGTAGATCGAAATGCCTGCCACGTCGGCCGGCAACAGGTCGCTGGTGAACTGGACCCGGTTGAACTTCAGGCCCAGCGAGATCGCCAGCGCATGCGCCAGCGTGGTCTTGCCCACGCCGGGCAGGTCTTCGAGCAGCAGGTGGCCGCCGGCCAGCAGGCAGGTGATGGCCAGGCGCACCTGCTGGTCCTTGCCGACCACGACCTGGCTGACCTGGCGCGCGGCAGCATGCAATTGATTGAACATGGTTGGGTTCCGTTGATTCGTTCGCTACGGGGCGCCGTGCCGCTCGTGCGCAGGCGAACGCCGGCATGGTAGATTAGCGCCATTGGCAAGCTTCTTACTCCGTCGGCAACAAGCCTTCGCATTGATTCTATGCGAGAAAGGGCGCGCGGGTGAACAGGCGCGGCCGCGCATGCATGGCGCATGGGCGGTCCGGCACGAAAATACGCACGCACAGAACAAGCACAATGAGCACAGCAATCTACAGCCACCCCGACTGCCTGCGCCACGAGATGGGCGACTGGCACCCCGAATCGCCGGCGCGCCTGCAGGCGATCGACGACCAGCTGATCCTGGCCCGCATCGACGGCCTGCTGGAAAAACGCAGCGCGCCGCTGGCCGACATGAGCGACATCCTGCGCAACCACACGCCGGGGGCGGTGGCGCTGGTGCGCGACCACGTGCCGCCCGAGGGCGACTACTATCCGCTCGACGGCGACACCATCCTCTGTCACTACAGCTACCAGGCGGCCCTGCGCGCGGCCGGCGCGGCGGTGGCGGCGACCGACGCCGTGATCCTTGGTGAAGTCGACAACGCCTTCTGCTCGGTGCGCCCGCCGGGCCATCACGCGACGCCATCCGAACCGATGGGGTTTTGCTTCTTCAATAACGTCGCGATCGCCGCGCGCCATGCGATGGAAGTGCATGGGCTCGAGCGTGTTGCCATCGTCGACTTCGACGTCCACCACGGGAACGGCACGGCGGACGCCTTCCGCAACGATCCGCGCGTGCTGATGGTGAGCCTGTTCCAGCATCCCTTCTACCCGTATTGCGATCCGGAGCCGATCACGGCCACCAGCGTGAACGTGCCGGTGCCGGCGCTCTGCGACGGCGAGGTGGTGCGCAAGCTCGTGACTGATTATTGGCTACCCGCACTGCATGCGCACCGGCCGCAGATGATCTTCGTGTCGGCCGGCTTCGACGGCCACCGCGAGGACGACATGGGCGGCATCGGCCTGGTCGAGGCGGATTACGCATGGATCACGCGCCAGGTGATGGGCATCGCCAGACAGTATGCGCAAGGCCGCATCGTCAGCTGCCTCGAGGGTGGATATGCGCTGTCGGCGCTGGGACGCAGCGTGGTCGCCCACCTGAAAGTGCTGGCGGAGCTCGAATAAATACCCGGCTGGGCGCAGCCTCAGCGCGGAACGCAGCCCCCATCCCCCCGATCTAACACTTCCTCGACACTTCGCCTCTGTGCGCCGTGATGTTCGACGCGTCCGTACACGGCGACACGAACAACCGGGAGAAGACCGTGAGAGCTATCCGCATCCTCTGTGCGCTGTGCCTGTTCCTTGCTTCCAGCCTGGCAGCGGCCGCCAACTATACCCTCTGGATCAACGGCCGCACCGGCGGCGGCGCCATCGGCAACTACAGCGACTTCAGCTACTGGGGACCGTCCTCCACGGCCGCAGGCGTGAACAAGAAGGCGGTCAACTGGGACGGCAGGAGCAGCATCGCCACGCAGAACGGCAAGATTCGCGACGCCCTCGACTGCTTCTGCACCGGCACCAACTGGTGCTACATCGCCACCCACAGCGCCGGCGACCTGATGATGGGCTACACGCTGGCCAACTACGGCGGCTCCCAGCGCCTGAAGAAGAACGCCAGCCCCGCTGCCAGCGGCACCTGCGCCAACAGCGACGGCACGTCGCAAACCGGGTGGAACATCAAGTGGGTGCGCGCGGCCTCCGGCGCGGCGGGCGGCTCGGAACTGTCCGACGCCGGGTCCTGGACCACGTCCGAGCCGCTGGTGCAAGACCTCAAGACCAGCACGGCGCGCGCCATGTACAACCACAACACCACCTACAACATCTGGTTCTACATGTATGCGGCGGCCAGGGGCACGGCCTATTCGCTGCTGCTTCCGGGACAGGATGACGAAGTCGTGGCCTACCACAGCACCGGGGGCGTCTCCGGCAGCTCGGGCAGCTCGTACTGCAACCCGCGCGACTGGTTCTGCAACGACCTGACGCTCGGCGCCGCGGCCAACCAGGGCGGGCGCGCCAAGTGGGACTACCACTCGGTGGTCTTCCGCGACGAAGGCGAGGACTACAACCACTACGCCGGCGGCGCCTGGGGCGGCATCGTCGGCGTGGTGCGCAGCGCGGTGGTGAACACGGCCTTGTGACCCGTCCGATCCAATAAAGCGACACTTCACTGCTTTTCCAATTGTGCAAATTGACAGGGGTAAATGTCGGGCCTAGAGTCGAACTCAGCCGTACATACGGCCGACAACGACGACAAAAGGAGAAAGACAGTGAGACATATACGCATGATCTGCGCGCTGTGCCTGTTACTCGCGTCAAGCCTGGCATCCGCCGCCAACTACACCCTGTGGATCAACGGCCGCACCGGCGGTGGGGCCATCGGCAACTACAACGACTTCACCTACTGGGGCCCGTCCTCGACTGCGGCGGGCATCAACAAGAAGGCCGTCAACTGGGACGGCCGCAGCAGCATCGCCTCGCAAAGCGGCAAGGTACGCGACGCGCTCGACTGCTTCTGCACCGGCACCAACTGGTGCTATGTCGTCACCCACAGCGCGGGCGACCTGATGATGGGCTACACCCTGGCCAACTACGGCGGCTCGGCGCGCCTGAAGAAGGACGCCAGCCCTGCAAGCGGCGGCGTATGCGGCAACAGCGACGGCAGTTCGCAGACCGGCTGGAACATCAAGTGGGTGCGCGCTGCATCGGGGGCGGGCGGGGGCTCCGAGTTGTCCGACGCCGGCTCCTGGACCACGTCCGAACCGCTGGTGCAGGACCTGAAAACCACCACGGCGCGCGCCATGTACAACCACAACACCACGCGCAACGTCTGGTTCTACATGTATGCAGGCGCGAAGGGCACCGCGTATTCCGGCATCCTGCCGGGGCAGGACGACGAGGCCGTGGCCTACCACAGCACCGGCGGCGTGTCCGGCAGTTCGGGCGGCTCCTATTGCAATCCGAGCGACTGGTTCTGCAACGACCTGTCGCTGGGTACCGCGGCCAACGAGGGCGGCAGCGCCAAGTGGAGCTACCACTCGGTGATCTTCCGCGACGACAGCGAGGCCTACAACCACTACGCCAACGGCAATTGGGGCGGCATCGTGGGGGTCGTGCGCAACGCCGTGGTGAACAGTGCCTACTAGGCAAACTCCTGCCGAGCCACGCGGCTGGCGCCGCCATGCCTTGCCCCTCGGGCTCGGCGTGGCGGCGCTGGCCGCAATCGGACTCTGGCTGCACGGCGGCGCGCAGCAGGCGGCTCCCCTTGCTGCCTCCGCGCCGCCGCCCTCCGGGCCACAATTCTTCGGCCAGGTCGGCGGCAGCGACGGCCTGGCCATACCGAATGAGCGCGCCGAGCGCCGCCGCCAGCTGATCGAGCAGGTCCAGCTCACCGACCACACCTATTGCAGCTACCGCGAAGGCAGCAAATACCCGATGGAGTCGCGCCCGGCGGCGCACAACCCCGACCAGCTGCAGCCGAACCAGCCAATCACCGAGATGCACCCGATGCGGGTCGAAGGGGGCGGCGCCAGCAGCACGGTGCTGCTGCAGACCTCGCAATCCCAGGTCTACCTGGCGGCCGGCGAATCGGCAGCCTTCTCGCTGCGGGCCGTGAATGCGCAGGGCGAGACCGTCCCGCTGGTGATCACGCGCGCGGTGGCCCAGGGCATGACCTACGGCGCCAGCCGCGCCACCGGGCAGGTGGTGCTGGCCTTCCAGGACGATGGCGCGGGCGCCGATCCGGTGGCGGGCGACAATGCCTTTGCCGGCGTGCTGGTCCCAAGCCAGACCGGGCTGGCGGGCTTTCACGGCACCATCCGCACCGAGGTGCGCTACACGGCGGGCGGGCGCAACGGCTTCGCGCTGTTCGACGTGGTGTACACGCCGACCCTGCCGGCCACCTGGAGCGGGCAGGTGCGCGAGGCGGTCGAGAACGGGTCGCTCAATTTTTACTTGCGCGCGGACGTGCGGCAGCCGGGACGCTATGTCGTCACGGGGCGGGTGGACGACGCGCGCGGCAGGCCCTTCGCGGTGGCCACCTTCAACGAGGTGCTCGAAACCGGGCCGCGCGAGATCAGGCTGACGGTGTTCGGCAAGCTGATGACGGACGAAGCGCCGGCCTTGCCCTTGAGCCTGCGGGACGTCGACGGCTACCTGCTGCGCGAAAACGTCGACCCGGACCGCCTGCTCATGCCGCGCCTGCAGGGCCGGGTGTATGCCAGCCGTACGAAATCGATGAACGGCGTGTCGGACGCGGAATGGCAGAGCGAGGAACGCAGCCGCTACCTGGCCGAATATGCAAAGGACCGGAAGATGGCCCGTGAGCGCCTGGCGGCCTACGAGCCGGGCCAGCCGCTGCCGCCGAGCGCCTGCGAGCCGCCGGCCGCGCGGCCCTAGACCGGGAGCAGCGGGAAGCGGTCGACCAGGCAGGCGGCGCCGATGACGCCGCACAGCATCCCGAACGCGAACCAGCGTGCGAAGGTGTTTTTGTAGCCGGGGTGAGTAGTGATACGCATCGACGTTCTCCGCATGCAGCGTGTGATAAGGAACCACGAGTCTGCGCTGATCACGATCAAATGCGTTGCATTGCATCAATAGATTGGCGAGAACACCGGTCTGTTGCTTCGATGCCGCAGCAGCAGCGTAAAATAGCGCCCTGATTGAAGATTGAGAGAATAGAGCATGTCGATACAATGGTTCCCGGGGCACATGAACGCGGCCAAGAAGGAAGCCGCCGAGCAGATGGAGAACATCGATCTGGTGATCGAAGTCCTCGACGCCCGCCTGCCGGAGGCGAGCTGCAACCCGCTGGTGGACCAGCTGCGCAATTTCCGCCAGCGCCCCTGCCTGAAAATCCTGAACAAGACCGACCTGGCCGATCCGGTCGCCACCGCCGCGTGGAAAGCCTTCTACGAGGCGCGCAAGGGCGTGACCGCCTACCCGATGACGACCAAGAAGCCGGCCGACGTCGCCCGCATCCCCGACCTGGCCCTGTCGCTGGCGCCGCACCGCGGCGTGCCGACCAAGCCGCTGCGCATCATGATCATGGGGATCCCGAACGTCGGCAAGTCGACCCTGATGAACGCGCTGCTCAAGAAGCGCGTCGCGAAGGTGGGCGACGAGCCGGCCGTGACCAAGGTCCAGCAAAAGCTTTACCTGGGCAAGCACACCGTGCTGGTCGACACCCCCGGCATGCTGTGGCCGAAGATCGCCATGGCCAGCGACGGCCTGATGCTGGCCGCCAGCCATGCGATCGGCACCAATGCGCTGATCGAGGAAGAAGTGGCCGAATACCTGGGCAACCTGCTGCTCGAGCGCTACCCCCATCTGCTCACGGCCCGCTATGGCTTCAAGACCGACGGGATGGATGGCGTCTCGGTGATCGAGGGTGTGGCGGCGCGCCGGGGTTTCCGCGTGCGCGGCGGCGAATTCGATTACGAAAAGGGCGCGCATACGCTGCTGCAGGATTACCGCACCGGCGCGCTGGGGCGGATCAGCCTGGAGACGCCGGAAAGCCGCGCCGCTGCGCTGGCGCAGCATGCCGCCGAGGTCGCCGAGAAGGCGCGCATCGCGGAAGAGAAGGCGGCCAAAAAAGCGGAAGAAGCGGCGCGCGGCAAGCGCGGGACATAAGATCGGACCGTTGTTGCCGTGTTGCCGTCGTCGCCGTCGTAGGGTGGGCGGGTCCCCCGCCCACCCTACGAACCCCGCGCCAGTTCCATCAAGCCAAACAGCCGCGCGCAGCGCATCCACGCCAGCGCCAGCACCGCCAGCTGCGCCACCAGCAGCCCGCCGACGAAGCTGCCCGCGCCCAGCGCCGGCACGCTCAGGCGCGCCACCGCCAGCGCGCCGGCCAGTCCTAATCCCAGCACAGTGATCGCCACATAGAAGCCGAGCGTTGCCATCGGCCGCCGCGCCAGCAATACGAGGCCATCACGCCAGGCCAGCACCGCCGATTTGCGCCGGCGATCCAGGGCCAGCACCGCGCGCCCCGCATCGAGCGTGGCATGCGCCAGCAGCACCAATACGCCCGCGACGATTGCCGCCCCCAGCTGCGCATTGCCGGCCGAGGATTCCAGCACTGCGGTAGCTGCATGCTGGTCCGCCGCCCCGACCGCGATCGCGCCCAGGAAGCCTGCCAGGCCGAGCGGCACCACCGCCCATAGCATCATGCGCAGCAGGCGCCCGTATTCGTGCACGCCGCCGGCGGCCAGCGCCGCGAAGCCGATCGGGGCGGGAGCGCGCGCCGCGGTGATGGCCGCGCCGGTGAGCAGCGGCGACAGCAGCAGCGTCATCGCCAGCGCCACCAGGCCGCCGCTGGCCAGGGCCGAGGCATGCTGGCCGTGCAGGCCGATAAGGTCCGTAATGGCGACCAAGTCGAGCCCCCTGGCCAGGGTGGGAACGTGCACCGAGCGGTCGAAGGCGGCGCCCAGCATGCGCCAGATGGGCAGCGCGGCCACTATGGCCGGCAGCAGCAGCGCCAGCAGCCAGAGCAGCATCAGGCGCCATTGCAGGGCGGGGCGCAGGGCGCCCAGCAGGCCGGTCCGGCGTGCATGTGGCGCAGTCGCTTGCAGCACCCGGGGTGCCGCGACAGAAGTATTCATGGTCGTCATACGGTAGCGATGAAGGACAGGATGAGTTGGACAAGGGCTGCGGCTTCGCTCGCCCAGCGGGTCGATGCGCGGGTATCCGGCTGCATGGTGCGGCTGTCGTCGAGCTTGTTCACGTCGAGGTAATGGCGACGCTGCGGGTCGAGTTCCGCCGACACGGCGCGGGCCGGCTTGCTCCAGCTGAAGCTGCGCCACTTTTCATCGGCGTCCCACACGGCGGTCTCGCTGCTGCCGTCTTCGAACTTCACGACCAGGGTCTGCGGCACGCTGGCGCCTTCGCGCCGCACCGTCACCTGGGTGCGCCAGGGGAAGGGCCCCGATCCCTTCTTCGCCTTCGGATGGGCTTTCTCCCATTGGCTGCGGATGCCTGCGATACGTTGGTCGAGCGCCGCCGCGGTTTCTTCGACACGCTTGCCGTTCACGCTGCGGGTGCCGGCCAGCGGCAGCGCTTCCTCGCTCGACAGCGCCGACACGCGGTCGTCCACGCGCGCGGTCGCATACACCTGTTTGGCGAAGACGTCTTCGACCGCTGCCCGCGCGCCGCTGCCGTCCGCCAGCGCTTCGCGCAAATCCGCGATGCTCGGGTGGCGGAATTGCCAGCGGCGGTAATATTCCTTGAAGCCGCGCTCCATGGCCGCGCTACCGATCCGCGCCTCGAGGTCGCGCAGCACGGTCGCGCTGCGGGTGTAGACCGGGCCGATGCCCTGCAGGCGCTTCCACGCGTTCTGGCCCGGCGCATCGGCCGGCTTGTCGCGCGGCGAGGCCATGCGCAGGGTGTCGAAGGCCGCAAAGGCGGGCGCCACGCCGATCCGCTGCAGGAAATGCGGCAGCGGATGCACCTGCTGGCCGCGCTCGCGCAGCATGCGGGTGTCCCAGTATTCGTTCAGGCCTTCGTCGAGCATCGGTTCCTCGAACTCGTTGCTGGCCAGGATGCCGTAGAAATAGCCGTGGCCGAATTCGTGGATGGTCACGCCATCGAGCTCGTATTCGGCCAGCGATTTGGCCGGCACCTGGGCGTAGCCCGAGGCGGTAATGAAGGTCGGGTATTCCATGCCGCCAGCTTCCTGGGCGTTGTGCGGCGGGATCACGACGGTCAGCGTGCGGTAAGGGTAGGGGCCGAGCGTGCGCGAGAAGTAGGCCAGCGAATCGCGGGCGGCCTTCATCGCCGGCTTGGCGCTGGCCGCGTACTCCGGCGGGTAGAGCACCCGGATGGTAACGGGCGGGCTGCCCGGGCCGTTCCAGGTTTCGACCAGCGGGGCAGCAGAGCGCCGGTCGGCGGTCCAGGCGAAATCGTGGACGTCGTGCTGGACGTAGCGGTAGGTGAGCTGGCCGTTCTTCTCGATCGGTGCGCCCTGCAGTTCGCCGGTGGCGCCGACCGTATAGCCCTTCGGGACCGTCAGGCTGACGTCGTAGCTGCCGAAATCGGCGTAGAACTCGGACTCCATGTGGAATTCGTGGGCGTTCCAGCGTGGCGCCGTGGCCCCGCGCTCGCCCGGCAGTTCCAGCACCGCGATCTTCGGGAACCACTGCGCGACCAGGTGGAAGCGGTCGAAATAGCCGGTGCGTGCGGTCACGCGCGGCAGTTGGGTGGTGAAGGCCATGTCGAGCGTGGTCGCGGCGCCCGGCGCCACGGGGTGCGGCAGGTCCAGGCGCGCCACCGTGTGGTCGGTGGCCGGGCCCTTGTCTGGCTGGACGAAATGCCAGGCCACCTGCGCGCCGCCCTGGCGCACGCTGCGCAGGGCGATATGGCCCCATTCGCCGGCGCCGCTGTCCTGGCCGCTGCGGAACCGTTCGCCGCGCTCGCGCTGCTCGGTGTAGAAGGTGCTGCCTTCGCCTTCGAAGGCGTTCATGTAGAGGTGAACGTAGACGCTGCGCACCGGAACGGCGCTGCGGTTGCGCCAGGTGAGCTGCTGGCGGCCGGTGACCACGTGCTTGACCGGGTCGAGCGTGGCCTCGATGCGGTAGTTCACGACACGGTCCGACAGCGTGGCCTGGCCAGCCCCGCGGATGCCGCCCCAGGCAGCCGGGCTGCTGGGCACCGTGACCGCGGCGGCATCGGGCGCGGCAAGTGCGATGCCGTCGAGCGATGGCGGCACGATGCTCGCCGGCGTATCGGCTTGCGCGAACCAGGCGCCGCCCGCGCCGATGGCCAGCAGCGCGGCCAGCGTGGCGGCGCGCAGGCGCCCATGTTTTCCTTGCAGGTGCATACGGCACTCCTTGTCGATGTTGTTCTTCTACCTGCTCGACTATATCCAGACGGTGGTCGAAAGACCACGCTTTTGCGACAGGAAGGCGAAAGCGCCGACGGAAGCCTGTCCAGGCTTGTCAGGTTATAATCACCGCGTTTTGGTGCCCGCGCCCGCGATCAGCGAGCGCAGTTAAACGGGAAACACGAGGCAACAGTGCTGCGCGCTGCTGCCAGGATGTGCTGCCCCCGCAACGGTCAACAAGCGTCGCCCTCCATGTGGTTCGGAGGACGGCAGGCCGCCTCGAATACCACTGTGCCGGCGTGCATAGGAAGGTGAGGCGGTCGGTCTTGCAAGCCCGGATACCGGCCAGGACAGGTGGAAGCGCCACAGGCTCGCATGCTGGTGGCGTCTTCCGTTGACTCCGGTGTGCGGGGACGCAGGCCGGTGCTTTTACCGAGAACCATCACATGAAATTTGCTGCCGTACCACGCAGCGCGCCGGCCCTCACGCCGCTCGCGCTGGCCTGCGCCTTGTCGTCTTCCATCTTTGCTCCCCATGCCCTGGCCCAGGAACACAGCGTCCAGCTCCCTGAACTGCCTGCGGTCGTCATCACCGGCGCGCGTTTCCCGGCGCAAGCGGACGCGCCGATCGGCGCCACCGTCATCACCTCCGGCCAGATCCGCCGCGCCGGCGCGCTGGACGTCAACAGCGCGATCCGCAAGATCGGCGGCGTCTACGGCCGCCAGAGCCTGGACGGCTCGCCCGACTTCGGCCTCGATTTGCGCGGCTTCGGCTCGAACAGCAGCCAGAACCTGGTGATCCTGGTCGACGGCGTGCGCATGAACGAAAACGAATTGTCCGGCGCGACCCTGGCGTCGATCCCGGTCGATACCGTCGAGCGCATCGAGATCACGCGCGGCGGCAGCAGTGTGCTGTATGGCGAAGGCGCCACCGGCGGCGTCATCAACGTCATCACGAAGCGCGGGGGGGCAGCAGGCTACCACGGCTCGGTCAGCGTCGAGGGCGGACGCTTCGACCAGATTGATGCGCGCGCCTCCGTGCGCCACGGAGAAGGCCCGCTCTCCTTCGACCTGGCCGCGGCAAAGCAAGGCACCGACAACTACCGCGACAACAACGCCTTCCGCCAGAAGAGCATCAGCGGCGGCTTCCAGTGGGCGCAGGACGCGACCCGCCTCGGCATGCGCGTCGACAGCGCGCGCCAGCACATGCGCTTCCCGGGCTCGCTCACCGAGCAGCAATTCCTGGCCAACCCGCGCCAGACCCTGACCCCGAACGATTTCGGCTCCACCGACAGCGACCGCGTGACGGCCTTCGCCGAGCACCGGATCGGCAGCGTTGATTTGGCTGCCGAGCTGGGCCACCGCGAGCGCGAAGTGCAGTCGGCCTATGACTTCGGCGGCTTCCTGTCCGAGGCGACCTATCGCTCGCGCCAGACCCAGTTCTCGCCGCGCCTGCGCCAGAGCGCAAGCTGGAGCGGCCTTCAGAACGAATTCGTGGCGGGCGTCGACCTGGTGCGCTGGGAGCGCGACACCAGCTTCGGATCCCAAGCAAGCCAGGACTCGAAGGCGATCTACCTGCGCGACGAGATGCGCTTTGCCGGCGCCCTGAACGCCCGTCTGGCCCTGGGCGCGCGCCACGAGCGCTTCGAGAAGGACGAGGCCAACGCGGCACTGGCCGTTCCCGCCGGCGAGCAGTCGCAGAACGGCTGGAGCGTGGAAGGCAGTATCGACGCCGCGCCCGGCCTCACCCTGCACGCCAAGGCCGGGCAGAGCTACCGCATCCCGAACGCCGACGAAAATGGCTACCGCTCGAGCGGCGCATTGCTGGACGTGCAGACCTCGCGCGACCTGGAGCTGGGCGTGAGCGCCGGCAGCGACGCGCGCCGCATCGCGGCCCGGGTCTTCCGCCACCGCCTGCATAACGAGATCTTCTTCGACCCGACACTCTCCGGCGGCTGGGGCGCCAACACCAACCTCGATCCGACCCGCCGCCAGGGCGTCGAAGTCGAAGGCCAGCTCGCGCTGGGCCAGGCCTGGCGCTTCACCGGCCAGTGGCAGCGCGTCGAGGCCGAATTCACTGCCGGCCCGAATCTCGGGCGCGAGATGGTGCTGGTGCCGAAGAACGTCGTCACCGCGCGCCTGGCCTGGACGCCTGGCAGCGCCCACGGCGCCGACATCGGCGCCCAGTGGGTCGACAGCCAGCGCTATGGCAACGACTTCACCAATGCCTGCGGCGCCCGCATCCCGTCCTACGCTACCGTGGATGCGCGCTATGCCTACCGCGTGGGCGCGTGGGAAGCCGCGGTCACGGGCCTGAACCTGCTTGACCGCCAGTACTACAGCAACGCCTACGGCTGCCGCGCGGGGATCTACCCGAGCGATGGCCGCCAGCTGAAGCTGTCGCTGCGCTACGAGTTCTGATGAAGGCGCTGATTCGCTCCCTGCCGGTGCTGCTGGCAGCCATGGCTTGCGCAAGCGCCGCGGCGGCGGTCAGCGTGGTCGACGACGCCGGCCGCCGCGTCACGGTGCAGGCGCCGGCCAGGCGCATCATCTCGATGTCGCCGCATGCCACCGAACTGCTGTTCGCGGCCGGCGGCGGCGCGCGCGTGGTCGGCGCCATGAACTACAGCGACTATCCGGAAGCGGCCAAGACCATCCCCCTGGTCGGCAGCAACAGCCAGATCGACATGGAGCGCGTCCTCAGCCTCAAGCCCGACCTGATCGTGGTCTGGCATACCGGGAACACGGCGCGCCAGATCGCCCAGCTCGAATCGCTCGGCATCCCGATCTTCCACAGCGAGCCGCGCAAGCTGGCGCAGGTGGCCGGCAATATCGAGCGGCTCGGGCAGCTGCTGGGCACCCATGCCACCGCGCAGGCGGCGGCGGGCGCCTTGCGCAACAAGCTGGCTGGCCTGGAAGCGCGCTACGGCAAGCGTTCGCCCGTGACCGTGTTCTACCAGATCTGGGACCAGCCGCTGTACACGCTCAACGACGCGCAGATCGCCAGCGACGCGATCCGCATCTGCGGCGGGCGCAACGTGTTCGGTGCGCTGAAGGTGGTGGCGCCGGAAGTGGGCATCGAGGCGGTGCTGGCGGCCGACCCGGAAGCGATTTTGGCCGGCAAGCGCTACGACCCGGCCAATCCGGGGCTCAAGGTGTGGGCGCCGTATCCGGGCATGACGGCGGTGAAGCGGGGCAACCTGATCACGGTGGATGGCGAGCTGCTCACGCGGCCCGGGCCACGCACGGTGGACGGGGCGGCGGCCTTGTGCGAGCTGCTGGACAAGGTGCGGCAGCGGCGGCCGGCGGTGCGTTCGCCGCATAGCAAGTAACTCAACATCAAACCGTTAAATCCGTAAGCAAATGCAAAATTGCCCCTCCAGCTACGAGGGAAGGGTAAAAAGATGGTAATCTCCCGGCGTTTGCTCAATCACTTGTGGAAGGAAATCTATGCGTTCCCTGCGTTTTGCCCTCATCGCCGCCACCATGGTCGCCAGCACTGCCTTTGCATCCCCGGCAGACCCGAAAAACGGCGTGGATTACCAGACCTTGACCGCGCCGCAGCCGGTCCAGGCGGCGGGCAAGAAGGTCGAAGTCATCGAATTCTTCGCTTACCACTGCCCGGCCTGCAACATGGTCGAGCCGATGCTCAACGGCTGGGTCAAGAAGCAGGGCGACAACATCGTCATGCGCCGCATCCACCTGCCGTTCCAGGGCCCGGCCGATCCGGAAGCGCACCTGTTCCTGACGCTCGAAGCGATGGGCAAGCTGGAAGAATTCCACGGCAAGGTGTTCCGCGCGGTGCACGTCGAGCGCAAGCGCCTGATGACCGATGACGCGATCGTCGACTGGGCCGTCAAGAACGGCCTGGACAAGGCCAAGTTCATGGAAACCTGGAACTCGTTCGGCGTGACCACCAAGCTGCGCCGCCTGGGCCAGCTGCAGGCCGCCTACAAGGTCACCGGCACCCCGACGATCATCATCGACGGCAAGTACGTGGTGTCGCCGGGCCAGGTGGCCGAAGCGAACAAGATCCAGGACGTGGGCCAGATGCTGCAGGCGACCTCCCAGGTCATGGACGCACTCGTCGCCAAGGCAGCCAAGACCAAATGAGCAAGGACGTCGAACGCGAAGTCCTCAAGATGTACGATGGGTCCCGGCCCAACGAGGACGACCTGTTTGAGACCAGCAATGTGAACCACATTGCGTGGTCGCTGGCGGCATTCTTCGGGGGGCTGGCGATCTGGCTCGCCATCGCCCTGGTGAATGCTGAGAACCAGCGTTATGCCCTGATGACCAACAAGTGCCCCGATCCGCTCTTCAAGGGCGGTATCGACAAGGCCTGCCTCGTGACCGTGCGCTCGCGCGACCACTGGTGGGAACACCTCTGGTACGGCTTCACCCACGTGCGCGCCGTGCCCGACACCAGCGAGCGCTGATCGCGTGTCCTAGCGCTGGTCCTGCGGGGTCAGCGCCTTCCTTTCTTCGAGCGACAGCACCTGCACCGGCTTCACCGGCAGGCCGGACTGCGGATCGAAGAACGGATTCTTCCTGTAGCCGCCGCCGAGGCGCGCCTTCAGGAGCATCATCCCGACCTTCGCCACCACCCCGATCGTAGCCAGGCCGTTCGAAGCCACCGGCATGGTTGCCGATTTCGTGTTCACGTGCGACTTGAGCGGGCCGAGTATGCGGTCCATTTCTTCAGGCGAAGCGTCCAGGCAGGCACGCACCAGCCCGACGTAGGAGGTACGCCGGTCGCGCGGCGTAGTCCCGACCGGCGTGCGGCAGCAGCTGGCATACCAGCGGTACAGGCCCTTGGGACTGAGCGACATGCAGGCCAGGTGTTCCAGGCCGGCGTCGAAGCGCACGGCGGCGGGCAGGGCGGCGGCCACTTCGGTGCCGCCGGCGGCACCGAGCGCCCCCGCGCCCAGGAAATGCCCGAAGGCCTGGCAGTCCTTGCAATAGCAGACCGCGCGCGCAGCCACGCGCGCCGTGTCGACCTGTCCCTGTAGTTTGCCGCAGCGGCAGCGCAATTGCATCGTCATGATGGGTCTCGTGTTCGTTAAACGGGAAGGGTGATGACGAAGCGCGCCCCGCCCAGCTTTGAGGCTTCCGCGCGCAGGGCGCCGCCGTGCAGCGCCACGGCCTTGCGCGCGATCGACAGGCCCAGGCCGAAGCCGCCGGTGGCGCGGTCGCGGCTGCGGTCGAGCCGGTAGAAAGGCTCGAACACTTTTTCGCGTTCGTCTGCGGGGATGCCGGGACCGTCGTCGTCCACGGTGATCTCGAGCGCCTGCGGGCTGCGCGTGGCCGCCAGCAGGATGCGGCCGTTCGCATATTTCTGCGCATTGCGCAGCAGGTTGCAGACGGCGCGCGCCAGCAGGCGGCGGTCGAGCTCCAGTTCGCCCAGGTCGGCGGCCAGCACGCAGTCGAGCCGGTGCGGGGAGGGCGGCAGCATCTCCGTGCATTCGCGCAGCACCGGCTCCAGCGGCGTGGGCGCGGCCTGCAGGTTGCGGGCGCTGTCGAGTTTGCTCATGTCGAGCAGCTCGTTGACCAGGGCGTTCAGTTCGCGCAGGTCGCCCTCCATGGCGGCGATGCGGCGGCTCAGGTCGGGGTCCTTGGCGCGGGCGTCGAGCAGTTCCAGCGCGAATTCGAGCCGCGCGATCGGGGTGCGCAGCTCGTGCGACACCGAGTGCAGCATGCTTTGCTGCGCTTGCAGCAGCTCTTCGATGCGGTCGGCCATGTGGTTGATGCGCCCGGCCAGCGGATAGACGGCCTCGGAGGGCTTCATGTGGGCGCGCGCCCCGAGCTTGCCGCTGCCGAATTCGTCCGCCACGCGCGACAGCGCCTGCAAGCCCTGCCAGTGCGAGCGCGACCACAGCGCGATCGGCAGCAGCAGGGCGATCGCGACGATCACATAGCGCAGGGCTTCCATCTTGAGCGCCTGCCCGATGTCGATCGGCAGGTTGGCGGCGCGCAGCACTTCTTCGTGGCTGCCGATATAGCGCTCGCCCGCCTGGTCGACCCGGCGGAACAGGGTGCGTTCGGCCGGATCGAGGACGATCTCGCCGCGCTCGAGCGCGGCGCGCCCGCTCCTGCCCAGCGCGGCGCGGGCTTCGGCCAGGGTGATCAGGTCGTAGCGCACGTCGGACACCACGCGCACGTTGTTCAGGCGCGTGAGCCATTCGTCGGCCGGGGCCTTGTCGACGTATTGTTCGAGCAGGAAGATCTGCGCCGCGGCCTGGCTGCGCGCGATGTCGTCGAGCGGATCGCCGAACAGCCGGCTGAACGCAAAATAGATCACGAAGGTCGCGGCCGTGATCGACAGCATGACCAGCACGAAGAAACGGAAAAAGATCCGGTTCACGTACCCATCCCGCATGACTGGCAGTTACTAGACGCTGCGCAATACATAGTTTCTCCTTGCAGCGCATTGTATAGGAGCAATTGGCCGCTGGAGCATTGTGCATTAAACAAAACTTCCAGGGCAAGTTTAATGCAAGGCGGTTACGAGGTGCTGCACGCCGCCCTTACAATTTGATGACAATTCGCCGACAGTTCAGGGGGGAATACAACATGCAAGATCCTTAAGATACTCATCATCAGGTATCTGGTTTATCTGGTTTTCCGTTTGCCCGCCTGATATGCGAGTGTCGGCGGGTTTTTTTATTCCCAAGGAAACGACTGGCGGAGAGACACGCCGGCAGGAGAAGAACAAGATGAACATGGCTGGGCGCGTCCTGCTTTCTGCCGCCGTGATCGGCGTTACCCTGGCTGCCTGTGGCGGCTCCACCGTGGCGCCGCCCGACCGCACGGCGGGGCAGGGTATCGCGGTGGGCGAGCCCAATGGCGGCGTGCCTGTCGTTTCCGAATACGTCAAGATGGCGCAGGATGCTTCCTGCGCCGGCACCCGCAACAAGCTGTTCGTCATCGACAGCAAATATGTGCTGTGGGACCGCGCCGGCCAGTGCGCCGACGCATCCTATGCCCAGACCCTGATGGGCCCGACTCCGCAGGCGGTGCTGTGCAGCGCCGGCCAGACCATCGCCGGGCCGCGTACCAGCTGCAGCGACGCAGCCCTGCGCCCGCTGTTCGACACCATGCTGCAGAATCTCGACAAGGCCGACCTCGGCCTGGGCGCGGCGAACAAGGTCGAAGCGATCGACCTGCTGCCGGCGCCAGGGGTGCCGCTGGGATTCCAGACGCTGTCCCAGACCACCCGTTCCGGCATCACCGCGCCGCGCGAGGTCGTGGTGGCCGACGCCGATGCCTGGGCCGCCCTGTGGCGGGAACATGCCGGCCTTGAGCTGCCCCAGCCGGCCGTGGACTTCAGCCGCCAGATGGTCATCGCCGTGTTCCTGGGCGCGCGCCCGTCCGGCTGCTACGGCACCGGCATTTCCAGCATCGTGCCCAGGGAGGGCAGGCTCGAGGTGCTGCACGTCGACACCGAACCGGGACCGGGCGTGATCTGCACGATGGCGATCACCTATCCTGCCCATCTGGTCGTGGTCGACCGGAGCAGCGCCCCGGTGGTCTTCTCCAGGAAAATTCATTTCATAGGGTAACAATTCGTGAGAATTCGTCTTGCTCGACGTAAAATATCGGCACGCGAACTCCCGGTTGTAACGACATGAAAAAGCTTTTCGTCCTGGTCCTGGCCCTCTGTGGCGGCGCTGCGAGCGCCCAGACGCCGACCACCAACCCGATGCCCGACGGCAGCCGCGACATGTATGCGGGGCTGGGCGCCGTCTCGGCGCCGCGGTACGAAGGGGCGGACGGCCGGAAAGTATCCGCGTTGCCGGTGCTGCAGGTCCAGTGGAGCGGCGGCGCCTTCATTTCCGGCATGAGCGCCGGCATCCATTTGTCCGGTCATCCGACCCTCGAATACGGCCCGCTGCTGTCGCTCCATCCGCGCCGCAGCGCGTCCGGCACGGGCGCGCGCATCGGCGACACCCAGGGCGCGACCCTGGTGCCGGTCTCCGCCCGCGAGGGCCTGTTCGGCGCGAACCTGCTCAACGGCATGGACGAGATCAAGCTGCGCCTCGAAGGCGGCGCTTTCTTCAATTATTACGTGGCGCCCGAGTGGCGCCTGACCAGCAGCATCCTGGCCGGTTCGGGCAACGACAGCGACGGCGTGCGCGCCCAGCTCGGCATCCAGCGCCTGGCGCTGCAGGTCGCGCCGCACCATACGGTGTCGCTGTCTACCGGCGCCAGTTTCGTCAACAGCGCTTACAACCGCGCCTACTTCGGCGTCACTCCGGACGAAGCCTCCGCCAGCGGCAACCTGGAATACCGCCCGCGCGGCGGCTTGAAGGACGTGCACGTGGGCGCGCGCTGGAACTGGACCCTGGCGCCATCCTGGATCGTGACCTCGACCGTGCAGGCGGCGCGCCTGAGCGGCGACGCACGCCGCAGCCCGCTCGTCGAGCGGCCCACCGACCTCACGGTTTCGACCGCGCTGGCTTACCGGTTCTGATCATGCGCATCGCCCACGCCACTGCAAGCGTCTGCCTCCTGTCCACGGCCTCCCTGGCCCTGGCGCAGGGGCAGCCGCACGCGCTGGAATGGGCCAGTTACCGCGACGCCTACCGCGCCATGGTGGTGTTCGAAAAATACGGCGGCGCCAAGAATCTGCTCCACAACCACCTGCAGCTGGCGCCGCGCCAGAAGGGGCAGCTGGGCGAGGGCATCCAGCTGGTCTTGAGCAGCAAGACCGTGCAGACCAGCTTCGCGCTCGACGCGCTGGGACGCGGCGTGCTGCCGCTGGTGAAGGCCGCCTACGACGAGAACGCCATGCTGGTGCCCAACCACCGGCTGGGCGGCTTCGCCCTGCGCTCGCGCGTGTCGATCGCGCCGCAGCTGGACAACACCTACGACACGACCGGCCTGCGCGCGGCCTGCGAGCAGGCGCTCGCCTTTGCCCGCCACGTGGACGCCACCGCGCGCTCGCGCCAGTGCGTGGGGGTGCGCATGGTGTTCCCGAAGAAGAGCGGTGATGTCTCGGTCAAGCTGCGCCGCCCGGGGGGCGAGCAGCCGCTGCAGCTGGTGGTGGGGCCGGCGTTCGCAGGGGATATCGATAACGACTTCCCGGCGGCGACCTACCGGTTCGGGGCGGAGAGCGGGCAGTTGATTACGTATAGTGCGCCGCTGGCGATCGTGCCGCTGTTCGAGTAAGTCCGCGCTGCGAAAGCTGCCGCCACATCACAAAACCGGGGTCAGATACCGTCTTGAATTGCAAGCCGTTTCGACAGGTAATTTGCGTCGAATGGCTTGCCGGTGCGAATCACCCCGTAAATCAGATGAGTCAATTTGTGCATGACAGCGCAAATGACAGCCTTCATCGGCAGGCCAGTTGTCAG
>NZ_JCASIH010000037.1:0-21882 GCF_059685935.1 Telluria sp. ZT3P39
ATGCGCCCAATTCGAGCATGCCAAGGCACATCTGACTCCCGCTCCGGCGCCCTGAGCTCCCCCTTGGGGACATTTCTACTTTGGAGAGCAGGGGACATTTCTATTTAGCGTTGACAGTGCCAGCTGAACAACTCAGGTTGGCGCCAACGCCGCCGTCACCTTCAACACTTCATCCACCGTCGTCACGCCCTCGACCACCTTCATCGCTCCCGCGATCCGCAAGGGCTTCATCCCCTCCGCCACGCTCTGTTGGCGCAGCTTCTGGATATCGCCAGATTCCCGCACGATGCGCGCGAATCCTTCGCTGACCGTCAACAGTTCATAGATACCAACCCTGCCGCGATACCCGGTCTGGCGGCACTCCGGGCAGCCGATCGGCCGGTACACAAGCGCAGGCTTCGGAATATTCCAGGCCCCACCAATGCCCTGCCACACTTCATCACTGATCTCGCCCCCAGGCGCCTTGCAGTCAGGGCAGAGGGTGCGCACGAGTCGCTGCGCCATCACGCCGATCAAGGTCGCTTCCAGCAGATAATCCGGAACGCCCAGTTCGAGCAAACGCACCACCGCAGCCGGCGCGTCATTCGTATGCAGCGTCGAAAACACCAAATGCCCGGTCAGCGCCGCCTGGATCGCCATCTCCGCCGTCTGCAGATCGCGGATCTCGCCGACCATGATGATGTCCGGATCCTGCCGCATCAGCGCGCGCACGCCATCGGCAAACGACAGGTCGATTCCCGGCTGCACCTGCATCTGGTTGAATGCGGCTTCCACCATTTCGATTGGATCTTCGACTGTGCAGACATTTACCTCGCTAGTGGCCAGCGCCTTGAGCGTCGTGTACAGCGTGGTGGTCTTGCCCGATCCGGTCGGCCCGGTGACGAGGATGATTCCATGCGGCCGGCTGGTCAGCGCATCCCAGCGCTGCGCATCCTCAGGCGGGAATCCCAGCTCCGGCAAGGTCTTGACCACGACTTCCGGATCGAAAATCCGCATGACCAGCTTTTCGCCGAATGCCGTCGGTAATGTCGATAAACGCAGCTCGACTTCCTGGCCGCCGGCGGTGCGTGTTTTGATGCGTCCATCCTGGGGCCGGCGCTTTTCGATGACGTCCATGCGGCCCAGCAGCTTGATTCGGGCCGTCATCGCAATCATGACCACGGCGGGCACCTGGTAGACCTGGTGCAGCACGCCGTCGATGCGAAAGCGGATAACCGCAAACTCGCGCTTCGGCTCCAGGTGGATATCCGAAGCGCGCTGCTCGAAGGCGTAACTCCACAGCCAGTCCACGATATTGACGATGTGCTGGTCGTTCGCATCGAACTGCTTGTTCGATTTGCCCAGTTCGACCAGCTGCTCGAAGTTGTTCCGCATTGCCAGGTCTTGCCCGGTGTGGCGGTTGGCGTCGCGGATCGTCTTGGCCAGGCTGAAGAACTGCGAAATGTACTGGGAGATGTCGAGCGGATTGGCCAGCACCAGTTCGATCTTGCGGCGCGAGGTTTTGGCAATCTCCGCTTCCCATTCGATATTCGCCGGGTCGGCGGTCGCCACGACCAGCGTCGAGCCGGTCATTTCCACCGGCAGGATATTGAAGCGCGCCGCATAGCTGGCCGACATCACGTCCGCCACCTTGGTGAAGTCGATTTTGAGCGGGTCGATGCGGATGAAGGGCAGGCCGACCTTGGCCGCGCACCATTCGGTGAGCGCGTCGAGCGTCAGGAGGCGGTGCGGCGGCTGGGCGGACACCAGCTTGCACTGGGCTGCGGCGGTGAGGGGATGCATGGAGCCGACGGCATTCTTCAGGATGCCCTGTGCCTGGGCGAACTGCGCCTTGACGCCTTCCTTGGTGACGATGCCGTCCGCCAGCAGCCACGAGAAGATGGACTGCAGGTCGAGCGCCCGCAGGCGCGGCGCCTTGGCGGTCGATGGGACGGCATGCGTATTCACGGTCGGCTCCCGGTGGAAAACGTTCAGTCGGCGGCGAAGATGCCCTTGATCCAGGACTTGGCCGGCAGCTTGGTGGCGGCCACGATCTGCGCCGCGCGGGCAGCCAGGACTTCGTGATCCAATTGGGGACGGTCGCGGAAGCACAGTGCGACGACGTTGCCGTCATGGACCTCCGGCAGGCAGATCACGTGGTCGAACGCGAACTTCATGGCCTTGATGTTCTTGGCAAAACTCGGATGGTCGCCGAACAGGTTGACCGTCATGATGCCGCCTTCAGCAAGACAGTCGTTGCAGGCCTGGTAGAACTCGGGCGTATCGAGCACGGGGCCGCGCGCGGTGGCGTCGTAGAGGTCGCATTGCAGGACATCGAAGGCGCCATGGTTGGCGGGATCGTGCACGAAGTCCATGGCGTCCGCCATCAGGACCGACAGCCGCTCGTCGTTTTCCGGCAGCTTGAACATCGACGCGCAGATGCCGATCACCGATTCATTGAGCTCGACGGCAGTCACGGACGCTTGCGGGAACTGGCGGTAGCAGAATTTGGTCAAGGTACCAGCACCCAGTCCCAATTGGGCGATCGCGCGCGGCGATTCGATGAACAGCATCCAGGCCATCATCTGCTGGGCGTACTCGAGTTCCGGCCAGTCGGGTTTGCGCAGGCGCATCGCGCCTTGCACCCATTCGGTGCCGAAGTGCAGATAGCGGACGCCATCCTGTTCGGACAAGGTGACGGGAGCGAACTTGGGCTTGCGCGCGGGGCGGCGCGAGGATTCGGCCTGTTCGATGGATTTGCGTTTGATGAGCATAGGGCGACCTGGTTGAATCGCCCTATTATCGGGGGAGGGGTTCCCGCAGCGCAAGCACGGAAACCCCGGGGGAGGCATTCAAGGCCGGCACGGGGGCCGGCACCCGATCAATACGCGTCGAGCGGCTGGACCGAGACGCGCAGGCGCACGCGGTTGCCCGGGTCGCGGCTCATCAGCGAGGTATAGGTCTGGCCGCGGTATTCATAGGTCACGTCGTAGCCGTTGGTACGCGACTCGTAGGCTTCCACGTTGCGGCACTGGCGCACGGCCTGTTCCTGCACGCCTTGCGGGCGGTTGTTGTTTTCCGCGCGGTCGCCGACCATGGCGCCGGCGATGGCGCCTGCCGCCGTGGCCGCCACGCGGCCGCTGCCGCTGCCGACCTGGTTACCCAGCAGGCCGCCGACGATACCGCCGACGATTCCGCCGCCAGCGCCGCGTTCCTGCTGGACCGGCACCTGCACGTAATCGGTGCGGCATTCCTGGCGCGGCATGCGGATCTGTTCCACGCGCGGCTGCACACGCACCACGCGGCCGAAGTCTTCGAAGTCGGTGCCTTGCGCTTGAGCCAACGGCAGCGCGGCAAGGCCGATGGCGGCAATTATCAGTTTGGCTTGGATGTTCATATTGTACCTCGTAGTCGGAGTGGGCAGGCCCGGCAGATGGGAAATGGCCGGACTTTCATACTTCATATGGTAATCCCGCGCGAAGGAAGCGTCCGATCCCGGTGGCAACAAAATGTAACAGCGGCGCAAGCTCGCCGAGGCTCCCGCCAGAATGGCAGAGCTGCCGGAGCAGGGCGTACAGAGCGGTATCGGCGCCTACCAATTCTTACAAAGTCGATTCCTGGAATCACATTTGGGTTGCTTCCAATACCACAAAACGTTACCCTTACACAAATCAGGGACTTTTATTGGCGTTTGGAAACGAAAGCAGGAGAAAACAGCGACGCATGCCAACCGTCGCGGCGTGACGCTTGAGCGAACATGTTACCGACCTGGTCAACTTGAGGAAAAAATGAGTTTGTTGATGAGAGTGCCGCCCAATCTTGTGCAATCGATCCGCGCCTTCCGCGTTGTCGAGCTGCAGCAGGAGGCTGCGCGCCTGGGTCAGCACTTCCTGTATGCACATTGCGCCAATACCCTGACCAAGCAACAGGTCTGCTCGCGCATCGGCGAAAACTTTTATTTCCCCAAACCCTGCAGCAAGAATTTCGATGCACTGCGCAAGTGCCTGACCGAGACGGTGGCTGAAGCCGGCCCGCAGCCGGGCTTCCTTGTGGTGCTGGAACAACTGCCGAGCGCCCAGAAATTCGACAAGGAAGCACGCGAGAACCTGCTCGACGTCTTCCGCGATGCGGCCGAGTTCTGGGCCGAAAAGAAGGTCCCGTTCCGGGTATTCTACTCTTTCGCCATTCCTGCATAAGCGCCGGCCCATCGCCCGCTTACCCGGGTTGCCCCCCTGCCTTACGGTACAATGCGGGGTATGAAAAATATTGTGATCCTCATTTCCGGCCGCGGCAGCAACATGGAAGCGGTCGTGCGCGCAGCGGAAAACGAAGGGTGGCCGGCCCGTATTGCAGCAGTAATCAGCAATAAACCGGAAGCAAAAGGCCTGGAATTTGCCCAGTCCCGCGGTATCCCGACGGCCGTCGTGGCCAATAAAGATTTCGCCAGCCGCGCCGAGTTCGATGCGGCGCTGCAGGAAACGATCGATCGCTACACTCCCGACCTCGTGCTGCTCGCCGGCTTCATGCGCATCCTGACTGCGCCTTTCGTTGGGCATTACGAAGGGCGCATGCTGAATATCCATCCGTCGCTGCTGCCGCTGTTCCCGGGGCTCGGCACGCATCAGCAGGCACTCGATGCCGGTGAAACCGAGCATGGCGCGACCGTCCATTTTGTTACGGCCGAGCTCGATCATGGCCCGGTGGTGGCGCAGGCACGCGTGCCGGTGCTGCCGGACGACACCGAAGACACGCTGTCCGCCCGCGTGCTCGTCGAGGAACACAAGTTGTATCCCCATGCGGTGCGCCTGTTCGTCGAAGACAGGCTCAGTATTAATAAGGGCGAAGTGCGCATTGCAACGCAAGCGCCCGCCGAAACCCCAAGCATTTAACCAAGGAACACCATGAGATTGCCACCAGCAATCCTCGGCAATACGGAAGAAGTATTGCGTGAGGTACTGCGCTTTATGTCGCCGGCCGACGTCACCCTGTCGCGTTACTTCAAGGACCACCCGCGTTTCGGTGGCCGCGAGCGCGGCGTCATCGCCGAAGCCGTCTATGCGGTGCTGCGTAACAAATCCTTCTTCACCGATTTCGCCGGCGCCGGCAATACCCCGTCGATGCGCAAGCTGGCCCTGCTGGGCCTGGCTGAAACCGCGGGCATCGATGCCCTTGGCGGCCTGAGCGAGGACGAGACCCATTTCCTCACCCGCATCAAGGAAGTCGACCGCAGCCTGTTGCCGCCACAGATGCAGGCCAACCTGCCGACCTGGCTGTACGACAAGTTCGTCGCCCAATATGGCGAGAAGGAAACGCTGGAACTGGCCGCCGCGCTCAACACCCCGGCGCCGCTCGACCTGCGCGTGAATTCGATCAAGTCCAACCGCGACGACGTCATGGCCGAACTGGCCAAGGCGCCGATCGCCGCCGAGCCGATGCCTTACGCTCCGCTGGGCCTGCGCGTGCTGAAAAAGCCTGCGCTGCAAAACCTGCCGCTGTTCAAGGACGGCGCCATCGAAGTGCAGGACGAGGGCAGCCAGGTGCTGTCCCAGATCGTCGGCGCGCGCCGCGGCGAGATGGTGGTCGACTTCTGCGCGGGCGCCGGCGGCAAGACGCTGGCACTGGGCGCGACCATGCGCAATACCGGCCGCCTGTATGCCTTCGATGTGTCCGAAAAACGCCTCGCCAAGCTCAAACCGCGCATGGCGCGCAGCGGGCTGTCGAACGTGCATCCGGTTCTGATCGCGCACGAGCGCGACGCCAAGATCAAGCGCCTGGCCGGCAAGATCGACCGCGTGCTGGTCGATGCACCGTGCAGCGGCATGGGCACCCTGCGCCGCAACCCGGACGTGAAATGGCGCCAGCGCCCTGAAGCCATCGGCGAGATGCAGGAAAAGCAGGCCGCGATCCTGGACGGCGCGGCGCGCCTGCTCAAGGGCGGCGGCCGCCTGGTGTATGCCACCTGCAGCCTGCTGGACGAAGAGAACGACTTCATCGTCGAGCAATTCCTGGGCAGCCACCCGGACTTTGAGCTGGTCCCGATGAGCAAAGTCCTGGCCGAGCAGAAGATCCCGCTCGAGATGGGCGATTACCTCAAGATGCTGCCGCACAAGCACCAGACCGACGGCTTCTTCGCTGCCGTGCTGGAGCGCAAGGCCAAGGCCAAACCGGAGCCAGTTGCGAAGGCCGACGCCGACGCTACCGAGGAAGCATCCGGTAGCTCCGACGCCTGAGGCCGCGGGCATGCCGCTCCAGCAATTGCTGGCCGACCTGCTCGGCGACATCCCCAAGCCTGCCATCCTGTGGCAGGCGCTTGCCATCGTCCTGTGCGTGGCGGCCGGCTGGGGCCTGGCGCGGCTGATCCACCGCTCGTGGTTGCAGAACCACCAGCATACCGGCCTGATCGGCCTTGGGATGGGCAGCTTCGGCCGGGTGCTGGGGCCGCTCCTGATCCTCGGTTTCCTGATGGTGACGCGCGCCGCGATGGCGGGCTACCAGAGCGTGCACCTGCTCGACGTCGCGGTGCCGCTGGCCTCGTCGCTGGCGGTCATCCGCACCTTCTTCTACCTGCTGCGGCGCGTGTTCGCACGGCGCGGACAGCTGGGCGAGGCCCTGCAAACCTTCGAAAAAATCTTCGCACTGATCGTCTGGCTCGGCGTGGCGCTGCACATCATGGGCGTGCTGCCGGATGTGATCCGCTTCTTCGAGCGCACCTATCTGCCGATTGGCAAACATCATCTGAAGCTGTCCGACCTGGTCGAAGGCGTAGTGTCGATCGTGGTGCTGATGATGCTGGCGCTGTGGGCGGGCGCCGCGCTGGAAGAGCGCCTGATGCGGGTCGACCGCATGCACAGCTCGCTCAAAGTCGTGCTGGCGCGCATGAGCCGCGCCGTGCTGATCCTGGTGGCGGTGCTGTTCAGCCTGTCGCTCGCCGGGCTCGACCTGACCGTGCTGTCGGTGTTCGGCGGGGCGCTGGGCGTGGGCCTGGGCCTGGGCATGCAGCGCATCGCCAGCAATTACGTGTCCGGCTTCATCATTTTGCTGGAACGCAGCCTGACCATCGGCGACCCGATCACCATCGACAAATACTCGGGCAAGGTCGCGCGCATCAATACGCGCTATACCGTGCTGAGGAGCACAGACGGCACCCAGACCCTGTTGCCGAACGAGATGCTGATCACCGGCGTGGTGCTGAACCAGTCGGCCTTCAACCGCAACGTGCGCGCGACTACCCGTCTGACCGTGTCCTACGACAGCGATCTGTCGAGCGTCATGCCACTGTTGCAACTACAGCCGCAAGGCGTCGCCCGCGTGCTGGAAGACCCGGCGCCGGACGTCCTGCTCAATGCCTTCGGGGCCGACGGCTACGAGCTGGAAATCGGCTTCTGGCTGGCCGATCCGGAAAACGGGCAGGGCGGTCCCATTTCGGACGTCAACAAGAAAATTTATGCTTTGGTAAAGGCCGGGGCGATAAAACTTGGTCATCCGTCCATGGATACCCGCTTACTCGATGCGCATATCACATCAGTTGTGGCGCGCAGCCCTGTTTAAGGTGAATTAAGGCATGCACGCGTGCCGTGTGTCACTAGAACCGCGTAAAATGTGCGCTTGCAGGCTGCCGCGTCAAGGGAGCCCAGGCAATTTCTTGGAGACTCAATGGATTTCTTTAGTAGCGAACCCGTGCAAGCCGTGCTGCAGTTCATGTCCACCGGCCTGCTTGACTTCACCGGATGGCAAGTGTTCTTTGCCACGCTGGGGCTGACGCACATCACGATCGCCGCCGTGACGATCTACCTGCACCGTCACCAGGCGCACCGCGCGCTGGAACTGCACGCGATCCCGAGCCATTTCTTCCGCTTCTGGCTGTGGCTGACCACGGGTCAGGTCACCAAGGAATGGGCCTCGATCCACCGCAAGCACCACGCCAAGTGCGATACCGAAGAAGATCCGCACAGCCCGCAGACCCGCGGCATCCGCAAGGTGCTGTTCGAAGGCGCCGAGCTGTACCGCGCCGAGAGCAAGGTCAAGGAAACCATGGAGAAGTATGGCCACGGTACGCCGGACGACTGGATCGAACGCAACCTGTACACCAAGCACAGCGCCATGGGCATCGTGCTGATGCTGTTCATTAACGTCGCGCTGTTCGGCATCGTCGGTATTTCGGTCTGGGCCGTGCAGATGATGTGGATCCCGATCACCGCCGCCGGCATCATCAACGGCATCGGCCACTATTGGGGCTACCGCAACTACGACTGCAGCGATGCGGCGACCAACATCATCCCGTTCGGCATCCTGATCGGTGGCGAAGAGCTGCACAACAACCACCACACCTTTGCCACCTCGGCCAAGCTGTCGAGCAAGTGGTACGAGTTCGACCTGGGCTGGGGCTATATCCGCATCCTGGAAACGCTGCGCCTGGCCAAGGTGAAGAAGGTCGCGCCGAAGCCGGAATTCGCCAAGGACAAGCTGGTGGCCGACCTCGACACCCTGCAATCGGTGATCGCCAACCGCTACGACGTGATGGCGAAATATGCGCTGTCGGTGCGCCATGCCTTCCGCGAGGAATTCGAGCACCTCAAGCACAAGGCCGAGCTGGAGACCCGCTTCCTGAAGAGCTCGCGCAAGCTGATGCAGCGCGAGCCGGCCAAGCTGGAATCGTCGCAGAAGCAGCAATTGGTTGAGCTGTTCGAGCACAGCAAGGCGTTGGAAACCATGCACCAGATGCGCGTGGAACTGGGCGCGATCTGGGAGCGTTCGCACGCGACCCGCGACCAGCTGCTGCAGCAACTGCAGGACTGGTGCGCACGTGCCGAGGCCTCGGGCATCAAGTCGCTGCAGGAGTTCTCGCTGCGCCTGCGCAGCTACGCGTAACAGGCTTTTGGCGGCATACCAAAAAAGCTCCTTCGGGAGCTTTTTTTACGTCGGCGCCCGCGCAGGCGCACAAATAAAAAAGCCGCCCGTTTGAGGCGGGCGGCTTTCTCGGGAGAAGCAAGATCGATTACTTGATCTTGGTTTCCTTGTAGATCACGTGCTTACGTGCTTTAGGGTCGAATTTGGTGATTTCCATTTTCGCCGGCATCGTGCGCTTGTTCTTGGTGGTGGTGTAGAAGTGACCGGTACCTGCGGTCGATTCCAGCTTGATTTTGTCGCGGCCAGTTTTTGCCATGATAGCTCCCTAATTAAACTTTTTCGCCACGGGCACGCATGTCGGCCAGCACGACATCGATGCCGAGCTTGTCGATCACGCGCAGACCGGCGTTGGACAAACGCAGGGAGACCCAGCGATTTTCCGATTCCACGTAGATGCGACGGTTCTGCAGGTTAGGCAGGAAGCGACGCTTGGTTTTGTTGTTAGCGTGGGAGACGTTGTTGCCAACCATCACACCCTTGCCGGTAACTTGGCAGACACGTGCCATAGTGCACTCCTTAAATAATATTCCGGACTGGAAAAACGAGAGTATAGCGCGAAAACCAACGCCAAATCAATCACTTGCAGAAAACAATTGTGTCTTTTGGTAGTTAATGGATTTAACAATTGCTGTTGAGTGAGCTAAAGCCCTGTTTACACGCCGTAAACTGTTCACAACTGTCCATGTTCGGCGAAGGAATGCACCTGTGTGCCCGCGACCACAAAATGGTCCAGCACCCGGATATCGACGAGCGCCAGCGCCTGCACCAGGCTCGCGGTGAGGCGCAGGTCGGCGCTGCTGGGCTCGGGCTCGCCGGACGGGTGGTTGTGCGCCAGGATGACGGCCGCGGCATTTCGCCTGAGCGCTGCCTTGACGACCTCGCGCGGATAGACGCTGGTATGGGTGAGCGTGCCGCGGAACATTTCTTCGTAATTAATGAGGCGATTCTTCACGTCCACGAACAGCACCAGGAAGGATTCGTAGGGCTGCAGGGCGAACTGGTTGCGCAGGTAGGTCCGCACGGCGTCCGGCGAGCACAGGGCCTCGCGCTCGAAATTCTCGGCCACCGCGCGGCGGGTGAGCTCGATGGCGGCCTGCAGCTGGGCGTACTTGGCCGGGCCCAGGCCGTGCAACTGCCCGAACTCGCCCGCAGTCGCGTGCAGCAGCCGGTGCAGCGAACCGAAATGGTCCAGCATGTCGCGCGCCAGGGCGACGGCGCTCTTGCCCGCCACGCCCACGCGCAGGAAGATCGCCAGCAGTTCGGTGTCCGACAGCGCGCCCGCGCCGGCGCTCATCAGGCGTTCGCGGGGGCGTTGCTGCTCCGGCCAATCACAAATTCCCATGTCTGATCCTTGCCATAAAAGAGGGCGGCCTGCGGCGCGGAAGCCCGGCCGTGCCTGAGTAGCGGTAAAATAGCGGTTTGCCTGCAACAGGCCTGCCTGTTACCACAAACGAACATGTCCAACGTCCCGTCGTCCCCATCCGCTGCTGTCGTCAACGACGCGTCCTACCTGACCCTGCATTATCGGCTTGCCACCGCCGACGGTACTGATCTGATCACTACCTTTGCCGGCAACCCGGCCACCTTGATGCTGGGCCAGGGACAGCTGGCACCGTTCCTCGAGCAACGCCTGATCGGCCTGGCGGAAGGCGTGCACCAGACCTTCGAGCTGAGCGCGGCGGATGCCTTCGGCGAGCGCAATCCCGAGCTGATCCAGTCGGTGTCGAAGGCCTTGCTGGCCGAGAATTCGGTGCCGGACGCCGACTACAAGGTAGGCGAGCTGATCGAGTTCAACGCACCCAAGGGCGGCCGCTTCGCCGGTATGCTGCTGGAAATGCGCGACACGTCCGCGCTGTTCGACTTCAACCACCCGCTGGCCGGCCAGGCCCTGCAATTCGAAGTAAAACTGATTTCGGTGCTGTAACACAGGACACGCCATGGAAAACGAAATTCTGCTAGCCCAGCCGCGCGGCTTCTGCGCCGGCGTGGACCGCGCCATCGAGATCGTCGAGCGCGCACTGCGCCAGTTCGGCGCCCCGATCTATGTGCGCCACGAGATCGTGCACAACGCCTATGTGGTCGAAGACCTGCGCAACAAGGGCGCGATCTTCATCGAGGACCTCGATGACGTCCCGGCCGGCAACACACTGGTGTTCTCCGCGCACGGCGTCTCGAAGGCCGTGCGCGCCGAGGCGGAGTCGCGGGGTCTCACCATTTTCGACGCGACCTGTCCGCTGGTGACCAAGGTCCACGTCGAAGTGGCCAAGATGCGCCGCCAGGGATGCGAGATCGTCATGATCGGCCACGACGGCCATCCGGAAGTCGAAGGCACCATGGGCCAGGCCGAAGAAGGCATGCACCTGGTCGAGACGGTGGGCGACGTCGCCACCCTGCAGGTGAACAACCCGGACCAGCTGGCCTATGTCTCGCAGACCACGCTGTCGGTCGACGACACCGCCGAGATCATCGAAGCGCTCAAGGCACGCTTCCCGAACATCATCGAGCCGAAAAAAGGCGACATCTGCTACGCCACCACCAACCGCCAGGAAGCCGTCAAATTCCTCGCGCCCCAGGTGGAAGTCGTGGTCGTCGTCGGCAGCCCGAACAGCTCGAACTCGAACCGCCTGCGCGAAGTGGCCGACAAGATGGGCACCCCGGCCTATATGGTCGACAACGCGGCCGCCATCGATCCGCAGTGGATCGCCGGCAAGAAGCGTATCGGCGTCACTGCCGGCGCGTCGGCGCCGGAAGTGCTGGTGCAGGCCGTGATCGACCGCCTCAAGGAACTCGGCGCGGCCAGCGTGCGCGCGCTCGAGGGCGTGGAAGAGAATGTCGTGTTCCCGCTGCCGAAGGGCCTGGACGGGGCACGGCCGGTGCAGGGATAATTTTTTCGGAACCGTGCATTTCGGCTGCCGGTTTTCACATTGCCAAGTTATGATGACAGCGCTCGGAATCGTCGTCATAGACAAGGCAAGCATGCGATAGCACGGCCATGAGCGGCACTGCGGGTTTCCCGGAGTGCCGCTTTTCGTTAGCCGGCTCGGATTTTGGAAACCAGACAAGCGAAACGATGGAAACCTTCATTCAACAAATACTCAACGGCCTGGTATTGGGCAGCATGTACGCCCTGGTCGCCCTGGGCTACACCATGGTGTACGGGGTGCTCAACCTGATCAACTTCGCCCATGGCGACGTCCTGATGATCGGCGCGATGGTCGGCCTGAGCCTCTTGAAGCTGCTCGACGCATACGCCCCCGGCCTGCCGGGCTACCTGCAGCTGGCCATCGCCATCCTCGGTGCGATTCCGGTGGCCATGCTGGTGAATATCCTGATCGAGCGCGTGGCCTACCGCCGCCTGCGCAACGCGCCGCGCCTGGCGCCCCTGATCACCGCGATCGGCGTGTCGATCCTGCTGCAGACCTTCGCCATGATGATCTGGGGCCGCAGCCCGCTGCCGTTCCCGCAGCTGCTCTCGCCGGAGCCGATCAACGTGGGCGGCGCCCTGATTTCGCAAACCCAGGTGCTGCTGCTGGTGCTGGCCGCGATCGCGATGGTCGGCCTGGTGCTGCTGGTCGAGCGTACCCGGATGGGCCGCGCGATGCGCGCCGTGGCCGAGAACCCGCGCGTGGCCGGGCTGATGGGCGTGGATTCGAACCGCGTGATCGTCGCCACCTTTGCCATCGGCGCCGCGCTGGCGGCGGTGGCCGGCGTGATGTGGGGCGCGAACTACGCCTCGATCACCTTCACCATGGGCGTGCTGCCCGGGATGAAGGCCTTCTGCGCCGCGGTGCTGGGCGGGATCGGGAACATCTACGGCGCCATGATCGGCGGCATCCTGCTGGGCATTATCGAGGCGCTGGGCGCCGGCTACATCGGCGACCTGACCGGCGGCTTCCTGGGCAGCCACTACCAGGACATCTTCGCCTTCGTCGTGCTGATCCTCGTGCTCACCCTGCGTCCGTCCGGCATCATGGGCGAGCGCGTGGCCGACCGCGCCTAGAAAACAAGGAGACAGACACCATGGCACTCCTGACTTTCGACCTCCAGCACAAGCCGCGCCAGGCCCGTGCAAGCATGGCCGCCGTGCTGGCGCTGATGCTGGTCTTCCCCTTCGTCGCTTCCCAGTTCGGCAACTCCTGGGTGCGCATCATCGACATCGCGCTGCTGTACATCATGCTGGCCCTGGGCCTGAACATCGTGGTCGGTTTTGCCGGCCTGCTCGACCTGGGGTATATCGCCTTCTTCGCGGTCGGCGCCTACCTGGTCGGTTTGTTTTCGTCGCCCCAGTTCGCGGCGCTGCTCGAATCGGTCATCTATTATTCGCCCGCGCTGGGCGAAGCCCTGGTTGCCTTCTTCGGGCCCGAGATCCAGCAAAACGGCATCCACCTGTCGGTATGGGCGATCGTGCCGCTGGCGGGCCTGGTGGCGGGCCTGGCCGGCGCGCTGCTGGGCGCCCCGACCCTGAAGCTGCGCGGCGACTACCTGGCCATCGTGACGCTGGGCTTCGGCGAGATCATCCGCATCTTCATGAACAACCTGAACGACCCGATCAACTTCACCAACGGACCGCAAGGGATCAACATGATCGACCCGATCCGCGTGTTCGGGGTGTCGCTGGCGGGGGAAGCCGGTTCGCAGGCCACCGTGCATATCGGCGGTTTTTCCATGCCCTCGGTGAACGCCTATTATTTCCTGTTCCTGGGCCTGACCATCGCCACCATTTTTATTACCAGCCGCCTGCAGCATTCGCGCCTGGGCCGGGCCTGGGTGGCGATCCGCGAGGACGAAATCGCGGCCAAGGCGATGGGCATCAACACCCGCAACGTCAAGCTGCTCGCCTTTGCCATGGGCGCGAGTTTCGGCGGCGTGGCCGGCGCAATGTTCGGCGCCTTCCAGGGCTTCGTCTCGCCCGAATCCTTCTCGCTGACCGAATCGATCGCGGTGCTGGCGATGGTGGTGCTGGGCGGGATCGGCCACATCCCCGGTGTCGTGCTGGGCGGCGTGCTATTGGCTGCTCTGCCGGAAGTGCTGCGCCACGTGGTGGAACCGGCCCAGCAGGCGCTGTTCGGCACCGTCGTGATCGAGGCCGAGGTGCTGCGCCAGCTGCTGTATGGCCTGGCGCTGGTGCTGATCATGCTGGTCAATCCGGCCGGCCTGTGGCCCTCGCCGAACAAGGAAGAGCGCCCGAATGCGGCGCTGGCCCATGACGAGGAAGAGGGAGCGAAAGCATGAGCGACCTGATCCTGAACATCGCCGGCGTCAATAAACGCTTCGGCGGGCTGCAGGCGCTGACCGATGTCGGCATCCGCATCGAGCGCGGCCAGATCTACGGCCTGATCGGCCCGAACGGCGCCGGCAAGACCACCTTCTTCAACGTGATCACGGGCCTGTACCAGCCCGACAGCGGCAGCTTCGAGCTGGGCGGCAAACCGTATTCGCCTTCGGCTCCGCATGAAGTGGCCAGGGCTGGCATCGCACGCACCTTCCAGAACATCCGCCTGTTCGGCGAGATGAGCGCGCTGGAGAACGTGATGGTGGGCCGCCACGTGCGCACCCGCCAGGGCGTGCTGGGCGCGATCTTCCGCCACAAGGCCGCGCGCCTGGAGGAAGCGGCGATCCGCGTGCGCGCCCAGGAGCTGCTCGATTTCGTGGGCATCGGCCAGTTTGCCGGCCGCACCGCCAAATACCTGTCCTACGGCGACCAGCGCCGCCTCGAGATCGCGCGTGCACTGGCGACCGACCCGCAACTGCTGGCGCTCGATGAACCCGCTGCCGGCATGAACGCCACCGAAAAACTGGGGCTGCGTGAGCTGCTGGTGAAGATCAAGGCAGAGGGCAAGACCGTGCTGCTGATCGAACACGACGTCAAGCTGATGATGGGCCTGTGCGACCGCATGACGGTGCTCGAATATGGCAAGCAGATCGCGGAAGGGGTGCCCGCCGAGATCCAGAAGAACGAAGCCGTAATCAAGGCTTACCTGGGAGGTGCTCACTGATGAGCGAGAACATCCTGAAAGTATCCGGCCTGAAGGTCGCCTACGGCGGCATCAAGGCGGTCAAGGGCGTGGACCTGGAAGTGAGCAAGGGCGAGCTGGTAACCCTGATCGGCGCCAATGGCGCCGGCAAGACCACCACCCTCAAGGCCATCACCGGCACCCTCCCGGCCTGCAAGGTCGAAGGCGAGATTTCCTACCTGGGCAAGTCGCTCAAGGGCACGCAATCGTTCCGCATGGTGCAGCAGAAGCTGGCCATGGTCCCGGAAGGGCGGGGCGTCTTCACCCGCATGACGATCCACGAGAACCTGCAGATGGGCGCCTTCACGCGCATTGATGCTGCGGGAATCGCGCTGGACATCGAGAAGTGGTACGGCGTGTTCCCGCGCCTGAAGGAGCGCTCCGGCCAGCTGGCCGGCACCCTGTCCGGCGGCGAGCAGCAGATGCTGGCCATGGCGCGCGCCTTGATGAGCCATCCGACCCTGCTGCTGCTCGATGAACCCTCGATGGGCCTGTCGCCGATCATGGTCGAGAAGATCTTCGAAGTGATCCGCGACGTGTCGCAGCAGGGGATCACGATTTTGCTGGTGGAGCAGAATGCCAAGCTGGCATTGCAGGCGGCGCACCGCGGCTATGTGATGGAGTCGGGGCTGGTGACCATGACGGGCAATGCAGGGGAGATGCTCAACGATCCGCGGGTGCAGGCGGCGTATCTGGGCGAATAGCCGGCACGGCGTTAACGTAAAAAAGCCGGAACGTCACCGTCCCGGCTTTTTCATTTGACCAAGCGCAGCTTAGGCGGCGGCAGCGCCCGTCGCGGTTGCAGTAGCCTTGCGAGCAGTTGCCGAAAATTGGTTCACGGCGGCGCTCACGTTGGTTTCGATGGCTTCAGCAGCCTGCTTGCTGGTCTTGCTGAACTGCTCGTAGCCGGCGTTGGCGTTGCTGATCGCGGTCTTGACGGCGGCGACGAAGTTTTCCGAACCGGCAGGGGCGTTCTTGCTCACTTCGTCGACCAGGGCGATGACCTTGCGGTTGGTTTCGACGATCTGGGTTTCAGCCACTTTCGAGAACTCGGCGCCGGTGCCGCTGGCGATCGATGCCAGTTCGCGGCTGTACGACATGGCCTTTTCGGCGGTCGGCTGGGCTTGCGAGGTGGTGACCGAGAAGAATTCTTGTGGGTCTTTTGCGCTCAGCAGCTGACGGGTGACGTTCTGCGACGATTCCAGCGAGGTACGGGCGGCGTTGATGTTCAGCTCGACCAGTTTTTCCATGCCTTCGAAGGTCTTGGCGGTCAGCGACGAAAACAGTGCGAACTGCGATTCGAGGTTGGCTTTGGTGGCGTTCGAGAACTGCTCAGGGATTGCAAACATGTGGATCTCCAAAATTCAAAAAGTACAAGTGGATGAAATGTTGCTATGACCGGTGAGGCAGGTTTTATTCGTTTGGTTTCGACGAAACTCTTTTTTGTGCACCGCAACAGATCGAATTTTCACCCATGTGGACGGGCGAGTCAAGCGAATTTGATGCGCTGCACCATCCGATGTGCATAAATTTCTGGAATGCATTGTTTGCAAGAAATTTCAACGATTCACGTTTGATTTATCGCAAGAAAACAGCAATCAGCTCGTCGGCCAGATGACTTGCCCGCCCATGCTAGACTAGCTGCTTGTGATTCTTTCAAGCTGCTGAGCAGCGCCTGTCATGTCGCCCGGCATTCCCACCAATGCGCCTGCTGCAGCATCTCCCTGGCTGTCGCCGGTCCCGCTGTTCTTCGTCTTCCTGTGGAGTACCGGCTTCATCGTTGCCAAGCTGGGCCTGCCCTATGCGCCGCCGCTGACCTTCCTGATCCTGCGCTGCCTCGGCGTGCTGGCCGTGCTGCTGCCGATCGTGTTGATATTCCGCGCCCCCTGGCCGCAGGGCCGGATGCTGCACGTGGCGGTGGCGGGCCTGCTGCTGCACGCCGGCTACCTCGGCGGCGTCTGGGCTGCCATCAAGATCGGCATGCCGGCCGGGCTCACGGCGCTCATCGTCGGCATGCAGCCCATCCTCACCGCCGCCGCCGCGCCGCTCATCGGCGAGCGGGTCCGCCCGCGCCAGTGGCTCGGGCTGGCGCTGGGCCTGTCGGGTGTAACGCTGGTCGTGGTGGCCAAGCTCCACCTGGCGGGCTTGAGCGCAGCCGGCCTGGCGCTGTGCGTGTTCGCGCTGCTGTGCATCACGGCGGGCACCATGTACCAGCGGCGTTATTGCCCGTCCTTCGATTTGCGCACCGGCACCGTCATCCAGTTCGCCGCCACCGTCGCGGCGCTGCTGCCCCTGGCCATCGTTCTGGAGGGCCTGGACCTGCGCCTGTCCAGCGTCGAGTGGAGCCTGGACTTCATCCTGGCCTGGCTGTGGTCGATTTTCGCGCTGTCGATCGGCGCCATCTTTTTGCTGTTCACCCTGATTCGCCGCAGCCAGGCGCTTGAGGTGACCAGCCTGCTGTACCTGACGCCGCCCACCACCGCCGTCATGGCCTGGCTGCTGTTCGGCGAGTCCTTCAGCGTCCTCGCCCTGGCCGGCATGGCGGTGGCCGTGCTCGGCGTCGCATTCGTCGTCAAAAACAAGGAGACCCCATGATTCAGAGCCCCCAGCAGGAAGCCGTCGATGCGGCCATCACGTCGCGCCGTTCGATCCGCGCTTTCCTGGACAAGCCGGTAGACCGGCTCGAGGTCGAGCGCATCCTCGACGTGGCCGCGCGCGCGCCCTCCGGCACCAACACCCAGCCGTGGAAAGTCTATGTCGTGACGGGGCAGGCGAGGCAAAGCTTGTGCAATGCCATCCTGGCCGTGAACGCCGACCCCGAACAGGCGCGCCGGCACACCGAGGAATACGCCTACTATCCGCGCGAATGGGTGTCGCCTTTCGTCGACCGCCGGCGCAAGGTGGGCTGGGACCTGTATTCGCTGCTGGGCCTCACGCGCGACAACAAGGCCGGCATGGCCGCCCAGCACGCGCGCAACTACGGCTTCTTCGATGCGCCCGTCGGCCTGATCTTTACCATCGACCGCATCCTGGAGCAGGGCTCATGGCTCGACTACGGCATGTTCTTGCAGAACATCATGGTGGCGGCGCGCGGCCGCGGCCTCGACACCTGTCCGCAGGCCGCCTTCACCCAGTATCACCGGGTGATTGCGCAACAACTGGGATTGCCGGAAAATGAAATGGTCGTGTGCGGCATGGCGCTGGGCTGGGCCGATCCGGACAAAATCGAGAATTCACTGGTGACCGAGCGCGAGAGCGCCCGGAACTTCGCCCGGTTCATGGAATAGAGGCGTCCTCCTTTCGCATCGCGGCAACAATATGTCGTTTTGTTGTCGCACGGAATTTACATTTCACTTGCGATGAGGCTTTGTTCGGCTAAACTGCATTTCGTACCTCATCAGTTTGCGTCGAAGGGTTTCCAGATGTTCAAAGTTGCATTGGCTGCCATTGTGTCGCTGCTGTTGGCCTTCCAGCCTGTCCACGCCGCCGGAGCTGGAGCTGGCGCCGGCGCCGAGAAGAGCCAGGGCGTCAAGAAAAAGCACAAGCGCACGGCCGTCGCCAAGACGCCGGCGCGCAAGAAAGCCGTCCGTGGCAAGGCACGCGGCAAACGCCAGGACCTGGCGCATGTCATCGCTGCCGACAATCGCGCGCGCATGGTGCGCCGCGTGGAAATGGTGCGCGGCAAGCGCAAGGTCACCTACCAGGTGGTGCGCCGGGCCGGCCGGGCCGTGCCGCGCATGGCTGCCTACGCTCCCCGCACCTTCGGCGACGTCGCCGGCCTGAACCACACTGCCGATTCGCTGTCGCTGCGTTCCAACGTCGCCTTCGTGCTCGACCAGGACAGCTCGGAAGTGCTGTTCGAGAAGAACGCCAACGTTGCACTGCCGATCGCCTCGATCACCAAGCTCATGACCGGCCTGGTCGTGGTGCAGGCCAACCAGGATCTCGACGAAGTACTGCGCATTACCGATGCCGATGTCGACCGCCACAAATATTCCAGCTCGCGCCTGCCGGTAGGCAGCCGCATGACGCGCCGCGAATTGCTGCACATTGCCCTGATGAGTTCGGAAAACCGCGCAGCCTCTGCGCTCGGCCGCAACTATCCGGGCGGCATCGACGCCTTTATTGCCGCCATGAACGCCAAGGCGCGCGAGCTCGGCATGAAGGACACGCGTTACGTCGATTCCAGTGGTTTGTCGAGCCGCAACGTGTCGAGCGCACGCGATTTGGCGCGACTGGTGGCCAAGGCCTATGGCGAGCCGCTGCTGCGCGAATATTCCACCACGCCGAACTCCATCGTGAATGTCAGTGGCCGCCCGACGCGCTATGCGAACACCAATTACCTGGTGGCGCTGCCGGACTGGAACATCGGCCTGCAGAAAACCGGCTTCATCAACGAAGCCGGACGCTGCCTGGTGATGCAGGCGGCGATCCACGGCCGCAGCGTGATCATGGTCTTCCTGGATTCAAAAGGGAAAATGTCGCGCACCGCCGACGCGGGCCGGGTGCGCCGCTTCCTCGAAGCACTGGCTCCCGGCAAGCTCGAAGTGCTGACGCCGGGCACCCTGGGCGGCTCGGTGACCGTCCCGGTGATGAGTGCGGCCAGCGGCGCAGTAATCAGATAGCGGGAGCAGGGCGGTAGCCGAGCGTCGACGAGATGTTTGATGCCGTCCGCACCAGGTCTTCCAGCCATTCTTCCTGCAGGCGGTCGGCCGGCGCCGAGATCGATAGGCCGGCCACCAGCTTGCCGCTGTCGTCGAAAATGCCGGCGGCCATGCAGCGCACACCCAGTTCCAGCTCTTCGTTGTCGCGCGCATAGCCGCGCGAACGCACCAGGCTCAGCTCGCGCTCGAGGCGCGCCAGGTCCGTGATCGAATTCTTGTTGTGGCCCGCCAGGCCCGTGCGGGTGGCATAGGCGCGCACGCCTTTCGGGTCGTCCACCGACAGGAACAGCTTGCCGGTCGAGGTCAGGTGCAGCGGCCCGCGCCCGCCGATCGCGCGCACCACCTGCATACCCGAGCGCTCGGAAAACGCGCGGTCGATGTAGACGATCTCGTCGCCCTGGCGCACCGACAGGTTCACCGTCTGCTGCGTTTTCTTGTGCAGGGCGCGCATGAAGTCGAGCGCCGCTTCGCGCACCGATAACCTGCTCTTGACCACATTGCCCAGTTCCAGCAGGCGCATGCCGAGGCGGTAGGTGCCCGGCTCCACGCGGTCCACGAAGCGCGTCACCACCATGTCGTTCAGGATGCGGTGGGCGGTGGAAGGGTGCAGGCCCGACACCTTGGACAATTCCTTGAGGCTGACCGGGTCGGAATAGCTGGCGAGGGCGTCGAGCAAGGCCATCATGCGGTCGATCACCTGGATCGACGTCTTGGCCGGGCTCGATGCGGCTGCCAATTCTGGTGTTTCCATTTTCATGATGTGGTTGGTGCGGTGCAGTATTGACCTTCTTTATACCATGATGTGAAACGCAGATGCAAACCGGCGGGCTTCGATGTGCAATATTGCATCGGCACGGCATAATGACAGGTCGATATTGTCATTCACCTACTCAATCAGCTTACCCACGATGGAACAACCGATCAGCGAATTCAAGACCAGGCGCGGCCTGGCACGCATTGCCGCCGCCTTCCGTAATACCTGGGATGGGCTCGCCTGGGCCTGGCGCAGCGAAGCCGCCTTCCGCCAGGAAATCATGCTCATCGTCGTGGCCACGGCGATCGCCCTGATGCTGCCGGTCTCCGGTTTCCAGAAGCTGGCCCTGATCGGCGTGCTCGTGCTGGTGCTGATCGTCGAGATCATCAACTCGGCCATCGAAGCCGTCGTCGACCGCATCTCGCTCGAGCGCCACCCGCTGTCGAAAGTCGCCAAGGACCTGGGCAGCGCCGCGGTCGCGCTCACCCTGCTGCTGGCGGTGGCGACCTGGGCCGTCGTGCTGTACAACCGCTACCTGTAGCGAGGATGGTGGCCACCGAGCAAGATCAAGGTGGCCTTGATGAGAACTGCCTATCCTTCAGCACCGCCAGCGCACAAGCAAATAACAAACTTGTCGTTTGCATCAGCGCCGTGTTTGCTTAGACTGGTGGGCAAGCTTGTAATACCGCTCAGTGCGCCCCGCAGTTTCATCACCATGGAGAGTTGAACATGACCTTACGCCTCGGCGATACCGCCCCTGACTTCGAGCAGGATTCCAGTGCCGGCAAGATCCGCTTCCACGAGTGGGCGGGCGATTCCTGGGTGGTGCTGTTCTCGCACCCGGCCGACTTCACGCCGGTCTGCACGACCGAACTGGGCCTGACCGCCAAGCTCAAGCCGGAATTCGACAAGCGCAATGTCAAGGCCATCGCCCTGTCGGTCGACCCGGCCAGCACGCACCGCGACTGGATCCGCGACATCGAGGAAACCCAGCAAACCGTGGTCGGCTTCCCGATCATTGCCGACGCCGACCACTCGGTCTCCACGCTGTACGACATGATCCACCCGGAAGCCTCGGCCACCGCCACCGTGCGTTCGCTGTTCGTGATCGACCCGGCCAAGAAGGTGCGCCTGATGATCACCTATCCGATGAGCACCGGCCGCAACTTCGACGAAGTGCTGCGCGTGATCGACGCCCTGCAACTGACCGACGGCTACACCGTGGCCACGCCGGGCAACTGGAAGGATGGCGACGACGTCATCATTCCGCTGACCGTGCAGGATCCGGCCGTGATCGAGCAGAAGTATCCGAAGGGCTATACCTCGCCGCGTCCGTACCTGCGTCTGACGCCCCAGCCGAACAAGTGATGTTGTAGGGTGGTCGGCTTCGCCGACCGCGCGGTGATAGTTGCGGCCCGAACAACCGAGCGGGCAGCAGCCCCCTGGTTTGAACGCGCGGGCGGGAGACCCGCCCACCCTTCTATGATGACTGTCAAGTGAGATTCGTAGTTTTCGTCTCTCCTGTACTTTGGTGCATTGAAGCGCTTGGTCATCTGTTCGTGAG
>NZ_JCASIH010000038.1:0-21343 GCF_059685935.1 Telluria sp. ZT3P39
GCTCCCGGTTTTGCTCACCGTCGACTCCAGATTATTCAGAGTCGACAGCATGAGCTATCTAGCAAAATCGGACATTTCTACTTTGCTAGAACCGGACATTACTACTTTGCTCTTACAGGGTGGGCGGGTCTCCCGCCCGCGCGTTCAACCTCCGTTTGAATACCACGCCGCGTGCACATCACCGTGATTCGAACGCGCGGGCGGGAGGACCCGCCCACCCTACGATGCGCGGCATATCTGATTGAATCCGCTAAGATTGCATTCCCTGTAATCACTCAGCGGCTCCAGTGAACCGAAAGATCCTCATCGCGGCGCTTGCCGGCGCGGGCATCGTCCTGGCGGGCGCCGCCCTGTATTTCACCGACCTCGTCGAGCGCCGGCCCGGCGCCCCCGTCGTGCTTCCGAAGGTTGTGAAAACGACGCCCTTCTGGCCGGCCCGCCTCACGACTGTCGCCGGCGACGGCATCCCCGGCACCACCGACGGCCCGGCGGCAAAAAGCCGCTTCAGCGACCCCTTCGGCGTGGCCCTCGACAGCCGCGGCAAGATCTATGTCGCCGACGGCGGCGACAGCAACCGCATCCGCACGATCGCCCCGGACGGCATGGTCGCCACGTTGGCCGGCGGCCGCGAGGGCTTCGCGGACGGCGTCGGCACGGCAGCCAGCTTCCACACCCCTTCCGCCCTCGCCTTCGATCACCAGGGCATGCTCTACGTGGCCGATACCGGCAACCATGCCATTCGCAAGATCGCACCCGATGGCACGGTGACCACCCTGGCCGGCAGCGGCGCACGCGGCGAGGCTGACGGCATCGGGCGCGCGGCCAGCTTCAACGGCCCGGTCGGCATCGCGGTGGACGCCGCCGGCATCGTCTACGTGGCCGACACCTACAACGACCGCATCCGCCGCATCGCCCGGGACGGCAGCGTGACCACGGTCGCCGGCGGCCCCAAGCCCGGCATGGCCGACGGCCTGGGCGCGGCGGCCAGCTTCGACACCCCCAGCGCCATCGCGGCGGCTAGCTTCGACACCCCCAGCGCCATCGCGGTGGCCCTCGACGGCACCCTGTATGTTGCCGACACCGGCAACCACGCCATCCGAAAAATCACACCCGACGGCACCGTGACCACGGTCGCCGTGCCGCCCGAGGGCGAGCGCCGCGCGGTGCTGCGGCGCCCGGTCGGCCTGGCGCTCACGCGCGACGGCTACCTCTACATCGCGTCCGGTTCCGGCGGGCGCATCCTGCAGCTCACCCCGACCGGCGAATACCGCGCCCTGCTGGACGCCGACGTGCCCGCCTCCGTCGATGGCTTCGGCCCCGACGGCACGGTGCAGCTCTACGGCCCGCGCGGCATCGCGGTCGAGCCCCAGGGCAGCCTGGTGGTGGCCGATGCGCAGTCGCACCAGCTCAACCGCCTGGCGGCGCCGCGGGCCGGCGAAGCGGCGCCCGCGCGTGCCCAGCCGGTGGCGGTGCGGCGCTCGGCGCCGATGCCCTGGCCGGTCGGACCGCAGGACATGCCGCACGAGGTCGTGGGCGTGATGGGCGAGGTGCGCGGCAGCTATAACGGCGACAGCCGCGACCACTTCCACGCCGGCCTGGACGTGCGCGCCGACGTCGGCGAGCGGGTGCTGGCCGTGCTGCCCTCGAAGGTAGCGGACCCGTTCGCGAACTGGGGCTTCGACTCGCTCAGCGAAGGCATCAGCCTGGGGCCGCTGTCGTATATCCACATGCGGGTCGGGCGCGACACCCGCGGCAAGCCGCTCGACCCACGCTTCCAGGTACAGACGGGTGAGCGCGGCAAGGCCGAGCGCGTGCGCGTGCCGCGCGGCACCCGCTTCGCGGTGGGCGATCCGATCGGCACCATCAATGCGATGGCCCACGTCCACCTCGACTATTACCAGGGCGGCGCGGTGGTCAATCCGCTGACGCTGCCGTTTGTCGGCTTTCTTGATACGGTGGCGCCGCAGGTCAACAGCATCGCGCTGTTCGACAGCAGCGGCAAGCGCCTGCGCGCCAACAAGCGCGAACCGCTGCGGGTGCCGCGCGCGCTGGGCGAAGTCAATATCGTGGTCGACGCCTGGGACCAGGTCAACGGCAACCTGGCGCGGCGGCGCCTGGGCCTGTACAAGCTCGGCTACCAGCTGCTGCGCGCCGACGGTTCGCCCGTGCCCGGCTACGAGCGTCCGCTCATTACCCAGGTGTACGACCGCCTGCCGCGCAATCCGGATGCGGTCAAGCTGGTGTATGCGCCCAACAGCGGCATCACGGTTTACGGTAGCAAGGCCACGCATTTCGCCTATGCTGTAAACAACCGCCTGCAGGATGGCGAAGTCAAGGCCGGCAGCTGGCAGATCGGCGCGCTGGCGCCGGGCGACTACATCCTGCGCATCCATGCGGCCGACTACGCCGGCCAGGTGGCGCTCGAAGGACGCGACCTGCCGCTCAGTATCGAGTAGGCCGCGCGGAACATTTCGCCCCGTTTGGCGTCTACCCCAATGACGCGGAGGGGCCAGGAGACCGCCATGGACCGATACGACGTACTCATCGCGGGGGCCGGGCCGACCGGCCTCGTGCTGGCGCTGGCGCTGGCAAAACAGGGGATCAAGGTCTGCATCGTCGACAAGACGGCCGGGCCCGGCACCACCTCGCGCGCCATGGCCGTGCATGCGCGGACCCTCGAGCTCTACCGCTCGCTCGGGATCGCCGACGAGGTCGCGGCGGCCGGCAAGCCCAATACCGCCATCAACCTCTGGGTCAAGGGCAAACGCCGCGCCCAGCTGGCCTTCCAGTCGGCCGGCGAGCGCCTGACGCCCTATCCCTATGTGCTGATCTATCCGCAGGACGCGCACGAAGCCCTGCTGGTGCGCCACCTGGAGACCATGGGCATCTCGGTGCAGCGCAATACCGAACTGGCCGACTTCGAGGAACGGGGCGAATTCGTGGTGGCGCGCCTGCGCCGCAACAATGGCAACGACGTGCAGGTCGAGGCGCGCTACCTGGCCGGCTGCGACGGCGCGCGCTCGACCGTCCGGCGCAGCCTGGGCACCGGCTTCGCGGGCGGCACCTACGACCACCTGTTCTACGTGGCCGACGTGCAGGTGCATGGCACGGCGGTCAACGGCGAGATCCACGCCTCGCTCGACACGTCCGACTTCTGCATCCTGCTGTCGTACAGCGACGACGGGCGCGCGCGCCTGATCGGCACCGTGCGCGACGAGCGCGCCCAGCAGCCTGATACCCTCACCTTCAACGACGTCAGCCACCGCGCGCTCACCAGCCTGGGCATCGAGGTCGATGCCGTGCACTGGTTCTCGACCTACCGGGTGCACCACCGGGTCACCGACCACTACCGGCGCGGCCGCGCCTTCCTGCTGGGCGACGCCGCCCACGTCCACAGCCCGGCCGGCGGCCAGGGCATGAATACCGGCATCGGCGACGCCATCAACCTGGGCTGGAAGCTGGCCGCCGTCGTGCGCGCCGAAGCGCCCGACAGCCTGCTCGACACCTACGAGCCCGAGCGCATTGCCTTCGCGCGCAAGCTGGTGGAAACCACCGACCGCATGTTCACGTTTATCACCGCCGAGGGCAATTTCGCCGATTTCGTGCGCATGCATATTGCGCCGACCTTCGCCAGCGCCCTCTACAGCGTGGGCACGGCGCGCGAACAGATCTTCCGCATCCTGTCGCAGACCATGATCAGCTACCACGACAGCCCGCTCAGCAGCGGCACGGCCGGACGCGTGCATGGCGGCGACCGGCTGCCCTGGGTGATGCGCGAAGGCCAGGACAACCATGCGGCGCCGAAATCCATCGACTGGCAGGTGCACGTCTACGGCCAGGCCTACGACGACCTGCGCGCCTGGTGCGACCGCCACTGCATGCTGCTGCGCGAATTCGACTGGGGCCGCGAAGTCGAAGACGCCGGCTTTGCGCGCAATGCGGCCTACCTGGTGCGGCCCGACGGCTATGTGGCCCTGTGCGACCCGGGCGCCTCGGCGCAGGCGCTGGAAGACTATTTCTGCGACCTCGACTACCACCGCTTCCGCGTCTGCCCACCTAGACAGGCTGCTCTATGAATTTGGCATAAGCAGAATTCGCGCCACGCAAAATCGTAGACATATATGTCTAGATCGTCTATTGTCGAGCCACTATCTCTTCGACAAGGACTTGTATGCTCAAGCGTTTCGCCGCAACCCTGCTGCTGGCCGCCACCGCCCTCCCCGGCCTGGCGGCCGACCTGCCCACCCACCCCTTCATCCACGTCAGCGCCGCCGCCAGCATCGGCATGCTGCCCGACACCGGCGAGATCGACTTCGAGATCGTGTCCGCCGATGCCGATGCGGCCGCCGCGTGGCAGCAGGTCACGCAGCGGCTCGAGGCCAGCCGGACGCTGTTTGCCAGCCAGGGCATCGCGCCGGAAGATGTCACCGTGCAGGACATCCTGCGCCGTCCGCGCAAGACCGAAGTGGCGGGCGACGCGCCGCCGCAGATGGACACCCGCGTCGCCGTCAACGTCACGGTGCGCAATATGGCGGCCTGGTCCGCCATGGTGAAGGCCTTGATGACGACGCCGCAGGTCGAATCGCTGGCCGTCGCCTTCAGCCGCAGCGACCGCGACAAGATCGAAGCCGAACTGGTGACCCAGGCGCTCGCCAACGCGAAAGCCAAGGCGCAGAACATGGCGCGCGGCGTCGGCGCCAAGCTGGGGGCTGCCACCGGCGTCTCGCTGGGCGCGCTGAAGAACCTGTCGAATGCGATGGGCATGGCCACCGAGCCGAGCGGACGCTATTCGGACGGCGGCGCCGAACAGCCGCGCGACCTGAGCCTGGTGGCGGCCATCACCCTGGTGCAGGGCGTGGACGTGATCTACCGGATCGGACGCTAGTGGATCGGTGACGATCGTAGGGTGGTCGGGTCCTCCCGACCGCGCGTTCAACTCCGGCATGCACTGTGGCGACGCACGATCTGGTTGAACGCGCGGTCGGCCGAGCCGACCACCCTACCATGCCCCCTGTGGTGCGCGCGCGCAAAAGACCGTTGATATCCCTTTGCGGAGGCAAAAAACTGTTGTACCTTTTACCGTGGGAATCTTGACCACCGCGACAGCGGCACCGCATCCCTCATCCACGGAGAACACCACATGCAGCTCAGTATCAAAGTCATGGCGCTGGCCGCCGCGCTGGCAGCAGCAGGCAGCGCCCAGGCGCAGCAAGTCGTCAAGATCGGCCACGTCGGCCCGGTCTCCGGCCCCAATGCCCACTTGGGCAAGGACAACGAGAACGCGGCGCGCATGGCGATCGACGAACTCAATGCACGCGGCGTCATGCTGGGCGGGCAAAAGGTGAAGCTGCAACTGCTGGCCGAAGACGACGGCAGCGACCCGAAGCAAGGCACGGCGGTGGCGCAAAAGCTGGTCGACGCCAAGGTGAACGGCATCATCGGCCACCTCAATTCCGGCACCACGGTGCCGGCGTCAAAGATCTACCACGACGCCGGCCTGGTGCAGATCTCGCCGGCCACCACCGCCACCCAGTACACCCGCCAGAAATTCCCGGGCGCCTTCCGCGTGGTGGCGAGCGACGCCAAGCTGGGCGGCACGCTGGCCAAATACGCCGTCGACACGCTCAAGGCGAAAAACATCGCCATCATCGACGACCGCACCACCTACGGCCAGGGCGTCGCGGCGGAATTCGCCAAGGGACTCAAGGGCCCCGGCGTGAAGATCGTGGCCAAGGAATTCACCAGCGCCACGGCCACCGACTACACCGCCATCCTGACTTCGATCCGCGCCAAGAAGCCCGACCTGGTCTTCTTCGGCGGGATGGATTCGGTGGCCGGCCCAATGCTGCGCCAGCTGAAGGCGCTCGGCATCGAAGCGAAATTCATGGGCGGCGACGGCATCTGCACCGAGGCGCTGGGCCGCCTGGCTGGCCAGGCGATCGGCGAAGGCAAGGTGGTGTGCGCCGAAGCCGGCGGCGTGAAAGGCCCGCAGGAACAGACCATGGCGGACTTCCGCGCCCGCTTCAAGCAAAAGACCGGCGCCGACGTGCAGCTCTACGCGCCCTATGTGTACGACTCGGTGATGGTGATAGCCGCCGCGATGCAGGCCGCGAAATCGGCCGAGCCGGCGAAATACCTGCCGGAGCTGAAAAAAATTCGCTACGAAGGCGTGACCGGCACCATCCAGTTCGACCAGTCGGGGGATATTTTGAATGGCGCGTTGACCTTGTTTACGTACAAGGGCGGCAAGCGCACCCGCATCGACGTGATTCGTTAATCGTAGGGTGGGCGGGTCCTGTATGGCACAGGGACATGGGTTACACATGTCTAGGGACATAGGTGACACATGTCTAGTCATTTTACCGCTCACCTAAGGTCGATTTCACGGACTTTTCGTGTACCGAACACGACGTCAAAAAGTCCGTCGGTATCGGTGGGCCGGACCGCAACCCGCTCACCTACCAGGCCTTCACCGACGAACGGATGCAAACCTAAAAAATTGATGCAGCCGCTGCCTCTGACCTTTCTCACATCGTCGTCGCTCTCGTACTCGATGTCGGGTAGCTGAGCAGGAAGCAGGCGCCCGCTGGCACTGTAACGGCTTATCGGCGGCTGGTGGTCCAAGGCGTGATGCGGCCGCACCAGATTGTATTGCTCACGCCAGGTGTCGAATGCCCGTTGGCAGTCCTGCAGTGAGTGGAAGCCTCGGCGCTCGAGCAGCTCGTGCTTGAGCGTACGGTGGAACCGCTCGTCCTTGCCCTGCGTTTGCGGATGCATGGGTCGGCTGTGGCTGACCTTGATGCCCAGCTTGATCAACCAGACTTCAAACCTGGTCAGGCCATTTTGCTTGGGCGTACCCCAGGGATTGCCGTTGTCGCATGTGATCCGTTCAGGCAGACCATAAATCTTGAAGGCTTCGGTGAGTGCGCGCTGTACCTGCTCACCCGTCTCTCCCGAGCAGGCACTCAAGCAGATGGAAAATCGCGAGTGGTCGTCCAGCACCGTCAGCGGATAGCACCGGCCAGCTTTCGCATCGGTAAGTGCAAAGTGCCCCTTGAAGTCCATTTGCCAGAGTAGATTCGGAGCCTCGTGCTCGAATCGCTTGATGGCTGGCGAGACCTTCGTGGACGGCAGTACCTGCTTGCCATGCCGTTTCAGGATGGCCGCAATCGTGTTGGGATGGGGATGGCCGAATTCAGACGGCAACAATGCCTGCAGCTTGCGGGCGCCCCAGTACGGATAGGTCTCGTGCAGCGCGACGACCTTCTCTTCCAGCGCTGCATCGCTACGATTGGGTGAGCTGCGCGGACGACGGGAGCGGTCTATCAACCCATCCTTGCCCTGTTCTCCGAACAGGGCAAGCCATTTGTACCCCGTCTTGCGACTGATTCCAAAGGCAGAACAAAGCGCGCTGACGTTAGCATCGGGCGCGCCTGCCAGCATCACAAATTCCAAACGAGAGGCCATTCGGGAACACTCCTTCCAAGGCATCGCACGCTCCAGTTATTGGTCGTGCGTTGATCATAAAAGGTGTTACCTATGTCCCTAGACAACTGTTACCTATGTGCCTGTGCCAAACAGGGTCCCCCGCCCGCGCGTTCAACACGAATGTGAATAATCGCGGTGCACCAATACATGCGTGATTTGAACGCGCGGGCGGCAAAGCCGCCCACCCTACGATGCGCAGCAGATGTCACGTTAACAAAAAAGCGCGCCGAGCTTACGCAGGCGCGCTTCTTATCTTCCAGCGAACGCAGCTTACTTCTGCGCCATCACCCATTTCACCAGGCTGCGGGCCTCGGCCTCGCTCACCTGCGGGTTGGCCGGCATCGGCACCGGGCCCCAGACGCCCGCGCCGCCCTTCATGACCTTCTGCACCAGCTTGTCCTCGGCAGCTTTCTGGCCGCTGTACTTGGCGGCCACGTCCTTGTAGGCCGGACCGACGAGCTTGTTCGCAACTGCGTGGCAAGCCATGCAGTTCTTGGCCTTCGCCAGGTCGGCTTGGGCGAACGCGCTGGTGGACGCGAAGGCCGACATCACCATGCACAACAACAAAGACCGTTTCATTTGTTTCTCCAGGTTCATGACAATCTTATTCTACCGTGATTCCTGACAAGGTCACGCAGGGATACACTCTGTAACGAGAGCGCAACGATCGACCTTGACGGAGCAGCATCAATGCCCGAAATTTTGCCACACAGCATCATTCGCTTGATACTATGGGCATTGAAGGAGTCTCCCATGCCGCTGATTTTGCTGATTGCCGCCCTTTGCGGGCTGCGTTTTTTTGAAGTATGGCGTTTCGCCGACCTGTCCTGGTGGTACATCGTCGGACTGATGGTGTTCGCCTTTGTCTGGTTCGAGTTCATCGAAAAACTGTTCGGGCTCGACAAGAAGAAGGAACACCATGTGCAATCGAAGCACCGCGAAGCGCGCGTGAAGCAGGCTTTCGACAAGCGCCGCTGAGCCAGGCTCAAGATCCGCAGGATGTTATGTGATATGTTCAGCATATCACTGGGCCCAACCCATACATCCTGCGTATCAATGACACCCGAACTGCGCCAGCTCCGCCATTTTCTGACCGTCGCCGAAGAACTGCATTTCGGCCGCGCCGCCGAGCGGCTGCACATGACGCAGCCGCCCCTGTCCCAAAGCATCGCCAATCTCGAAGAACTGCTCGGCGCCCCGCTCTTCCTGCGCAACCGCCGCCAGGTCGCGCTCACGCCCGCCGGTACCGCCCTGTTGCTAGAGGCGCGCCGCATCCTCGACGATGCCGCCCGCTTGCCGGAACTGGTGCGCCGCGTGGCCGGCGGCGAAGCGGGACGCCTGAGCCTCGCGTTCGTGTCCACCGCCGACTACAGCGTGCTGCCCGCGATTTTGCAGCGCTACCGCGCCGCCTTCCCGGACGTGGCCATGGTGCTGCGCGAAGCGACTTCCGACGTGCAGGCCGACGAACTGCTGCACGCGCGCATCGACGCCGGCTTCGTCATCCCGCCGCTGCCCGGCAAGATGGACGCCGCCATCGACTACCTGAAGCTGCTGGAAGAACCGCTGATCCTGTGCGCCCCCGCCGGCCTCGACGCCTTGAAATCCGGCGGACCGGTGCGCCTGCGCGACCTGCCGCCGCTGCCCTTGGTGATCTTCCCGCGCGCGGTGGCGCCCAGCCTGCACGACGCCATCCTCGGGTGCTTTCGGGCGGCCGGCATCACGCCCGTCATCGGCCAGGAAGCGATCCAGATGCAGACCATCGTCAGCCTGGTCTCCGGAGGCATGGGATTGGCACTTGTGCCACAATCCGTGTCGAACCTGATGCGCGCGGGCGTAGAATACCGTGCCTTGGTCGACCCCACGCCGCTGGCCGAAACAGGCCTGGCCTGGCGCCGCGACAATCCGTCGCCGGTGTTGCGGGGCTTTTTGGATTTATTGAGGAAGAACTGATTATGCTGGTACACCCGAATCCGGACCCGGTCGCCTTTTCGATCGGACCGGTCGACATCCACTGGTATGGCCTGATGTACGTGCTGGCCTTCGGCCTGTTCCTGGCCCTGGGCCGGCTGCGCATCCGCCAGCCGCATATCGCCGCGCAAGGCTGGAAGGCCGAAGACCTGGACGACATGCTGTTCTACGGCATGCTCGGTGTGGTGCTGGGCGGGCGCCTGGGCGAAGTGCTGTTCTACCAGCCCGCCCATTTCTTCGCCAACCCGCTCGAGATCTTCAAGGTCTGGCAGGGCGGCATGTCCTTCCACGGCGGCTTCCTGGGCGTGCTGATCGCGATGGCGCTGTGGGCGCGCAAGGCCGGGCGCAACCTGCTCGACGTCTACGACTTCATCGCCCCGATGGTGCCGCTCGGGTATGCCGCCGGGCGCCTGGGCAACTTCATCAACCACGAGCTGCCGGGCCGCATCGCCGACCCGAGCCTGCCCTGGGCCATGCTGTGGCCGGGCGTCGAAGGCCCGCGCCACCCGTCGCCGCTGTACCAGATGCTGCTCGACGGGATCGTCGTCTTCATCATCCTGTGGCCCTACGCACGCAAGCAGCGTCCGCGCCTGGCGGTCGGCGCCATGTTCACGCTGCTGTATGGGTGCGCGCGCTTCACCACCGAATACTTCCGCGTGCCGGACTGGGAAATCACGGTGGCCGGCATTCCGGTCACCTCGGGCCAGGTGCTGTCGCTGCCGATGATCATCGGCGCCCTGGTGATGCTGGCCTGGGCTTACCGCCAGGCCCCCGGCCGCCCGGTCCACGCGTAAATCAGGCGGGCGCGAGCGCCCGCTGGCGCTTATTCGTCGAACTCTTCGGCCAGGTTCTTCCAGCCGCGGCTCTTGGCGAAGGCCGCGAATTCTTCCGGCGCTTCGAGCACGATCGTCTTGCTCTCTTGCAGGCCCGGATCGCTGTGGCCAAAATCGGGCCCCTGGTAGCCGAGCGTGCGCAGGCGCTCGACGATGGCCTTGGTCAGCACCGTGTCTTTATATGCGCCCGGGTCGAGCTGGGCCTTGAAGTCCACGTACACGTCGATGATCCCGTAACCCTCGTCGAAGATGCGGATCGTCTTGACGTCCAGGGTACGGCCGTTGCTGTCCTTGGCCTGGAAGGCGCCGGACAGTTCAATGTCGGAATCGGTAGTCATGGGAGAAGCATACCATTGGGGTAGCGCGAAGGGCGTTCGAGACGTATGAAGGGCTCAGTGTACGGACAGCCTGCCTCCATTGCAACCAGGCTCCCGCGCCGTTCTTATTGTTCAGTCATGATATTCTCCGCAAGCCGATGGAGGCTGCCCTGCTCTCCGCGATATCGAGGAGAGAAGTGGAAATGAAGTGGCCAGGATGCGCGCGGCGTTACGGATGGTGGCTGGCGCTGGCTGGACTGGCCGTGCTGGTACCCGCTGCCTGGTTCCTGATGTGGCGTCCGGCGCTGCCGCTGCAGGCCGCGGCAACCCGTTTCGATACTGCGCTCGTCGAACGCGGCGCGAACCTGTCGCGCCTGGGCATGTGCGCCGCCTGCCACACCGCCGATCCGGCCAGGCCCTTCGCCGGCGGCCTGGCGCTCGCCACGCCCTTCGGCACCGTCTACAGCACCAACATCACGCCGGATGCGCGCACCGGCATCGGTGGCTGGAGCGAGGAAGCCTTTACCCGCGCGATGCGCCGCGGCGTCTCGCGCGACGGCCACCTGCTCTACCCCGCCTTCCCCTACAACCACTACGCCCGGCTGGCGCAGGACGATATCCGCGCGCTGTATGCCTATGTGATGACGCGGCCCGCCCTGAGCGCCCCCGCCCGCGAGAACGACATGCGCTTCCCGTTCGGTCTCCGGCCGCTGGTCGCGTTCTGGAACCTGCTCTACCTGGAGGACGCGCCATGGCAGGCCGATCCGCGCCAGTCGCTCCAATGGAACCGCGGCGCCTATGTGGCCAATGCGCTGGCCCACTGCGGCGCATGCCATACGCCGCGCACGATGCTCGGCGGCCCGGACCTCAAGCGCCGGCTCGACGGCGGCGAGGCCGAGAACTGGTATGCGCCTGCGCTGAATGCTAATTCGCCCTCGCCCCTGCCATGGACGCGCGCGCACCTGCTTGAGTACCTGCGCACCGGTGTCGCACCCGGCCATGCGATCGCCGCCGGGCCGATGCGGGATGTCGCCGCCAACCTGGGACAATCCGATCCGCGGGACGTCGCCGCCGTCGCCACCTACATCCACAGCTTCCTGGCACAGGCCCCGGCACGCGCGACGCCGGCCAATACGCCGGGCAGCCTTCCCGTCCCCGCCGCCGACGGGGACGACGCGCAGCAGATGCGCATGGGTTACGAGGTCTACGCGATGGCCTGCGCGCGCTGCCACGACGCCGGGCGCGATGCCGGCTCCGGCGCCGCGCTGCCGCTGCAGAAAGCAGTCGCACTCTACGACCCGGACCCGCGCAACCTGGTCCACCTGATCAGGGAAGGCGTCACGCCCCCGAACGGCGAGCCGGGACGCTTCATGCCGGCTTTTGGCGCGATGCTCAACGATGCGCAAGTGACTGCATTGGCCGCCTACCTGCGGCGCTACGGAGCCAAGGCGGCACCCTGGCCGGATCTCGAGGACAGCGTCCAGAAAGCCAAACAACCATGACCACCTTCCGCCTGCAGGTCAACGGCAAGCCGCACACGGTCGACGTCGATCCGGACACGCCGCTGCTCTACGTGCTGCGCAACGACCTCAAGCTCAATGGCGCGAAGTTCGGCTGCGGCCTGGGGCAATGCGGCTCCTGCACCGTGATGCTCGACAAGGCGCCCGTGATGTCCTGCGTGCTGCCGGTGGCGCTGGTGGGCGCGCGCGCCGTGCGCACGGTGGAGTCGCCCGGCAGCCGCTGGGTGCCGGGCGTGGTGCTGCGGCAGGCCTTCATCGACGAGCAGGCGGCGCAATGCGGCTACTGCATCGCCGGCATGATCATGCGCGCCACCGCCCTGTTCGAACAGGTCCCTGCGCCGAGCGATGAGCAGATCCGCAGCTGGATGCAGCCGAACCTGTGCCGCTGCGGCACCCACATGCGCATCCTGCGCGCGGTGCGGCGCGCCGCCGACGTGCTGGCAACGCAACCGGTGCGAAACATACGATGAGCAGCGATCCTCGCGACAAGGGCCGCCGCCGCTTCCTGGCCGCGAATGGCTTCCTGATGCTGTCCTTCGCGCTGCCTTCACATGCGCAAGGCGCGAAGCTGCCGGGAAGCCTGGACAAGACGCCCTGGCTGGACGCCTGGATCCGGGTCGGCGCCGACAACCGCGTCACGGTCTTCACCGGCAAGGTGGAGCTGGGCCAGGGCATCCGGACCGCGCTGCTGCAGGTGGCCGCGCACGAGCTGCAGATCGATCCGGGACGCCTGGAGCTGGTCACCGCCGACACCGACCGCACGCCCGACGAAGGCTATACCGCCGGCAGCCATTCGATGCAGGACAGCGGCACCGCGCTGCGCCATGCGGCGGCCCAGGTGCGCGCGCTGCTGCTTGCCAGGGCAGCCGCGCGCCTGGCCGTGCCGGCGGCGCTACTTGTGCAAACCAACAGCGTGTTCCGCGCACCCGACGGCCGCCGCGTCAGCTTCGGCGAGCTGGTGGCCAACGGCCAGCAGCACGTGCGCGCCACCGGCGCCCTGCCCCCGCGCCAGAAGGGCGCACCGCGTTATGCCGGCGTGACGCTGCCGCGGGTCGACATCCCCGGCAAGCTGAAAGGCGAACTCGCCTACGTGCACGACCTGCGCCTGCCCGCCATGGTGCATGCGCGGGTGGTGCGCCCGCCGTCAAGGACGGCGCGGCTGCTCGCGGTCGACACTGCGCAGGTGATGCGCCTGCCCGGCGTGCTCGATGTCGTGCGCGACGGCCGCTTCCTGGCCGTGATCGCGGACGAGGAGTGGCGCGCGGTGAAGGCCGCAAGCGCGCTGGCGCGGGCGGTGCGCTGGGAGACGCCGGCCCTGCTCCCGGCCGGCCAGGACGTGGCGACGCTGGTGCGCAGCCTCCCCTCGCAGCCGCAGCAGATTCTTGCGCGCGGGGTTCCAGGCGCCGCCGGCCAGACCCTGCGCGCGACCTACACCCGCCCGTTCCAGCTGCATGCGTCCTTGGGGCCATCCTGCGCCGTCGCGCAACTCGAAGAGGGCCGCTACACCGTGTGGACCCATTCGCAGGGCGTGTTCCCGCTGCGCGCCGCGCTGGCCGAACTGATCGGCGCGCCCGAGGAGGCGATCCGCTGCGTGCACATGGAAGGTTCCGGCTGCTACGGCCACAACGGCGCCGACGACGTGGCGGCCGACGCGATCCTGCTGGCGCGCGCCTTCCCCGGCAACCCGGTGCGGGTGCAGTGGATGCGCGAGGAAGAGCATTGCTGGGAGCCCTACGGCCCGGCGATGGTGGCCGAGGTGCGGGCGACCCTGGACGCGGCGGGCCGCATCGCCGACTGGCGGTACGAGGTCTGGAGCCAGCCGCACAATACGCGCCCCGGCAAGGCCGGCAACCTGCTGGCCGCCACCCACCTGGCGCGGCCGTTTGCGCCACCCGCGCCGAAACCGATCCCGCAGCCGCAGGGCAGCGGCGACCGCAATGCGATTCCCTATTACGTGCTGCCGAACGCCCGCGTGACCCACCGCTTCCAAGCGGCAGGCCCCTTCCGCACCTCGGCCCTGCGCTCGCTCGGCGCCTACTGCAATGTGTTCGCCATCGAGAGCTTCATGGACGAACTGGCGCGCGCGGCAAAAAGCGACCCGGTGGCCTTCCGCCTGCGCCACCTGGAGGACCCGCGCGCGATCGCGGTGGTGAAGCTGGCCGCTGCGAAGTTCGGCTGGGATGCGTATAAAAAAACGGCGGGCCGCGGCCGCGGCTTCGCCTTTGCCCGCTACAAGAACCTGGCTGCTTACTGCGCCATCGCGCTGGAAGTCGAGGTAGCCCTCGACACCGGCTTCGTGCGCATCACGCGCGCCATCGCCGCGGTCGATTGCGGCGAGATCGTCAGCCCCGATGGGGTGCGCAACCAGATCGAGGGCGGCATCCTCCAGTCGTCGAGCTGGACCCTGTTCGAGCAGGTGCACTTCGACGCTCAAGGCGTGCTGACCCAGGACTGGGCCAGCTACCCGATCCTGCGCTTCGATGGCGTGCCTGGCCGCGTCGAGGTCCACCTGCTCGATCGTCCCGGCCAAGCTTTCCTGGGCACCGGCGAAGCCGCGCAAGGACCGGCGGCGGGGGCGCTGGCCAATGCGGTGGCGGATGCCTGCGGCGCGCGGGTACGGGATTTGCCGATGAACCGCGCGCGGATGCGGGGATTTGCTACGTAGATCGTTATCGGTTCCGTGATCGCACCCAATGGACTCGCTACTGAATCCCTACGGGTTGATGCCCTTCCAGAACATATACGCCGCGAGCGCATACAGGATCATCGCGAAGATCTTCTGCAGCCGGCGCACCGGCATCTTGTGCGCGGTGCGCGCGCCCAGCGGCGCCATGCTCACGCTGGCCAGCGCGATGACGGCCAGCGCCGGCAGGTAGATGAACCCGAGCGAGTAGTCGGGCAGCCCGGGCTCGCCCCAGCCGTAATACATGTTCGAAATGGTGCCCGACAGCGCGATCGGAAAGCCCAGCGCCGCGCTGGTGGCGACCGCATTGTGAATGCGCACGCCGCACCAGGTCATGAAGGGTACCGACACGAAGCCGCCGCCCGCGCCCACGATGCCCGACAGGGTGCCGATCACGCCGCCCGCCGCGAACATGCCCGGTCTGCCGGGCAGCTCGCGCGCGGCGGCCGGCTTTTTCCCGATCAGCATCTGGGTCGCCGAGAAGGCCACGAACACGCCGAAGAACAGGGCCAGCCTCGATGCATCCATCTGCTTGCCGATCCAGGGCCCGATCCAGGATCCGACCAGGATGCCTGGCGCCAGCAGCTTCACCACGGGCCACAGCACCGCGCCGTGCTGGTGGTGGGCGCGCACCGAGGACAGCGAGGTAAACAGGATGGTGGCGAGCGAGGTGGCGATCGCCATGTGGATGACCAGTTCGGGCTTAATGCCGCGTGCGGTGAACATCATCGTGATGAAGGGCACCAGCACCATGCCGCCGCCGATGCCCAGCAAGCCGGCCGCGAAGCCCCCGAATGCACCCATGGCCAGCAGCGCCAGGATCAGCTGGAAGTCCATCAGCGCTTCCCTTGCTTGAGCAGTGCGGTGATGGTGTTCCACTGGGCCTGCGTCACCGGCGAAATCGACAGGCGGCTGCCCTTCTGCAGCAGCACCATGTCCTCCAGCGCGGGCGTAGCGCGCATCTCGCTCAAGGGCAGGTAGCGCCCCGCTTCGATGGCGCGCACGTCGACCGAGATCCAGCGCGGCTCGTCTGGCGTCGCTTTCGGGTCGTGATAATGGGAGCTGGCGTCGAACTGGGTCGCATCCGGATACGGGTCGCTGGCCACTTCGGCGATGCCCGCCACGCCCGGCACCGCGCAGCTGGAGTGATAGAACAGGATGCCGTCGCCGACGGCCATTGCGTCGCGCATGAAGTTGCGCGCCTGGTAGTTACGCACGCCGAACCAGGCCACCGTCTGCCCGGGCGCGGCCAGCACGTCGTCGAAACTGACTTCGTCCGGCTCGGATTTCATCAACCAATAGCGCACCGCGCCTCCATCGAATACAAGACGCGCCAGGAGCGCGCGCAAAAAAAAGCGGCTGCGTACCAAGGTGCGCAACCGCTCGTGTGTGTAGCCCCGCCTGTGCCGTTATTGCCGGCATCCCGAACCAAAAGGCTCAAGGTGGTCGCAGTCAGCTCAATTTCGGGTTCGTCAAACTAGTGACGATCGCGCCCACCAAGCATTGTTCCACAACCTATGCGAAAGAATGGTTCAAGGAATATATGGCAAATCTCGAACACCGCAGGGTAGGCGCCAGTTTACTACGCTGGACGCCCATGTCAAACGAATTCAGGCCTAGGCGAGATTTTCTTGCGGCGACAAGGCGCTGTCGAGCACCGTGTGCATCGCTTCGAGTTTTTGCTTGACTTCGAGGATGGACATGTCCGATAGCGGCCCTTGCGGCGACTTCACCGACAGGAATTCGGCGGCCACGCTCAGCGCCGCCATCACGGCGATGCGGTCGGTGCCCTTGACCTTGCCCGAGTCGCGCAGCGCGCACATCTTGCCATCGAGGTAATGGACGGCTTCGCGCAGCGTTCGCTCTTCGCCTTCGCGGCAGGCCAGGCGGTAGGACTGGCCCATGATGCTGCAATCGAGATGGATCATTGGGTAGCCTCGCTGTCGTGTGCGGCGTTGGAGGCGCCGGCTTCGGCGGCCTCGCCGGCTTCGTCTTCGCCCGCGTCGGGATCGAGCGCGGCTTCAGGCGCCGGGAACTGCGCGAGCAGCGCTTCGACGCGGGCCTGGGCCAGCAGCATGCGCTCCTTGAAGGCGAGGTTTTCGGCGCTCAGCAGGCTGTTGGCCTGGCGCAGCAGGTAGTTCTCGGCACGCAATGACTGGGTCAGTTGGGCGAGCCGGTCAATTTTGTCGGAGAGGTCTTGGAATTCGGAAATCATTCGACACTATAGGTCCGGGATGGTTTTTCAGTCAACCGTAATGCACGCACCCTGAGCGGGCGCAAAAGCGTCGGTCGCGAGCCGTGCGGCATCGGCCTGCCATCCAGTATACCCTGCCCGCCTGTTGTCTGCGACACCACACCCGTCATGGGTAAAGCGCCCTGGCAAATTGCGATTTCTCAAATTAGTCGGTTATCAGCTTCACATTGAGCCTTGAAATAGGGGGTTATCGTCCCTATAATTAGCTCTCGTTAGCACTCGTTAGTTGAGAGTGCTAACAACCGATGTCACTCATTTTCTGGCGACGCCCTTGTATGGCGGCGCCAACCAGCTAGTCAAACCACTGAAAAACAAGGAGTTTTGCATGAACCTTCGTCCTCTGCACGATCGCGTAATCGTGAAGCGTCTCGACCAGGAAACCAAGACCGCATCCGGCCTGATCATCCCTGATGCAGCCGCCGAGAAGCCGGACCAGGGCGAAATCCTCGCCGTCGGCAACGGCAAGGTGCAGGACAACGGCCAGCTGCGCGCGCTCGAAGTGAAGGTCGGCGACCGCGTCCTGTTCGGCAAGTACTCGGGCCAGGCCGTCAAGGTCGATGGCCAGGAACTGCTGGTCATGCGCGAAGAAGACATCATGGCCGTCGTGGCCCTGTAATTCAAGCCCGCATTCCTCCCGCAATCCATTCACGCACTCATTCGGAGCACTACACATGGCAGCTAAAGAAGTAATCTTCGGCGACGCAGCGCGCGCCAAAATGGTCGAAGGCGTCAACATTCTCGCCAACGCAGTCAAAGTCACCCTGGGCCCGAAAGGCCGCAACGTCGTGCTGGAGCGCTCGTTCGGCTCGCCGACCGTGACCAAGGACGGCGTCTCGGTCGCCAAAGAAATCGAACTCAAAGACAAGCTGATGAACATGGGCGCGCAAATGGTCAAGGAAGTCGCTTCCAAGACCAGCGACAACGCCGGTGACGGCACCACCACCGCGACCGTGCTGGCGCAAGCCATCGTCCGCGAAGGCATGAAGTTCGTTGCCGCCGGCATGAACCCGATGGACCTGAAGCGCGGCATCGACAAGGCAGTTGCCGCCACCGTCGAAGAGCTGGCGAAGATCGCCCGTCCATGCACCACCACCAAGGAAATCGCCCAGGTCGGCGCGATCTCGGCCAACTCCGATTACTCGATCGGCGAGCGTATCGCCGAAGCGATGGACAAAGTCGGCAAGGAAGGCGTCATCACCGTGGAAGACGGCAAGTCGCTGAACGACGAGCTGGATATCGTGGAAGGCATGCAGTTCGACCGCGGCTACCTGTCGCCTTACTTCATCAACAACCCGGACAAGCAGGTCGCCGTTCACGAGAGCCCGTTCATCCTGCTGTGCGACAAGAAGATCTCGAACATCCGTGACCTGCTGCCGATCCTGGAACAAGTCGCGAAAGCCGGCCGTCCGCTGGTGATCGTCGCCGAAGACATCGAAGGCGAAGCGCTGGCGACCCTGGTCGTCAACAACATCCGCGGCATCCTGAAGACCGTCGCCGTCAAGGCGCCAGGCTTCGGCGACCGCCGCAAGGCCATGCTGGAAGACATCGCTGTCCTGACCGGCGGCCAGGTCATCGCAGAAGAAGTCGGCCTGACCCTGGAAAAGGTCACGCTGGCGGAACTGGGCCAGGCCAAGCGCGTCGAAGTCGGCAAGGAAAACACCATCATCATCGACGGCGCCGGCGCCGCTGAATCGATCGAGGCACGCGTCAAGATGGTGCGTATCCAGATCGAAGAAGCGACCTCGGACTACGACCGCGAAAAGCTGCAAGAGCGCGTGGCCAAGCTGGCCGGCGGCGTTGCCGTGATCCGCGTCGGTGCAGCCACCGAAGTCGAGATGAAAGAGAAGAAGGCCCGCGTCGAAGACGCACTGCACGCTACCCGCGCTGCCGTTGAAGAAGGCATCGTGCCAGGCGGCGGCGTTGCCCTGCTGCGCGCACGTTCGTCGATCAACATCAAGGGCGACAACCCTGACCAGGACGCAGGCATCAAGATCGTCCTGCGCGCCATGGAAGAGCCGCTGCGCATGATCGTCCAGAACGCCGGCGACGAGCCATCGGTCGTGGTCGCAGCTGTGATCGCCGGCACCGGCAACTACGGCTACAACGCCGCCAACGGCACCTACGGCGACATGGTCGAAATGGGCGTGCTGGACCCAGCCAAGGTCACCCGTTCGGCACTGCAGAATGCAGCGTCGATCGCCGGCCTGATGCTGACCACCGACTGCATGGTCTCGGAAGCGGCTGAAGACAAGCCAGCCGGCGGCATGGGCGGCATGGGCGGCATGGGTGGTATGGGCGGCATGGACGGCATGATGTAATTGTGCGGTTAGGCGCCGGTTTGATCCGGCGCCACCCCTTCGAAAAGCCTGCGGGGTTCGCGCCTCGCAGGCTTTTTTACTTCACGGAGAAACGCACACCCTCCGATCTGCCTGTTTGCCAGCCCATGACACCCACCTTCTTCGCCGATCCATCCGCCTTCCGCAGCTGGCTCGCCGCCAATTCGGCCAGCGCCACCGAACTGCTGGTCGGCTTCTACAAGACCGGCTCGGAGCACCCCTGCATGTCGTGGTCGGAGTCGGTCGACGAAGCCCTGTGCTTCGGCTGGATCGACGGGCGCCGCAAGCGCATCGACGACGAGCGCTACGTGATCCGCTTCACGCCGCGCAAGGCCACCTCGATCTGGAGTGTGGTGAACATCGCCAAGATCGACAAGCTGCGCGCCGAGGGCAAGATGCTGCCCGCGGGCGAGGCGGCCTTTGCGCTGCGCCGCGAGGCGAGGTCCGGCATCTACGCGCACGAGCGCAGCGATACGCCCGAGCTGTCCAGCGCTGAGCTCACGCTGTTCCAGCGCGACCCCGTCGCCTGGGAATACTTCCATGACGCACCGCCCGGCTACCGCAAGACCGTGCTGCACTGGATCACCGGCGCCAGGCAGGACAAGACGCGCGCCGGCCGGCTGGCCAGGCTCATGGCCGCCTGCGCGGCCCGTACGCGGCTTGCATAAGCCGGCCGAGCATCGTGGCGCCTGTTCCGGCGCTGGGTAAGTGATATTGCCGGGAGAACACGTCAAGGTGTAGACTTCCCTGTCACCCTACGAGGCTTTCCATGTTCCCACGCGCTGCATCCCGTCCTTCCCTGCTACTACTGGCCATCTCGCTGGCGACGGCCCTGGCGCTCGGGGGCTGCAGGCGCGCCGAGCCGGAGGCGCCCAAGCCGGCTCCGGCCCCGGTCAAGGAAGCACCGGCGCGCACCAAGGAGCAGGCGATGGCCGCCCTGCTCGCGGTGCCGGAACTGAAGGCCTGGTCGGAACAGATCGAGAAACGCTCGAAGGGCAAGGCGCATGGCGCGGTCATCGAGGACGATCCGGCGCCGCGCGTAATCAACGGCAGGAAGTATTACCAGCTGACGTTCGTGGAGAACCGCGCCAGCGACGTGCGCCGCCGCGAAAGCTTCCTGGTGGCCCAGCAGGGCGAAGACATTTTGGTGGAAAACACCGAGACCGATACCCTGCTCACGCTGCAGGAATGGCGCCGCGACATCAAGCGCGTGGACCTCAAGAGCGCGGACTAAAGGAGCAGAGACATGAACCACCCCATCTCGGGCGGATGCGCCTGCGGAGCGATCCGCTATACATCACAACGCGAACCGCTTGCCATGCTCAACTGCCATTGCGGCGACTGCCAGCTCTCGAGCGGCGCGCCCTTCGCCTCCGGCATCGTCGTGATGACGGCCGATCTGGAGATCAGCGGTACGCCGAAGAACTATGCCGTCAGCGCCGGCAGCGGCGGCCAGGCCACGCGCGGTTTCTGCGGCGACTGCGGCACGCCGCTGTTCACGCAGAGCGACGCGAACGCGCAATTCACCTCCATCCGCTTCCCGACGCTGGACGATGCGTCCGGGTTCAAGCCCATGCTCGACATTTATACGGCAAGCGCGCAGCAGTGGGTCTGCCTCGACCCGGCGATCCCGCACTTTCCCCAGTCGCCACAGCCACCAGCCTAGCCGCAGGTTTCGACATACCCCACCGCCGGCTGCAGGCCGGCACGCACCCTGGTCACCATGCCGCCGCTTTCCTCGACGAGCGACTTCGGACTTCGGGGTCAGGTCTGACATTCGGACACGAGCCCATCCTTGCTCCAGTTGAGCCTGTGTCCGAATGTCAGGACCTGACCCTGACCCTTCCCCACATATTTTCCTTGTAGGCGGGCCGGGTTGCTGCTAGCTTCCCTGTCAAAAAAGCGGTGCATGCATGGCTGTGTTAGCCCTCTCTTTCGTAGCGT
>NZ_JCASIH010000039.1:0-20406 GCF_059685935.1 Telluria sp. ZT3P39
GCGCTGTCATGCACAAATTGACTCATCTGATTTACGGGGTGATTCGCACCGGCAAGCCATTCGACGCAAATTACCTGTCGAAAGGGCTTGCAATTCAAGACGGTATCTGACCCCGGTTTTGCATCCGCAACCCCGGTTTTGCATCCGGCAGGGCATCTACCTGTACGAGCACCGCAGCGCGCCGCACCGGCGCCGCGTGGTGGTGGCGGTCATGCAGGAGAAGGCGGCATATGTATCCATTTGTCGTGGACAGCAAGGGCAGCGCTGGGTAACCTGCGGGTTCCATTCCACCACCGGGGAACCGCGATGTCCCGCCTGCTCACCAAGCTGCTCTGCTCGGCCACCCTCCTGGGCGCCCTGCCCGCCGCCTGCCTTGCCGCGGGACCGGTGACGCCGGCGGCCGATCACCACCAGCACCTGTTCAGTCCCGCCATCATCGCCCTGATCGCGCCCAAGCCCGGTCCGGACGCGCTGGCCGAGATCCCGGTGACCGATCTCATCAAACACCTCGACGAGGCCGGCATCCGCCGCGCCGCGGTCATGTCGGTGGCCTATATGTACGGCCGCCCCTCGCGCACGATCGAGGACGAATACGCCAGGGTGCAAGCCGAAAACGACTGGACCGGCGCCCAGGCGGCCAGATACCCGGACCGCCTGCGCGCCTTCTGCGGCTTCAACCCGCTGAAGGACTATGCGTTGGCCGAGCTGGAGCGCTGCGCGGCCCATCCCCGGCTGCGCCACGGGATCAAGATGCACTTCGGGAATTCGGACGTCCAGCTCGAGAACCCGGCCCACATCGCGCGCCTGCAGGAAGTGTTCAGCGCGGCCAGCCGGCACCGCATGGCGATCGCCGTGCATCTGCGCGCTTCGATCTCGCTCAAGCGTCCCTATGGCGAAACGCAGGCGCGCGCCTTCCTCGCGCACCTGATGCCGCGGGCGACCGGCATCGTGGTGCAGATCGCGCACCTGGCCGGCGCCGGCCCCGGCTACGAGGACCCGCCCGCCAACGAGGTGATGCGCGTCTTTGCCGAAGCCGCCGCGCGCCAGGACCCGAACACCCGCAACCTGTGGTTCGACGTCGCCTCGATCGCCACGCCCGACATCGCGCCCGCCCATGCGCGCGAGATGGTGGAGCGCATGCGCCAGGTCGGGGTCGACAAGATCCTGTACGGCTCGGACGCGGCCACGCCCACCAACATGAAGCCGCGCCAGGCCTGGGCCGCCTTCCGCGCCCTGCCGCTCACCCCCGAGGAAATCGCCCGTATCGCCGCCAACGTGGCGCCCTACCTTCGCTGAACCTCGATCGCGGCGCGGCGCCACCCGCCGCGCATAATCGGCGAAACAGGCACGATTTCGTGTCAATTGTGAGTTTTGTTGAATTTCCCTGCCATGCCCGAATGCTATGCTCGCGGCCTTTCATAGCCTGCTTGCCGTCGGCACGCAGCTGGAACCACAGCCAACATCGCAGTAGAAACGATCGAATGACACCCAAGAACACCCTGTGGGCGCTGCTGGCGCTCATGCTCGCCAGCGGCATGGCCAAAGCGCTGTACGCCGCCGCGCACATGCAGATGCCGGTCTGGTGGATCCTCCTGACCGCCTTCCTGCTGAACTTCCTGCCCTATTACTGGTACCGCCAGGACAGCGAGGCGCGCATGTTCCGCCGCTCCCGCTGGATGAACACCTTCGTGGTCGGCATCGGGCCGGTCGGCATTCCGGTCTACCTGTTCCGCAGCCGCGAAAAGGGCCGGCGCCTGCGCTCGCTGGCGCGGATGTCCGGCTTCGTGCTGGCGATGATGGGTGCCACCGTCATGGGCGCGGTCGCCTTCTTCGTGATGCCGGGCTGACGCCGCTTTTCGACCTTTCACCATTGGACCGACATGATCCCAGTTCTTCCCGCCCGTCGCGCGCGCCGGTTCGGCCGCGCCCTCTCCGCCACCGTCATCCTGGCGAGCGCCGCCGCATCGGCCCAGCCGCTGCCGCCCGGCTGCGTCCTTGGTGAAGTGGCGACGCTGCCGCTTTCCTTGCGCGGCGACAGCGTGCCGATCGCCGAGGCCCGCATCAACGGCAAGCCGGTCGAGGCCCTGATCGACAGCGGCGGCCAGCATGCGACCGTGCTCGACAAGTACACGCTGGCGGGCATGGGCGTGAAGGTGATCAGCTCGGAGACCAATTACGCCGGCGTGTTTGTCCTGAACGCGAACATCGAGCATATCGCGATCGGTCCCACCGAATACCGCAAATCCTGGTTCGCGGTGGACGACCTCTCGGATGACGGCGTGGGCGCCCGGATCGGCGCCAACTACCTGTTCCGCAACGACGTCGAAGTCAACCTGCAGGACCGCTACCTGAAGTTCTTCAAGCCGGCCGGCTGCCTGCGCGCGCCGCTGGCCTATTGGGACCCGAAGACGCCGTCGGTGCCCTTCCAGATCCATGCGCAGAGAAAGGACCTGCGGCCCTGGTTCAAGGTGCGCATCAACGGCAAGGACGTCAAGGCCGTGATCTCGACCCTCACCCAGCGCTCCTACCTGGACCTGTTCACCGCCGGGCACATGGGCCTGAGCCCGGACTCGCCGGGCGCGGTGCGCGACGCGGCAGGCATGAAATGGAACGATCGCGAGCAGGCGGTGTGGACGGTGCCGGTGGGGCAGATGTCGATCGGCGAGCTGCAGGTGAAGGACTTTAGCCTGCGCCTGGTGAACATGGAGCGCTCGGGCGAGATGCTGGTGCTCGGGACCGATTTCCTCAAGCGCCACCGGGTCTATGTCGCGATGAGCCAGAACCGGATCTATTTCAGCCCGGTCACGCAGGCCGCGCCGGGAGCCGCCGCCGCGCCGTGAGTGCCGGCGGCGCAGCCATGCGCCGCCGATTTCCCGGTCCCGGTATGCTCTTCCCATCACGGCGTACACCCGCCGTCCAACCCAATGGAGATTGAGCATGCGTAAAATGATCATGATGGCAATTGCAGGCTTCCTCTGGAAGAAATTCAGCGGCACCTCGACCAAACGCCCGGGCTATCCGCGCAATCCCCGCGGCTTCTGATGGCATGGCGGACGGCCGCGGGCAAGTTTTCGCCCGCCGCGCCGTCCTTGCAGTAGAATCGCTGGCTTTAAGGCAACTGTTGCCTTTGACACCTTGAGGCCAGCGATGAACGAGCCGCAGCACCAACCGAGTAACGAACTCAAGCGCGGACTCAAGAACCGCCACATCCAGCTGATCGCCCTCGGCGGCGCCATCGGCACCGGACTCTTCCTTGGCGTTGCCCAGACCATCCAGATGGCCGGCCCTTCGGCCCTGCTCGGCTATGCCTTCGCCGGCCTGATCGCCTTCCTGATCATGCGCCAGATGGGCGAGATGATCGTCGACGAACCGGTGGCCGGCTCCTTCGGCTATTTCGCCACCAAATACGGCAGTCCCATGGCCGGCTTCATGTCAGGCTGGAACTACTGGGTGATGTACATCCTGGTCAGCATGGCAGAACTGTCGGCGCTCGGCATCTACATCCAGTACTGGTTCCCCGAGATTCCCACCTGGGTCTCGGCGCTCGGCTTCTTCGTGCTGGTCAACCTGCTCAGCCTGATGAACGTGAAGGCCTTCGGCGAGCTCGAATTCTGGTTCTCCATCATCAAGGTCGCGGCCGTGGTCGGCATGATCGTGTTCGGCTGCTATCTGCTCATCAGCGACACGGCCGGCCCGCAGGCGGGCGTGTCCAACCTGTGGCGCCATGGCGGCTTCTTCCCGAGCGGCTTGAGCGGCCTGGCGCTGTCGATGGCGGTGATCATGTTCTCCTTCGGCGGCCTGGAAATGATCGGCATCACCGCCGCCGAGGCCGACAATCCGGGGCGCACCATCCCGCGCGCCATCAACCAGGCCATCTGGCGCATCGCCATCTTCTACGTCGGCGCGCTGGCCGTGCTCCTGATGCTCTATCCATGGACCAAGGTCGCGCTCGGCGGCAGCCCCTTCGTGCTGATCTTCGCCGCGCTCGACAGCAAGGTCGTGGCCAACATCCTCAACCTGGTGGTGCTGACCGCCGCGCTGTCGGTGTACAACGGCTGCGTGTACGCCAACAGCCGCATGCTGTTCGGCCTCGCGGAACAGGGCAATGCCCCGCGCGCCCTGTTGAAGGTGAACCGCCGCGGCGTGCCGCTGGCCGCGCTGGCGGTGTCCGCCGTGGCCACCGGCATCTGCATCTGCATCAATTACTTCCTGCCGCGCGAAGCCTTCGGCATGCTGATGGGCCTGGCCGTGGCCGCGCTGGTCATCAACTGGGGCATGATCTGCTGGAGCCACCTGCGCTTCCGCCGCCAGAAAGATGCGGCCGGCCAGCCGACCGCCTTCCGCAGCCCGCTGTTCCCGCTGACCAATTACCTGTGCCTGGCCTTCCTGGCCGGCATCGTGGTCGTGATGTACCTGACGCCCGGCCTGCAGGTGTCGGTGTTCATGATTCCGGCCTGGCTGCTGCTGCTCGGGCTGGGTTATTGGCTGCGCCAGCGCAGCCTCGGAGCGGGGGCGGTCGTCTCGGCCTGAGGCGCCGCCTTCAACCCGTAATGCGGGCGTCTTCCCCTTCCTGCTGCGCCGCTTCCTGGAGCTGGCGCACGACCTGGGCGAACGGCATCGGCCGCCCGAACAGCCAGCCCTGGCCGAACTGCACCCCGTGCTTGCGCAGGAAATCGGCCTGCGCCTGTCCTTCGACGCCCTCGGCGATCATCTGGATGCCGAGATCCTTGGCCATGCGGATGATGTGCTGGACCACCTGGCTGGTGGGCGCACCGGTGCCGATCGCCTCGATGAAGCTGCGGTCGATCTTCAGGTAATCGATTTCCAGCGATTCCAGGTAGGACAGGCTCGAATACCCGGTGCCGAAATCGTCGATCGCCACCGCGAAACCGTGGCGCCGCAGCGATCCGGTGGTCTGGCGCGCCACCATCGGGTCGAGCAGGCCGCGCTCGGTGATTTCCAGGATCAGGTTGGCCGGCCTGGCATGCATGGCCCCGATCGTGTCCTGCAGGCGCTTCAGGAAGCCGGCCGAATGGAAATCCGCGGGAGCGACATTCACCCCGACGTGAAAATCCGGGTGGTCGGCCAGCCAGGCGCCGGTTTCCCTGCACACGATCTCGAGCACCTGCTGCGTGAGCCGGACAATCAGGCCGTTCTGCTCGGCAATCGGGATGAACAGGTCGGGCGCCACGATTTCACCGGTCGGACGGCGCCAGCGCACCAGCGCCTCGACCCCGGTCCATTCGCCGGTATCGAGCGCGACGATGGGCTGGTATTCCACGAAGAATTCCTTGCGCCGCAAGGCCACCTTCACGGCCGACGGCAGCGCCATCTGCTGGCGCGCCAGGTGCAGGATCGCCAGGGTCAGCGCGATGCCCGCCAGCAGGCCGGCCGGCACCAGGCGCAGGGCCACGTCCTGCGAGCGCCCCTCCAGGTAATGCAGCGGCACCGCCGCGATGCCGGCCGACATGTAGCGCGACGAGCGCACCACCGCCACGATGTGGCCGTCTTCGATGAAGACCACCTCGCGCCGGCGCCCGAGGCGCCGCAGCCAGTCCGGGTCCACATGCCCGCGTTCGATCACCGGCACTGGATAGCCCAGCGACATCACGGCCAGGGACACGTCGGGCTCGCTCTTGGCCGTGTCGATCGCCAGCTGCTTGTGCACGATCGCGGCGAAGCGCCCTGCCTGGACCACGATGAAGGTGATATCGGGTGCGAAGCGAAAGCGCACGTTGCGGCGTATCTGCGAGCCTGATGAGCTGGTGTAGTCGGGCGGTCCGAGCTCGAGCGCGCTGGCCGGGCCGGCAATGGACGAGCACAGCATGCGCTCGCCTTCGACATAACCGACCGCCTGGATATAGCTGGAACTGAGGTCGATCTCGCGCATCAGGTCCAGGCTTGCCGGCGAGCATGGATCCGCGCTGTGCAGCGCGGCCAGGCGGCCGATGCCGGCCCGCACCTGGTCGCCGGTCTGGTCGACCCGCTGCACCACGTCGCGCGCATAGCCGAGCGCGTGCGTGCTTTCCGCCTTGAAAGCCTGGCGCTCCGACTCCTCGATCGCCAGCCGGATCGGCAGTCCGATGCCTGCGATCGCGACCAGGAGGGTCAGGAGGACGGCGGCGGTTTTTTTCATGGTTTGCCTGCGCCGGGCCGGATGGACCCGCCCGGGCACGGTCCATACTACCGCCACCGCGCCCGGTCCGCAAACGCGCGCGGCCTTGTACCATGCGGCCACGCGGAAGCGCCCTTCCATGCTGCGTCGCAATATGAAAATAATTGGCCCGTGGCGCCGTGCGAAGGGCGGTTCGCCGTATCATGCTTGCCGCAAGTCACCTTACAAAGGGGTAGCGTTTATGAGTCAGAGTAAGCCTCTGTCGCTGCATGTACCGGAGCCTACCGGCCGTCCGGGCTGCAAGACCGATTTTTCGTATCTCCAATTGAGTCCGGCCGGCGCCGTCCCGCGCCCGCCGGTCGATGTCGCGCCGATCGATACCAGCGGCATCGCCTCGTCCCTGATCAGCGTGCTCGACGCGGACGGCAACGCCGTCGGTCCGTGGGCTCCCGAGCCCGACCGCGAGCTGTTCCGCTTCGGCCTGCGCACCATGATGAAGACCCGCATTTTCGACGCGCGCATGGTGATCGCCCAGCGCCAGAAGAAGATGTCCTTCTATATGACCTCGCTCGGCGAGGAAGCCATCGGCACCGCCCAGGCGCTCGCGCTACAGGACGGCGACATGCATTTCCCGACCTACCGCCAGCAAAGCCTGCTGTTCGCCAAGCAGGTGCCGCTGGTCGAGATGATCTGCCAGCTGCTCTCGAACGAGCGCGACCCGCTCAAGGGCCGCCAGCTGCCGGTGATGTATTCGGTGCGCCGCGCCGGCTTCTTCACCGTTTCCGGCAACCTCGCCACCCAGTACCCGCAAGCCGTGGGCTGGGCGATGGCGTCCGCCATCAAGGGCGATACGAAAATCGCCGCCGCCTGGATCGGCGACGGCGCCACCGCCGAATCCGATTTCTCCACCGCCCTCACCTTCGCCCACGTCTACCGCGCGCCGGTGATCCTGAACGTCGTCAACAACCAGTGGGCGATCTCGACCTTCCAGGCGATCGCCGGCGGCGAGAGCGTCACCTTCGCCACCCGCGGCATCGGCAGCGGCATCGCCTCGCTGCGCGTGGACGGCAACGATTTCCTGGCCGTGCTGAGCGCCTCGCGCTGGGCGGCAGAGCGTGCGCGCAGCAACCTCGGGCCGGCCCTGATCGAATGGGTCACCTACCGCGCCGGTCCCCATTCGACCTCGGACGATCCGGGCCGCTACCGCCCGGCCGACGACGTCTCGCGCTTCCCGCTGGGCGACCCGATCGCGCGCCTGCGCAAGCATTTGACGAACCTGGGCTGGTGGTCGGACGAAGAAAACGACGCCGTCCAGGCGGAACTCGAAGCGGAAATCCTCGCGGCCCAGAAAGAAGCCGAAAGCTACGGCATCCTGGGCGACGAGCGCGCGCCGAGCGCCGCCACGATGTTCGAGGACGTATATAAAGACATGCCGGAGCATCTGCGCCGGCAGCGCCAGGAACTGGGAGTATGACGATGGCACGCGACGATCAAAACAAGGACGTGGCCACCATGCCGATGACCATGATCCAGGCGCTGCGCTCGGCCATGGACGTCATGATGGAGCGCGACGACAACGTGGTGGTGTACGGCCAGGACGTCGGTTATTTCGGCGGCGTGTTCCGCGTCACCGACGGCCTGCAGGCCAAGTACGGCAAATCGCGCGTGTTCGATGCGCCGATTTCCGAAGGCGGCATCGTGGGCACGGCGGTCGGCATGGCCGCCTACGGCCTGCGCCCCGTGGTCGAAATCCAGTTCGCCGACTATTTCTATCCGGCGACCGACCAGATCGTGTCGGAAGCGGCGCGCCTGCGCTACCGCTCGGCCGGCGAATTCACCGCCTCGATGGTGATCCGCATGCCTTGCGGCGGCGGCATCTGGGGCGGCCAGACCCACAGCCAGAGCCCGGAAGCCTTCTTCACCCACGTCTGCGGGCTGCGCACGGTGATGCCGTCCAACCCCTACGACGCCAAGGGCCTGCTCATTGCCTCGATCGAGAACGACGACCCGGTGATCTTCCTGGAGCCCAAGCGTTTATATAACGGCCCCTTCGACGGCCACCACGACCGTCCGGTCGTGCCCTGGTCCGGCCAGGCGCTGGGCAATGTGCCGACCGGGTATTACACGGTGGACCTGGACAAGGCGTCCATCGTCCGTCCGGGCAACGACGTCACGGTGCTGGCCTACGGCACCATGGTCTGGGTCTCGGAAGCGGCCGCGCGCGAATCCGGCGTAGACGCCGAAGTGATCGACCTGCGCAGCATCTGGCCGCTCGATCTCGACACCATCGTGAAGTCGGTGCAGAAGACCGGCCGCTGCGTGATCGTGCATGAAGCCACCAAGACCAGCGGCTTTGGCGCCGAACTGTCGGCGCTGGTGCAGGAACACTGCTTCTACCACCTGGAGGCGCCGATCGAGCGCGTCGCCGGCTGGGACACCCCTTACCCGCATGCGCAGGAGTGGGCTTATTTCCCCGGGCCGGACCGCGTAGCGGCGGCCCTGAAACGCGCGATGGAGGGTCAATAAACATGGGCATTCACGTCATTAAAATGCCGGACCTCGGCGAAGGCATTGCCGAAGTCGAAGTCGTGGCCTGGCATGTCCAGCCGGGCGACACCGTCAAGGAAGACCAGGTCCTGGCCGACGTCATGACCGACAAGGCGACCGTCGAGATCCCGTCGCCGGTGGCGGGCACCATCACGAGTCTCGGCGGCGCGATCGGCCAGGCGATGGCGGTCGGCGCGGAACTGATCCGCCTCGAAGTGGCAGGCGCCGGCAACTATTCCGGCGACAAGGCCAGGCAGGAACCGGTGCAGTCGGCGGCCTCGAAAGCGCCGGCCGAAGAAGTCGGCGAGCCGCAACTGGCGGCGGTGGCGCAGGCGGAAGCCTCGGCCCCCGCACGCGCGCAGGCCCCGGCTGCGCCGCAGAAACCGCAGGCACGCGCGCATCAACAGGCCCCGGCCATGCGCGCCGAGGGCGACAAGCCGCACGCCGCACCGGCCGTGCGCCAGCGCGCCTGGGACCTGGGAATCGAACTGCAGTTCGTGCACGGCAGCGGTCCGGCCGGCCGCATCACCCACGCCGACCTCGACGAGCATGTCGCCGGACGGCGCCAGGGCGGCAATGGCGGCGGCAGCGACAACCGCTATGCGCAGCTCCAGGGCGAGCACGCCACGCCGATCATCGGCCTGCGCCGCAAGATCGCCGAGAAGATGCAGGAAGCCAAGCGCCAGATCCCGCACTTCACCTACGTCGAAGAAATCGACGTCACCGAACTGGAGCTGCTCCGCGCCCAGCTCAACGCGCGCTATGGCGCGGAGCGCGGCAAGCTCACCCTGCTGCCGCTGCTGATGCGCGCCGTGGTGCTGTCGATCCGCGCCTATCCGATGATGAATGCGCGTTACGACGACCAGAACAACCTGCTGACGCAGTACGACCCGGTCCACCTCGGCATCGCCACGCAAACCGAGGCCGGGCTGATGGTGCCGGTGGTGCGCCATGCCGAAGCACGCGACCCCTGGGCCAGTTCGGCGGAAGTCGCGCGCCTGGCCGACGCCGCTCGCACTGGCAAGGCGACCCGCGACGAGCTCACCGGTTCGACCATCACGATCACCAGCCTCGGGCCATTGGGCGGCATCGTCACCACCCCGGTCATCAACCGTCCGGAAGTGGCGATCATCGGCACCAACCGCATCGTCGAGCGTCCGGTGATCCGCGACGGCGCCATGGTCGCGCGCAAGATGATGAACCTGTCGTCCTCGTTCGACCACCGCGTGATCGACGGCCAGGTGGCGGCCAAGTTCGTGCAGACGATTCGCGGCTATCTCGAAACCCCAGCCACCATCTTCGTGGAGTAAACAGATGGAGACACTCAATACCACCCTGCTCATCATCGGCGGCGGTCCCGGCGGCTATGTGGCCGGCATCAAGGCTGGCCAGCTCGGCGTGCAGACCATCCTGGTCGAAGGCGCGCAGCCGGGCGGCACCTGCCTGAACATCGGCTGCATCCCGTCCAAGGCCCTGATCCACGCGGCCGACGAATTCTGCAAGGCGCGCAGCTATGCGGCCGAGACTTCGCCGCTCGGCATTACCGGTTCGGACCCGCGCATCGACCTGGACCGCACCGTGGCCTGGAAGGACGGCATCGTCAAGAAGCTGACCGGCGGCGTCGGCGCCCTGCTCAAGAAAAACGGCGTGAAGCTGGTGAGCGGCTGGGCGACGATCCTGGACGGCAAGACGGTCGAAGTCACGCCGGACGGTGCAAGCGAGGCCACCGTGCGCATCCGCTGCGAGCACATGCTGCTGGCCAGCGGCTCGGTCCCGGTCGAGCTGCCCTTCATGCCTTTCGGCGGCCCGGTCATCTCGAGCACCGAAGCGCTGTCGCCCGGCGGCATTCCAAAGCAGCTGGTGGTGGTCGGCGCCGGCTATATCGGCCTGGAGCTGGGCACGGCCTACCGCAAGCTCGGCTCCCAGGTCACGGTCGTCGAAGCGGCGGACCGCATCCTGCCGGCCTACGATGCGGACCTCGTGAAGCCGGTGGCGTCCGCGCTGGGACGCCTCGGCGTCGAGCTGCGCCTGGCCACCTCGGTGCTGGGCATGGACGACAGCGACGGCCAGACGAAGGTGCGCATCCGCGATGCCTCCGGAGTCGAATCCCTGCTGGACGCGGACCGCGTGCTGGTGGCGGTCGGCCGCAAGCCTGCTACCGTCGGCTGGGGCCTGGAAAACCTGATGCTCGACATGATTGGGCCTGCGATCAAGGTCGACAGCCAGTGCCGCACCTCGATGCGCAATGTGTGGGCGATCGGCGACCTGGCCGGTGAGCCGATGCTGGCGCACCGCGCGATGGCGCAGGGCGAAATGGTGGCCGAGATCGTGTCCGGCAAGCGCCGCGAATTTGCCCCCGCGGCGATTCCGGCGGTGTGCTTCACCGATCCGGAGATCGTGGTGGTCGGCATGTCGCCGGTCGATGCCGACAAGGCCGGCGTCGAGATCGTCACCGCCAGCTTCCCGTTCAGTGCGAACGGGCGCGCGATGACCATCGAAAGCACGGATGGCTTCGTGCGGGTGGTGGCAAGGAAGAGCGACCACCGCATCCTCGGCTGGCAGGCCGTCGGCGGCGCCGTGTCCGAACTGGCGGCCGGCTTCACCCAGTCGATCGAGCTGGGCGCCCAGCTCGAAGACATCGCCGGCACCATCCACGCCCACCCGACCCTGGGTGAAGCGGTGCAGGAAGCGGCCATGCGCGCGCTGGGCCACGCCTTGCACATCTAGGTTTTTCCGCTGCCGCCCGCCTGGGCGGCAGCCTTTCCCTTCGGCGTGTTCCTCTCAAGGTCCGAATAGTACGAATTCGGCGCTTCTTCGTGTTGCCTTAATCCCGTATGCATAATTTGCTTGCAGGCCGAATAATATTGGCACGCGCACGTTTCGTGCCGAACTTGCGGATTTCACAATGTGTGTAATAATCGCGACCCTTGCGAGCATTCGCAGAATAAAAATCACCAAGGAATTCAACATGTTCAAGAACATCGCCGCTGCAGCCGCCCTCGTCATCGCTTCGTCGTCGGCCTTCGCTGCCGCACCTGGCAGCTTCTATGTCGGCGCCGACGTCGGCAAGACCAAGATCGACGACGCATCGGGCCGCGCGACCAGCGCCGGCATCTTCGCCGGTTACACCTTCGTCCAGAACGTCGCAGTCGAAGCCAGCTACCGCCGCCTCGGCGAGTACACCGTCAGCGCATTCGGCGTGAGCGGTGACCTGGACGTCGACCAGACTGCCGTGTCGGTGATCGGCACCCTGCCGCTGAACGGCGGCTTCAGCCTGCTGGGCCGCCTGGGCTACAACCACCTGGAAGCCAAGGCCAATGTTCGTGGCTCGACCGCTACCGAATCGACTTCGGGCGCCGTGGTTGGCCTGGGCGTCGGCTATGCATTCAGCCCAGCCGTGTCGGCCCGCCTGGAACTGCAAAAGCCAGCCAGCGACACCACCAACCTGAGCGTCGGCGTCGCCTTCCAGTTCTAAGCAGGAATGTCGATGCGCCGCCCCTGGGCGGCGTAGTCTCGATGAGAAGGCCCGGCTCGCACCGGGCCTTTTTTCATGCGGCCGAGCGTGCGGCCTGGGGACAGCGCGTGGTGGCCAGCACGGCGCCGAGCGTGAGCGCCGAATCGGCCACGGAATCGATGTCGGGCAGGTAGCCGTCCGAGATCCAGCGCAGGGCGATGTGAATCACGCCGCCGACCACGCCGGCCTGCAGCAGCTCGTCGTGCGGGGCGCCGGGCGGCGCCAGGATGCGGGCAACTTCGCGCCCGATGACGCGCAGGGCCGCGTCGAAGGCCAGGTCGACCGCGCGGCTCACGCCGCGGATCTCGACCAGGAACACGCGCGCCGATTGCGGTTCGCGCTGCAGCGCCGCGAAATAGGCACGCAGCATGGCGCGCGAGCGCGCGATCCGTCCGCGCCCGGCCGCTTCGGCGGCGCGCGTGATCTCCCCCACCACCGAGTAGGTAACGGCGTTGAAGGAATCGATCAGGAGCGCCTCGCTGTTGGCGAAGGATTCATAAAAATAACGCTCGGTCAGGCCGGCCTGCTCGCAGACCGCCTTGACGGTGGCCTGGTGGTAGCCGCGCTCGCCATAGACGGCAATCGCGGCGGCCATCAGGCGCGAACGGCGTTCGGCGCGCCGTTCGTCCTGCGACAGGCCCCGGTAGGAGCGCGTGGTGGTCAACTCAGCTTTCATGCCGACATTCTACACAGAAACTTGTCATAAAATTTATGACAATGTGGAATATCAGTAATGTGAAACTACCGCGCGATCCAGGGCTGTTCAGCGCTTGCCTGACGAAGCTTCGTCGCGGCCGGCTTCCGGTTTCTTTTGCATGTCGGAATCTTGTCCGCCGGACTGGCGGTTGCCGGCCCCGCTGCCGGAACGGCTGGCAATACCTTCCATCCCGGTCTGGATCTCGCCGCTGAAACTGCCGCCGCCGAAGCCCTGGTCGGCTTCCTGGTCGGCGGTGTCGCCGGCCAGCAGGTCGTCGGTGCGGCTGTCGCGCTGCTCCGAACCTTGCTGCTCGAGCTTGCCCGCATCGCCCGTGCCGCCGGCGCCCATGCTGCCGGCGCTGCTGGTGCCGTTCTTGGTGACCTGGTCGTAGTTGCGCCCTTTGGCGCCCTTGCCTTCGTTTTGCATCGACATGCTGGCCTCCTTGATATGAATTCAGGAGACCATGATAGCCCCGGGCGCGGCGCGCACGGATAGGCCCCGGCCCGTGCCGCCTGTAGGATAAGGCCGCCCCCGGAGCGCGGATCCCACAGCTTATTAATTTCGCAATGTACAATCGGGTATTCGCCCCCTGCCCGCCAAGCTGCCCATGACTTCAGACCTGCGCGCCCTGGTCGTCTTTGCCGACCCGTCGCTGCATCGCTCGCGCATCAGCCGCCGCGTCGCCGACGCCGTGTCCAGCCTGCCCGGCGTGGTGGTGCAGGATCTCTACCAGCTCTATCCCGATTTCTACATCGACGTGCGGCGCCAGCGCGAGCTGGTCAAGGCCGCGCCGCTGGTGGTGTTCGTGTTCCAGTTCGGCTGGTATGCGATGCCGGCGCTCCTGAAGGAATGGTTCGATACCGTGTTCAAGCCCGAGTGGGCGCTCGGACAGGCCGGACCGCTGGCAGGCAAGGCCGCCTGGGCGGCGGTGGCGACAAGCGGCGCGTCAAGCGACTACCGCCCCGGTGGCGCGCACGGCCGGCCGCTGCCCGACTATCTGGCGCCGCTGGAGCAGGCCACGCGCAGCTGCGGCATGCGCTGGATGGAGCCGCACGTGTTCTACGGCGCCGACGCGAACGACCCGGACGCCGCCGCGCGCCACGCCGCGCAGCTGCACGCGCAGCTGGCGCTGCACGCCGGCATCGACCTGGAACAGGCAGCCGGCGGGGGCGCGCATGGAGCATAGCCTCTTGATCAACGCCCTGGTCTACCTGCTTGCCGCCGTGATCGCGGTGCCGGTCGCCAAGCGCCTGGGCCTGGGTGCGGTGCTCGGCTACCTGCTGGCCGGGATCGCCATCGGTCCCTGGGGCCTGGCCCTGATCCGCGAAGTCGAGACCATCCTGCACTTCTCGGAATTCGGCGTGGTGCTGCTGCTGTTCGTGATCGGCCTGGAGCTCGAGCCGACCCGCCTGTGGGCGCTGCGCCGCTCGATCTTCGGCTGGGGCACGGCGCAGGTAGCGGGCGTGACCGTGCTGCTGCTGCTGGCGGCCGTGCTGGCCGGTATCGGCTGGAAGCCGGCGCTCATTGCCGCGCTCGGGCTGTCGCTGTCCTCCACCGCGATCGCCCTGACCACGATGCAGGAACGCAACCTGATCCCGACCCCGGCCGGCCAGGCCGGCTTTTCGATCCTGCTGTTCCAGGACATCGCGGCGATCCCGATGATCGCCCTGGTCCCGCTGCTGGGCGTGTCCGGCTCGCACCCGGACGCCGGCTGGATGGGCGTGCTCAAGGCCGTCGCCGTGATCGGCGGCCTGGTCGTCGCGGGACGCTACCTGGTGCGCCCGCTGCTGCGCTTCATCGCCCGCACCGGCATGCGCGAAATCTTCACGGCCTTTGCCCTGCTCCTGATCATCTCGATCGCCCTGCTCATGGCCTCGGTCGGCATGTCGATGGCGCTGGGCGCCTTCATGGCCGGCGTGCTGCTGGCCGATTCCGAGTACCGCCACGCGCTGGAAACCGACCTCGAACCCTTCAAGGGCCTGCTGCTCGGCCTGTTCTTCATCGCGGTGGGCATGTCGGTCGACTTCGGGGTCTTGCTGGCCCAGCCTTTGCTGATCGTGCTGGCGGCGCTGGCTTACCAGGCCATCAAGCTGTTCGTGCTGTGGGCCCTGGCGGCGCGCTTCGGCATGACCGGCCGCCAGCGCGTGCTGTTCGCCTTCCTGCTGTCGCAGGGCGGCGAGTTCGCCTTCGTGGTGTTCGGCGCGGCCGCCACCGCCCGCGTGTTCGACGAGCGGACCGCCTCGATGCTGGTGGTGATCGTGGCGCTGTCCATGATGGCCACGCCGCTGCTCCTGACCCTGTACGACCGCGTGCTCGAGCCGCGCTGGCAGCGCCGCCACAAGCGTCCGGAGGACGCGATCGACACCAATCAGGGCCATGTGATCATCGCCGGCTTCGGGCGCTTCGGCCAGATCGTCGGCCGCCTGCTGCACGCCAACCAGGTGCCGCTGACCATGCTCGACCACGACCCGGACCAGATCGATACGCTGCGCGAATTCGGCTTCAAGGTGTTCTACGGCGACGCCACCCGCACCGACCTGCTGCACGCCGCCGGCGCCGCCCACGCGCGCGCATTGGTGCTGTCGGTCGACGGCATCGAGGACAGCCTCAAGCTCGCCGCGGCCGTGCGCGCGGAATTCCCCGACCTGCCGATCCTGGCGCGCGCCCGCAACGTCACCCACTACTACCAGCTGATGGACCTGGGCGTGACGATCGTGGAACGGGAAACCTTCGAATCGGCGCTGATGCTGGGCCGGCGCGTGATGGAAGAACTGGGCTTCGGCGCCTATTTCGCGCGCCAGGCCGCGATGCGCTTTCGCGAGCACAATATCCAGAGCGTGCTCGAGGTCTATCCCTACTACCAGGACCGCGAACAATACGTGTCGATGGCGCGCCGCGCGCGCCAGGAGCTGCATGCGATGTTCGAGCGCGATTTCGTGGCCATGAAGCGCGACCGCGACGACGAGCGCGACGAATAAGGGCCTGCGCCCGATCCGTCAGCGGCCCGAATGGACCTCGGCCAGGCCGCCGCTCGGGGCGGCCGCCATGACCCGGTTGCGCCCGCCACGCTTGGCCCGGTAGAGCTGGGCGTCGGCCAGGGCGATCAGCGCCTGGACATCGAGCGGGGTTCCAGCCTCGTTCATCGCCACCCCGACGCTGACCGTGCAGCCCTCCGGCAGTCCGGGCAGCGCCGCGGTGCGCGCGGCAAACCGCGTGCGGACCGTTTCCGCCAGCTCGACCAGGGAGCGCGGCGTGCAGGCCTGGGCGACCAGGCAGAACTCTTCCCCGCCCCAGCGCGAAGCCGTCGCATGCGCGTCGTCCAGGCCGAGCAGCACCGCGCCCATGGCGGCCAGCACCTGGTCGCCGGTGTCGTGCCCGTGGGTGTCGTTGACCTGCTTGAACTCGTCGACGTCGAGCAGCAGCACCCCGACCGGACCGCGCTCCCCGGCCGGCCGGGCCAGCAGGCCGTCGAAGATGCGCCGGATGCCGCGCCGGTTCAGCAGGCCGGTAAGCAGGTCGTGCTCGGCCGCGGCGCGCACTTCCGACACCAGCCGCAGCATGATCAGGAGCATCAGCATCGAATTGCCGATCACGGCGCTGAGCAGCGCGCCGGCCCAGCTGATGGTATTGGCGATCGGCAGCTGGGGCGCGCCGTAATCGAAGCTCAGGGAACTGGTGGCTACGAGCGCGCCCTGGCCCAGCGCGGTCAGCCCCTGCAGTAAGGCCACGGCGCCGGCGACATGGAAGACCTTGCGCGAAAATGGGTCCGGATAGCGGAACATGATCCAGGCCGTGCCCAGGTTGAACACGGCCTGGTAGGCGCACAGCGTGCCGATGCGCCAGGCCGTATGCGGATACACGAAGGTGAACGCCACCGTCAGCATGGTGGCGAGCGCGGCCGCCACCGGCAACAGCAGGCTGCTGTGGGAATGCCTGCAGAAGTCCAGGGTCCCGGTCAGCATGTAGGCATGGCCGATGCCGAACGGGATGTTGAAGACCAGCGAGGCCCAGCGCCAGTCGTCGATCAGGCGGAGGCCGTCGAGCACGGTCGCAAAGCCGATGGCCAGGCAGCCGACGGCCCAGTAGCGCACGCCGGCGATCTGGCGCGCGAGCGCGCCGAGCGCGAAGAACATCGCGCCGGCGGCCAGCGATACCAGGCCCAGTACCGTCGCCAAGGTTGGCTCGTCGATCGTCATCGCCGCTTGTCCCGAAAAATGTCAGCTACTCCATGTTCACCAGACTGGACCCAGTATGCGACAGGCGCGCATTCGGCCCCGCCACGTTGGCAAAAGACTACGCGCCGGCGCCACCGCCCCGCACGAACACACGAAACAGCGCGCCGGGTGTCGTATATTCGCCCAGCATCGACTGTTTCCGCCTGGGAATTGTTATACTTGGACTCGCGCACTTGTCACAAACGCGCTCCCGATGACCTCCAGGCGGCCCGCGCCGCGCACCTGCCACTACCGTGAAAACCACCGACTCCCTGCCGGGCGCGCCTGCGTCGCTCGCCGCCGAGAATTCAGCGCTGATCGACAATGCCCTCGACCTGATGGTCGTGCTCGACGCCGGCGGCCGTATCCAGCGCACGAATGCCGCCTCGCGCGCGCTGCTCGGCTACGCGCCGGAGGAACTCGTGGGTCGCCACTACAACGACCTGGTCCACCCGGACCAGCATGCCCTGGCGATCGCCCTCGAAGCCGGCCTGCAGAACGTCGATCCCGAGCAGTCGAACGTGGCGGTGCGCGTGCGCCGCAAGGACGGCCGGGAGGTGCTGATGTCGCTGTCGGCACGCTGGTCGCAGGCGCACCGGCGCATGTTCCTGACGGCGCGCGACATCACCAGCCAGCAGCAGGCGCGCAGGGCGCTGGAGCGCTCCGAGGCGGCGCTGGGCGCCATGCTCGAGAGTATCGGCGACGCCTTCTTCGCGGTCGACAGCGAGTGGCGCATCACCTATGCCAACCGCAAGGCGGGCGACTTCGTCGGGGTCGACCCGGGCACGGTCATCGGGCGCCAGTTGCTCGAAGTCGCGCCCGACCTGCAGCATTCACCGGCCCTGCCCCGTTACGTGCAGGCGATGCAAACCCGCCAGCCCGACACCTTCGAGGTGTTCTGGGAGCCGCACGCGCTGTGGATCGAAGTGCGGGTCTACCCGAACGACGACGGCATCTCGGTCTACTTCCACGGCATCGCCGCCAAGCGCCAGGCCGAGCAGGCCTTGCGCAAGAGCGAACAGCGCTTCCGCAACCTGTTCAACCAGGCCGGCGACAGCGTCATGATCGTCGACGCCGCCCTGCGCATCGTCTCGGTCAACGACCAGGCCTGCGCGCGCTTCGGCTATGCGCGGGATGAATTCCTCGGCCGCCAGGTCACCGAGATCAACTTCGGCGTGCCCGATGCCCAAGCGGTGCTGGCCGGCCTGCGCGCCGGCCAGGCCCAGCTCCTGCGCATGGATAAACGCTGCAAGGACGGCAGCAGCTTCCCGGCCGAAGTCCAGATCTCGCGCTTCGACGACGAGGGCGAGGAATTCTTCCTGGCCGTGATCCGCGACCTGAGCGACCGCGAACACGCCGAGCGCCAGCTGCGCGAGAGCGAGCAGCGCTTGCGCGAAGTGATCGAAATGACCCCGGCCGGCTACCTGGTGGCCGGCCCCGACGGGCTGCTTTGCGACGTGAATCCGGCCCTGTGCGCCTTGTCGGGCTACCCGCGCGAGATGCTGCTGGCGCTGCACCTGGGCGACCTGTTCGTGTCCTTTCCGCTGGCGACCCTGGGCGGCGACACGCCGGCCGAGGTGCAGGGCCTGGAAGCGGTGCTGCGCCACCGCAACGGCGACCACATCCACGTCCTGTTCAACGGCAGCATCAAGCGCGGCGAAGACGGCCAGGCGCTGGCGCTGACCGGCCTGATGACCGACATCACCGGGCGCAAGGCCTTCGAAACCCGGCTGCAGCAGCTGGCGACCCACGACACCCTGACCGGCCTGCCCAACCGCGCCCTGCTCGGCGAGCGCCTGCAGCAGATGCTGGACACCTGCGCCTACGGCGGCGCGGTGGCCGTGATGTTCCTCGACCTCGACCGCTTCAAGGAAGTCAACGACTCCTTCGGCCACGAGATGGGCGATGTGCTGCTGTGCGAAGTGGCCGCGCGCCTGCGCCGCGTGATTCGCCCGACCGACATCATCGCGCGCCTGGGTGGCGACGAATTCGTGGTGGCCGCGTATTGCGCCACCGGCCAGGCGGCGGCCGCGCGCATCGCCGACAAGCTGCTCGACGTGCTGACCGCGCCGGTGACGGTCGGCGGGATCGACGTGATCGTCGGCGCCTCGATCGGCATCAGCATGTTTCCGCAGGACGCCCAGACCCGCGAGATGCTGTTCCAGACGGCCGATACGGCGATGTACCGCGCCAAGAGCTCGGGCCGCAACCGCTACCGCTTCTTCGAGAAGGAAATGACGGTGGCGACCCAGGTGCGCATGGCGCTGGAAGTATCGCTGCGCCCGGCGCTGGCGCGCGGCGAATTCGAGCTGCACTACCAGCCGCGCATCGCGCTGGCCGGCATGGAACTGGTGGGCATGGAAGCCCTGATCCGCTGGAACCACCCGGAGCGCGGCCGCGTCCCGCCGCAGCAGTTCATCGCCATCGCCGAGGAGACCGGCCTGATCGTCGACATCGGCCGCTGGGTGCTGCTCGAGGCCTGCACCCAGACGCGCCGCCTGATGGACCAATACCGGCGCCCGGTCGCGGTATCGGTCAACGTGTCGGCGCGCCAGCTGGCGCAGCCGGCCTTCGTGGACGAAGTGCGCACCGTGCTGGCGCGCACCGGCCTGCCGCCCGATTGCCTGGAACTGGAGCTGACCGAGAGCGCGCTGATCGAAGACATCGAGCACACCGCGAAGATGCTGCGCGAGCTCAAACGCCTCGGCATCAGCCTGGCGGTGGACGACTTCGGCACCGGCTTCTCCAGCCTGGCCTACCTGCGGCGTTTCCCGATCGACGTCCTCAAGCTCGACCGTTCCTTCGTGATGCAGCACGACGAAGACGTCTCGAGCTTCGACTTCATCAAGGCCTTCGTCGACATGGCGCACGCCCTGAACATGGCAGTGGTGGCCGAGGGGGTGGAAACCGTGGAGGTGCTGGACCTGCTGCGCGCCGCGCGCTGCGACCAGGCGCAGGGTTTTTACCTGGCGCGGCCGATGCCGCTTGCAGAACTGCGCGGCGTCATCGAAGCGCAGCATTCCTCACGCCTCCCGGCGCACTGAGAACAGGGAAAAGCGCAAACCCGGGCCTCGAATGTTCGCCGATGTTCGAAACGCAAAACCGGGGTCAGGTCCTGACCCTTCCCCTCAAATTCTCACCTCCTGCACCAAGGTAATCAGTTCAATAAGGGCGGTCTCGAACGCGTGTGGAGGTAATCGAAGTCGCGTACTCTCCATCAAATAACTTCGTGCCAGTGTGTGCACTGAGAGCGTCGATCCGGATTTCTTCTTGCTGCCATACTTCACATGGTAGCCAGCATGCGCCGCCGCAAGGCCAA
>NZ_JCASIH010000040.1:0-15746 GCF_059685935.1 Telluria sp. ZT3P39
GAAAGAGAGGGCTAACACAGCCATGCATGCACCGCTTTTTTGACAGGGAAGCTAGCAGCAACCCGGCCCGCCTACAAGGAAAATATGTGGGGAAGGGTCAGGACCTGACCCCGGGTTAGCACAATGGAAACGCCGCCCGAAGGCGGCGCTGCAGTACCGGTAAGCGAACGCTCAGCCGTTGAAGCCCTTGCCCTCCGCTGCGCGCTGTTCCAGCAGCGGCGCCGGCTTCCACGCCTCGCCATGGCGCCCGCCGGCATACTTGCGCACGGCCTCGAGTACCTTCGGCAGGCCCACCGTGTCGGCATAGAACATCGGCCCGCCGCGGTGCAGCGGGAAGCCGTAGCCGGTGAGGTAGACCATGTCGATATCCGACGCCCGCAGGGCGATGCCTTCTTCCAGGATCCTGGCGCCTTCGTTCACCAGCGCGTAGATCAGGCGCTCGACGATCTCGGCATCGCCAATGGCGCGGCGCGCCAGGCCCAGGTCCTGCGAATGCTGCACGATCATGTCGTTCACCAGCGCCGATGGAGTCGCCTTGCGGTCGCCCGCCTGGTAGTCGTACCAGCCGGCGCCCGTTTTCTGGCCAAAGCGGCCCCGTTCGCACAGCAGGTCCGCGGTTTTCGAATAGGCGATGTGCGGCGACTCGACGGCGCGGCGCTTGCGGATGTACCAGCCGACGTCATTGCCGGCCAGGTCGCTCATGCGGAACGGCCCCATCGCGAAGCCGAACCCTTCGATGGCGGCATCCACCTGCTGCGGCAGCGCGCCTTCGTCGAGCAGGAAGTAGGCCTGGCGCAGGTATTGCTCGAGCATGCGGTTGCCGATGAAGCCGTCGCACACGCCCGAGACCACCCCGGTCTTCCTGATTTTTTTCGACAGCGCCAGCGCGGTGGCCAGCACGTCCTTGCCGGTGTGCTTGCCGCGCACGATCTCCAGCAGCTTCATGACGTTGGCCGGGCTGAAGAAATGCAGGCCGATGACGTCCTGCGGGCGTGTGGTGAAGGCCGCGATGCGGTCCAGGTCGAGCGTCGAGGTGTTCGAGGCCAGGATCGCGCCCGGCTTCATGCATGCATCCAGCTGCCTGAACACGGCTTCTTTCACGCCCATGTCCTCGAACACTGCTTCGATCACGATGTCGGCCTGGGCGATGGCGGCATAGTCCAGCGTGCCGGTGATGAGCCCAATACGCTGCTCGGCTTTCTCCTGGGTCAGCTTGCCCTTCCTGACCGTGTTCTCGTAATTCTTGCGAATCGTGCCCAAGCCCTTGTCCAGGGCCTCCTGCTTCGTCTCCAGGATCGTGACCGGGATGCCGGCGTTCGCGAAATTCATGGCGATGCCGCCGCCCATGGTGCCGGCGCCGATCACGGCGGCGCGCGCGATGGTCCGCACCGGCGTGTCCGATGGCACGTCCGGCACCTTGCTGGCCGCGCGCTCGGCCATGAAGGCGTGGCGCTGGGCTTTCGATTCCGGGGTCTGCATCAAATGCAGGAAGCGCTCGCGCTCGAATTTCAGGCCGTCTTCGAACGGCATGGTGATCGAGGCGGCGACGGTCTCGACGCATTCGAGCGGCGCCGGGAAAGGCCCCGCCAGGGCCTTGACCGATTCGCGCGAGGCGGCGATGAAGCCTTCGTGGTTCGGGTAGTCGACGCTGCGCTCGCGCACCTTCGGCAGCGGCCGCAGGTCGGCCTTGGCCTTGGCGAAGTCGATCGCGGCGGCGAGCAGGTCGGTCCCGGCCGGGAAGACCTGGTCGAACAATGCCGTGCCGGCCAGCTTTTCCGACAGGACGGGCGTGCCCGACACCACCATGTTCAGCGCCATTTCCAGGCCGACCAGGCGCGGCATGCGCTGGGTGCCGCCGGCGCCGGGCAGCAGGCCCAGCTTCACTTCCGGCAGCGCAATCAGGGCGCCGGGGAGCGCGACGCGGTAATTGCAGCCCAGGGCCAGTTCCAGCCCGCCGCCCATGGCCACGCTGTGGATGGCCGCGACCACTGGTTTGCTGGAGTCTTCGACCACGCGGATCAGGGTGTGCAGGGTCGGCTCGGTGAGCGCCTTGGGCGAATTGAATTCGCGGATGTCGGCGCCGCCCGAAAAGGCCTTGCCCGCGCCGGTGAGCACGATCGCCTTGACGGCCGGGTCGCTTTCCGCCTGGCGCATGGCCTCGACGGCGGCAGCCCGCGTCGCGAGCCCAAGGCCGTTGACCGGAGGATTATTCAAGGTAATTACGGCAACGCTGCCCTGGACGGTGTAGTCGGCACTCATGTCTCTTCCATCTCCTTATGTGTGGTACTGGCGATCTTTCAACTATACCTCACAAAAGAACGTTCGTATTATTTCCCCCTATGCCAGAATGGCGCCCTCACGCTACCTTACCGACGCCATGGAAAAACTGATCGCGCAACTAGTACGTCTTTACCTGATGCCGGAGCTGGCCTCGCCGGAAGCGCTGGCCCGGCATTTCCAGGGCCTGCAAGCGCTCAGCATCCCGCTCGCCTCGCTGGACGACCTGACGCGCGCGATCGTGATCGACTTCCCCAAGGTACGCGGCGGCGATCCGGAGCAGCACTGGCAGAACCTGTGCGAGGTGGCCAACCGGCTGCAGGAGGCGTATGGCTTCCCGCCGCCGGCCGTGAGCATCGACGGCGCGAGCGGCTACCAGCTCTGGCTGTCGCTGATGGAACCGGTGCCGCTGGGCGACGTGCGCCGCTTCGTGGCGATGCTGCGTGACGCCCATTTCCCCGGGCTGGATCTGCAGGTGGCGGTCGAGGCCGCGCTGCCACCCTGCCAGAACACCGCCTCCGGCAAATGGGTTGCCTTCATCCACCCAGGCATGGGCGCGTCGTTCGCAGAGGAGGCCGGACTGGAGATGCCCCCGCCGGTCATGGCCCAGGTCGCCTTTCTGGAGGGACTCGACAGCATCGGCAAGGCCCAGTTCTTCGATGCGCTCGTGGCGATGAAACAGGGCGACGCGCCGGTACAGGTGGCGGAACCCATACTCACCGCGTGTGACGGCCTGCTACTTAAGGACGCCACACTGGAAGATATCGTCCGCCACCTGCATGCATTGAACATCGAGCCGACCTTCCGGCATCTGTTGTCGCGGCGCGATTGACAGTCGAACACAGGCGCTCCAGGAATGGCAACGCACAAGGCCCGAGTCACCGGAATGTCGTCTTTTATTCAGAAAGAGAATTTTATTTCCATTTGCAACCAGTGTCTGTGACCGTATCTTTCAAGAGAGGGATAACCGCTAAAATTCCCATGCTGGCATACTGAGTTCGACAATCGCGACGGCGTGCTTGCTCAATGGCGCGTTCAAACTTCTCAACCCGCGCTGATTCCAGCGTTGGGCGGGCTTGAACAGCTCCGGCTATACCCGGGCCTTCATGATTCAATCCAGCACGTATCGCGCCACGGGCGGCTTCCATATCGAAGCCCGGCTCTGGACTTGCAGCGTGCAGGGGAACATCGTGCGGTACAACCGGCTCAGGTAAAAGTGGCTGAGCCTGATTTGGCTTGAGCGCTGGGCGTCGCTTTGCTGCACGCATCGGAACATCGTCGGCCCTTAGGGGGGATACTGCCAGCGCAACTGGCAACGGAATTGCTTGCACCATAACCAGTGTAGTACGTGGTTCAGGCAGGTCGTCGGTAAATTTCGCCGGCACACCATGGTTAAAAATGCCGAGAGCAATGACATGCAGCAGGAAACTGATGCCCCAGCCCTGCAAATGCGTACGCAGCCTGGTTCCTGCAGATAGAGATAGAATTTTCATGCAACCACTTTCGCTAAATCCCTCCACCGTGAATCCCATGGGACTTGGCTAAATTAAATTTCATCAAATACCAGGTCGTCGATCCGGTCGATTGATTTTGCTGCTGAGAAAAGGCAGTGCGTTTTTTAAACAAAAGACAGACGACGCCGGGCGAATGTAATATACCACCTCGCTTGTAACGTCGTCTCCCAGGACAACCTATCGATATCAGGTTCGACAAGGTATGATCGATGGAAATCCTCTATTGATACTTGAATTCCACGATTGCGTCGTCCCCCCAGCTATCATCGGCGATAGGTGGCAAATATAACGGAGTATTCTTTGGCACATATATCGCCTGTGTCTTTGGCCCCTCTTTAATCGTTGCGGACGCCAGCAGGCCTTCCGAAACATAATAAGTCGAAACCCTATTTGTTTTGCATGGTCCGCCGAGGGCGCTGATCAGGTTGCGCTTGACGAAAGAAAAATCGGACTTTTCAATAGCCCATCGAACTTCACATTCAAGTCTCAAGTCTCCCAACCTGCGTGAGTTCTCTGGCGTTTCCGGAGTCACGATGTATGGACGCCACCGAACATGGGTCTTCTTTTTATTTATTTCCAGGACAGAATCCACATTAGCCAGGCTATTAACTCTAGGCAAACTAAAGATTCCGTCAGTTGTTACCGCCACCGGATGAGAGTTAACACCATCGCTGATTTTCAGCGTAACGTCCGTGAGCGTGACGCCCGACTGTTGAGGTTGTAGCTTAAAGAGTAGCGTAGCGTTTGGCGCAAGTTTGTGTTTCTTTTCGAAGGCGTCCGCACCGGCGAGCATCAAAGGATATGGTTTCCAGTCAGGATCTTTAACCCCCACCACTTCGACTGCTGGTGTATCCGCCTTTTCAACGCGCGAAGCTGCCTCTTCTGCACTTACATGTTCGAATATAAGCAGGGACGCGATCGAAAAAAAGACAGAATGACGCAATTTGGTTTTCATTAATTTTACTTTCATCAATTAACTTTTAGCAAAAACACTAAAACGCTCCCAGCAATGCCAATGTTCAGGATGGCGATGTATCCACGCCTCGATCTTCCTGAAAATTATTTGCATGATATGTTGCTCGGCGCCTTGTGCACACTCAGGGAGGTGACCGACATCAATCGATGGGTCGATGTGAACTTTTACGCTTAACAACCCATCGAACGTACTCACAACCGGGATCAGCCTTGCCCCAAACTTTCGGCTGAAATAGGAAATCCCTGGTCGAACGCTGATCTTGGTACCGAAAAGTTCGATATCGACAAGGTTTGCACCGGAAAACACGTCAGGCATCATGACGACAATTTCTGAATTTTTAAGGGCTTTCGCAGCCTGCAATATCCCCGAACGGTTATCGAAACAAATGGAAACATTGGGGAAATAGCGTGAATAGAATCCCTGGTATCTGGAATTGTTTGGATCAGTTTTCGGATCCGCATAAAATATATGCACCTTCCGATTTTCCGGAATTCGCTCCAGCAGAAATAATGCTCCACTCAAGAAGGATCCAAAATGGGGGGCAATAAATATGGTCGGCTCAACTTCACGAGTTATCGATTCGAAAGTCAACCGAGATCCTGCCCGGTGCGTCTTTCTGATCATCCACAGTCCCGCATCAGTCGACAATTTGCTCAGCAGATCAAGCCAGAATAGCTCATAATATTTGCCCACCACCGCACGGTTTGCGATCATCCGCACGTCTCGCAGTGCGAGATTACTCTTTTCCAAGCCTTTGCAAACACCTCGAATATAGTCTTGATGTTTGCTGCGGAGATGCATCAACGGCTCCGTCAGTCGAATAACCAATAGGGTTGCACAGAACTTAACAATCAAGATTCCGTCAACAGCATATCGTTTGAAACGTACCCATAAGAACATACCGAGAACGACAAGCAGCGCGCCAATCATCGTTTGGGCTGAAATAACATGTTCGTGCAAAGCCAGTTCGTCGAGGACTTCCAGCATTGCCCCAATCTCTTCGTGCAGAGGCCCGATCACCATCTTGTAGATAAGGACAAACCCAAGCACGTTCAGTACGCCGAGTCCCGCGAAATACACTGCGATCAGTGCACTTTGCAGCGCATCGACTCTGGAAAATTCTTTATCTTTGAGCTTTTGCGCAAGACTGCCTGTGGCAACCTTAAACCACTTGAGCAGGCTTTCCTGGCCAAGCCAGTCCAATAACAGCCAATATCCATCGAACCGGTAATATGGCAAACTCGAGAAAACGGCCAGGAGAACGATAAGTCCGAGCGCATCCCGGAGCTGGGGGAAGAAAAATGCAAATAAACCAACAACGCTTCCGAATAGAAACTGCAGGTACACTCCCCCGATATCAACAATCATTCTTGATTTTCTATCCCGGGTCCACGCATCAGAGACGTCGGTATAAAATGTTGGGATGATTCGTCGAATTCCTATACCAATCGCCGACGGGCGCGCGCCGACTGCAACACAAGCTGAAGCATGACCTATTTCATGAAAAAATATGCTGGACAGCACTACTAAGCCAGTCAATAGATGATTGGCATCAATTGGGGAACTCGAGAGCAAAGCCCCGGCCGTAATCAGTAATGATGTGCCGAGAAGCGGGATGGCAACGCGTGCGCCGAACAATATTTTAAAAAACTCCGCGAATATTATTAGCGTGGTGCCTTTCACCAAGGTTATTGACAACTTGAATTGCTTGCTGGAGGATGGAGCAAACAATTCTTGGGGCAGGGAATTCACCGCCGCATTGATCTCCGCTATAGCGACATCATAACCCAGTTCGTTTGTGAGCGCTCTTGCGTAAAACTCCGCTTCTTCAAGTGGCTTGTCACGCAATATCTGTATCAGCTTTGCAGCGTCGCTAGATACGGAAAAGTAAGAATCATCAGTCGCTACGATCCAGGTATTTTCAGACTCGATCTCCAGGACGCGAACGTCGGGTAATATTTTTCGCATTATATTCTGCTAAAATACGACCTGCTTCAAGCAGGTCGCAAAAAGATAACAGCATTAAAATGCTGTTTCTTCAATTTATCTTGCTCTTACCACTCAGCAATCGTGCACGACGGACGGGCGGTCGGGTCACCGTCCCATGCTTGCGCACTGGTCGCTGCAGTCGCTCCAGCAATTGCCAGCAGAGCGGTCAGCGCGCTCTGTTCTTCACGACGCGGCTCCAGTTTGGTGACGGTAACTTCAAAGCGATTTTTCTGATTTTCTTTCATGATGTCTCGGGATAAAAGTGGATCTCAGCTACCACATAGTGTAGCGCTACTGACCAGAAGTTCTGATCGGAAATCATCATATACCAATCATTTTCCATTAAATCTATCTGATTATCACAGCTCGAAGATAATGGCGACCATATGTCCTGCAAGCTGCAGACCCTACCTTAAACGCCAGTTCCCGACCATACGGTCCGGACGACAGCAGAAGTTATCTCAAGTCCTTACCGTTTGCCCATCAACTCCTGCAAAGCCACCACCGTCGCCTCCACCCCCATCCGCACGGCTGGCCCGTGCTCGACCTTGAACAGCGGACTGTGATGGCTCGGCAGCCTCAGCTTGCCGGCCCTGGCCGCGGCGATGGTCTCCGGCGCGGTGCCGCCTACCGTGAAATACACGCTCGGGATATATGGGTCGGTGACGAATTGCGGGAAATCTTCCGAGCCCATGCCTTCGCGGAATTCCTCCGCACCGAAGGCATCCGCCCCCAGCTTGCCGACCCAGGCCGTTGTCAGGCGGCGCACCAGCTCGACGTTGTTCAGCACCGGCGGCGCCGGCGTGTCCACCAGCTTGACTTCCGGCAGCTCGTTGTCCGCCATGCCGGCGGCGCGCGCCGTGTGTTCGGCCATGCGCTTGATGCCGCCCAGCAGCAGGTCGCGCGTCTTCGCGCTCTCGCTGCGCACGGTGAGCTGCAGCCTGGCGTTGTCGCCGATGATATTGGCCTTGCTGCCGCCATGGAAGGAGCCGACCGTGATCAGGCCCGGCTCGCGCGGGCCCAGCTCGCGGCTGACGATGGTTTGCAGGCCCATCACGATCATCGCGCCCAGCACGATCGGATCCTTGCCGCGGTGCGGCTGGGCGCCATGCGCGCCGACGCCCTTGATCAGGATCTCGACGGTATCGGCGCCCGAGTAAGGCGACACCTCGGAGGCATGCACCTTGCCGGTCGCCATGTCGGCCTTGACGTGGAAACCCAGCGCGAAATCGGGCTGGCCGAAGCGCTTATACAGGCCATCCTTCATCATCGCCAGCGCCCCGCCGATGCGTTCCTCGGCCGGCTGGCCGACCAGCATCAGGGTGCCCGACCAGCTGGCGCGATCGAGCGCCATGCGGCGCGCCGTGCCGACCAGGCTGGTCATGTGGATGTCGTGGCCGCAGGAATGCGCGACCGGGGTCATGTTGCCTTCCATGTCCTTCTGGGTGACGGTCGAGGCATTCGGCAGGCCGGACTTTTCCTGCATCGGCAAGCCGTCCATGTCGGCGCGCATCATCACCAGCGGGCCGGGACCGTTCTTCAGGATCGCCACCACTCCGGTGCCGCCGACGCCTTCGGTGACCGTGAAGCCTGCCGCGCGCAATTCCCTGGCCATGCGCGCCGCCGTTTTCACTTCCAGGAAGGACAGCTCGGGATTGCGGTGGAAGTAGTCGAGGAGCGGCGCAAGATGGGCGTCGTAGTCCCGGGCGACGGCTTTCGACAGTTCGTTGGCCTGGAGCGCGCCCGGCACGAGTAGCGCGGACAGCAGTAAGGGAAGCAGTTTTTTCATGGTGGGGTCGAGGTCGTGGTCAGGCGGTTGGCAAACGGTGTTCGTGGTAGATGTCGCGCAGCTTGTTCTTCTGGACCTTGCCGGTGCCGCCCATCGGCAGCGCCTCGGTAAACACCACGTCGTCGGGTATCCACCACTTCGCCACTTTGCCTTCATAGCCAGCCAGCAGTTCTTCGCGCGTCACCTCCATGCCAGGCCTCTTGACCACCACCAGCAAAGGGCGCTCGGCCCATTTCGGGTGTGCTACGGCGATGCAGGCCGCCTGCAGCACGGCCGGGTGGGCCATCGCGATGTTTTCCAGGTCGATGGTGCCGATCCACTCGCCGCCGGACTTGATCACGTCCTTGCTGCGGTCCGTAATCGCGAGATAGCCGTCCGGGTCGATGGTCGCTACGTCGCCGGTCGGGAACCAGCCGTCCTGCAGCACATCCCCGCCCTCGCCGCGGAAATAGCCGGACACCACCCATGGTCCCTTTACCAGCAGGTGACCATAGGTCGCGCCGTCCCAGGCCAGTTCGGTGCCGTCGTCGTCGACGATCTTCATGTCGACGCCGTAGATGGCATGGCCCTGCTTGCGCAGCACGGCGCGCCGGGCTTCCGCCGGCATCGACGTGTGCTTGGCCATGAGCGTGCAGGCGGTGCCGAGCGGCGACATTTCGGTCATGCCCCAGGCGTGCACCACTTCCACGCCCAGCTGGTCGATCAGGGTGTCCATCATCGCGGGCGGGCAGGCCGAGCCGCCGATCACCGTGCGGCGGAAGGTCGAGAAACGCAGATCGTTCTGCAGCACGTAGTTGACCAGGCCCAGCCACACGGTCGGCACCCCGGCCGAGAAGGTCACGCCCTCGAGCTCGAACAGCTCGTAGAGCGATTTGCCATCGAGCGCCGGCCCTGGGAACACCATCCTGGCGCCCGACAGCGGCACCGAATACGGCAGGCCCCAGGCGTTGACGTGGAACATCGGCACCACCGGCAGCACGACGTCATGGCTCGAAACGTTCAACGCGTTCGGCATCGCCGAGGCATAGGCATGCAGCACCGTGGAGCGGTGCGAGTACAGCGCGCCTTTCGGGTTGCCGGTGGTGCCCGAGGTGTAGCACAGGCTTGCCGCCGAGCGCTCGTCGAACTGCGGCCAGGGGTAGTCGCCCGAGGAGGCAGCGATCAGGTCTTCGTAGCACAGCAGGCTCGGGATGCCGGTCTCGAGCGGCATGTGGGCGCGATCGCACATCGCGACATAGCCCTTGATGGTCTTGCAGTGGCGCGCCATCTGCTCGATGGCCGGCAGGAAGCTCATGTCGAAGAACAGGTACTGGCCTTCGGCATGGTTGACGATGTAGGCGATCTGTTCCGGGTGCAGACGCGGATTGAGGGTATGCAGCACCGCGCCCGAGCCCGATACCGCATAGTAGAGCTCCATGTGGCGGTAGCCGTTCCAGGCCAGGGTCGCCACCCGGTCGCCCATGCCTACGCCCAATCCCCGCAGCGCCTGGGCCATCTGGCGGGCGCGCCGTTCGCAGTCGCGGTAGGTGTAGCGGTGCAGGTCGCCTTCCACGCGGCGCGACACGATTTCGGTGTTCCCGTAGTGGCGTGCGGCAAATTCGATAATGCTCGATACCAGCAGCGGCTGGTCCATCATCTGGCCCATCAGGGGGCTGGTCGGATAGTCGGTCATGCGATTCCCATGGACGAATTGGTAAAATTGGCAAGCTTGCCCCCAAGTGTCATCCGCGGCCTTGAATCGAGTCAATGCAAATCTGGTGCGGGCCCCCAAAGCCATGCAGGGCGCTTACGGGAGCCCGGCAGGGTAGCCGGGCGCGCCATGTGCCAATCGAATCTGCCCGGTACGGTAGAATCCTGCCAATATTGCGAAAAAACGCGCACCACGACCTTACTTGTACTGGAACCGCCATCACTGCTGACGAACTCCCCTTCGACAACTCGTTTGCCGAGTTGCCCCCGGCGTTCTACACCCGGCTGATGCCGACGCCCCTGCCGGCGCCGGCCTTCATCGCCGCCAGCGCGCCGGCAGCCAGGCTGGTCGGACTCGACCCAGCCGACCTGGCACGCCCCGATTTCATCGAAGTCTTTACCGGCAACAAGGTCGCGGTGCGCTCGCAGCCGCTGTCCGCCGTGTATTCGGGCCACCAGTTCGGCGTCTGGGCCGGCCAGCTGGGCGACGGCCGGGCGATCACCCTGGGCGATCTACCAAGCGAAAATGGCCAGATGGAAGTCCAGCTCAAGGGTGCCGGCCTGACGCCCTACTCGCGCATGGGCGACGGCCGCGCCGTGCTGCGCTCCTCGCTGCGCGAATTCCTGTGCTCGGAAGCGATGGCCGCGCTCGGCATCCCGACCACACGCGCGCTGATGGTCACCGGGTCGCCCCAGCGGGTCATGCGCGAAAGCGTCGAGACCGCTGCCGTGGTGACCCGGATAGCGCCGACGTTCGTGCGCTTCGGCTCCTTCGAGCACTGGCACCAGCGCGGCAAGCAGGACGAGTTGCGGGTCCTGGCAGACTTCGTGATCAAGAATTGGTACCCCGAATTCGCGGGTGCGGTCAATCCCTACAAGGAATTGCTGGCCGAGGTCACGCGCCGCACCGCGCGCATGATCGCGCTGTGGCAGTCGGTCGGCTTCATGCACGGGGTGATGAACACCGACAATATGTCGATCCTGGGCTTGACCCTCGACTACGGTCCCTTCGGCTTCATGGAAGCCTTCGACGCCAACCATATCTGCAACCATACCGACCAGGGCGGGCGCTATTCGTACGCCAACCAGGTGCCGGTCGGCCACTGGAACTGCTACGCCCTGGGCAACGCGCTGCTCCCGCTGATCGGCACGCCGGAAGAAGCCGAAGAGGCGCTGGACGCCTACCGCCCGGCGTTTGGCGAAAAACTCGACGAACTGCTGCACGCCAAGCTCGGCCTGCTCGACGCGCGCGAGGGCGACGAAGCGCTGTTCGACGCCATGTTCCAGCTGCTGCAGGCGAACCACGCCGACTTCACGCTGTTCTTCCGCCGCCTGGGCGACCTGCGCCTCGATGGCGACCTGGCGCAGGATGCGCCGCTGCGCGACCTGTTCCTGGACCGGGAAGCGTTCGATGCCTGGGCGCTGCAGTACCGCGCCCGCCTGCGCCTCGAGAACAGTGTGGACGAGCAGCGCCGCGCCGCCATGCACCGCGCCAATCCGAAATATGTGCTGCGCAACTACCTGGCGCAGACGGCAATCGAACAGGCGCAAAATGGCGACTACAGCGGCGTGCATCGCTTGTTGGCGGTGCTGGAGCGCCCCTTCGACGAGCAGCCCGAGAACGAAACCTATGCGGCCCTGCCCCCGAGCTGGGCAGCCCATCTTGAAGTAAGCTGCTCATCGTGAGCCCAGCATTGCAATCAACGCGAGACCGACATGACCAATAAAGTAAGCAAGACCGACGCGCAGTGGCGCGAGCAGCTCGACCCGATGGAATACCAGGTAACCCGCCACGCCGCCACCGAGCGCGCCTTCACCGGCAAGTTCTGGGACCACCACGAGCACGGCATCTATACCTGCGTGTGCTGCAATACGCCGCTGTTCGAGTCGGACGCCAAGTTCGATTCCGGCTGCGGCTGGCCCAGCTATTTCCGCGCGCTCGATCCGGAGAACGTCATCGAAAAGACCGACCGGACCCACGGCATGGTCCGCACCGAGATCATCTGCGCCGTCTGCGACGCCCACCTCGGCCACGTCTTCCCCGATGGCCCGCCGCCGACCGGCCTGCGCTATTGCATCAACTCCGCGTCGCTGCGCTTCGAACCCGTCTGAGGCCAGGATTAAGGAACCCTTATGATCAAGTTCTTGTTCGACATGCTGCCGGTGATCCTGTTCTTCGGGATGTACAAGTATGGCGAAAGCAACCAGGACTGGGCCCACGGCCTGGTCACCGACCACCTTGGCTTCCTGATCTCGGGCGGCGCCGTGCCGGCCTCGCAGTCGCCGATCCTGCTGGCTACTTTTGTGACCATCCTGGCGACGGTGCTGCAGATCGTGTACTTGCTCGCGCGCCGGCGCAAGGTCGACGGCATGCTGTGGCTGTCGCTGGGCGTGGTGGTGATCGCCGGCGGCGCCACCATCTACTTCCACGACGACACCTTCATCAAGTGGAAGCCGACCATCCTGTACTGGGCCTTCGGCGCCGCCCTGCTGTTCGCCCACCTGGTCTACCGCAAGAACCTGATGCGCTCGGCGCTCGGGGGCGCCATGAACCTGCCGGAAGCGGTCTGGACCCGCGTGCTCTACGCCTGGGTCGCCTTCTTCACGGTGCTGGGCTTGCTGAACTTGCTGATGGCCTTCGTTGTCTTCCGTAGCGATACCGGCGCCTGGGTCAGCTTCAAGCTGTTCGGCATCACCGGCATCCTGTTCGCCTTCATCGTCGTTCAATCGTTAATGCTGTCTAAACATATTCAGGAGGATGCATGACCGAGCTATCCCGTACCGAACGCCTGCGCGAGCGCCTGCAGGCCGAACTGGCCCCGACCCTGCTCGAGATCACCGACGACTCGCACCTGCACGCCGGCCATGCCGGCGCGGCCTCGGGCGGCAGCCATTACAGCGTGAAAATCGCCTCCGACAAGTTCACCGGCCTCACGCTGGTCATGCGCCATCGTCTTGTGTATGATGCCGTTCACGAAATGATTAACAAGGCGGAAATCCATGCGCTGGCTATCACGGCCATCCTGCCTTCCGAAGCTGGCTGAAGCAGCTCTTCAGTCAGCTTTAAGAAAGTTCGCCGACAATCTTTCGCGTAAGACGAAGTAGAAGACGTACACAACACGAAGTAAAAGAACTGAGCAATCTCGTCCAAGCAACTCTCCCCACAGGAATTCCAGAAATGACTTTGAAGCCAGCACGCCTGCTGTTAGCCCTGATCGCCGTTGTCGCGGCGCCTGCTTTTGCGCAGAACCTCGCCGTGGTCAACGGCAAGCCGATCCCGTCGTCGCGCGTCGACGCGGTGGTCAAGCAGGTGGTCGCCGCCGGCCAGGGCCAGGATTCGTCGCAACTGCGCGAAGTGATCAAGCGCGACCTGATCTCGCGCGAAGTCCTGATGCAGGAAGCCATCAAGCAGGGCTACGACAAGAAGCCGGAAGTCAAGGCAGCGCTGGACAATGCGCGCCAGGCGATCGTCGTCAACCAACTGGCGCGCGACTACATCACCAAGAACCCGGTCACCGACGCCGACATCAAGGCCGAATACGACCGCTTCACCAAGCAGACCGGCGACAAGGAATACCACGTCCGCCACATCCTGCTCGAGACCGAAGCCGAAGCCAAGGCCGTGATCGCCAAGATCAAGGGCGGCGCCAAGTTCGAAGAACTGGCCAAGGGATCGAAGGATACCGGCACCGCCAACAATGGCGGCGACCTGGACTGGGCAGCCCCTGCTTCCTTCCCGCCTGAATTCGCAGCCGGCTTCACCGGCCTGCAAAAAGGCGGCGTCACCGAGAACCCGGTGAAGACCGCCAACGGCTTCCACGTCATCAAGCTCGACGACACCCGCGCCGCCAAGCTGCCGACCCTGGAAGAAGTCAAGCCGCAGATCGCCGACGCCCTGGCCCAGAAGAAGCTCGAAGAGTACAAAGAGCAAATGGTCAAAAAGGCAAAGGTGCAGTAATATGTGTTACCGCCGGTGAGTTATTCACCGGTTTTTTTGCCGCCTGCGGCGAACTTTTTCGTGTTTAGATAGGACCTCAACAATGATTTTGAAGCCAGCCCGCCTGTTGTTAGCCATGATCGCCCTGGTTGCCGCGCCTGCGTTCGCGCAAAACGTTGCAACCGTCAATGGCAAACCCATCCCGGCGGCCAAGGTTGACCAGATGGTCAAGCAAGTCGTCGCCCAGGGTCGCGCCACCGATTCGCCGCAGTTGCGCGATGCGATCAAGAAAGACCTGATCGGCCGCGAAGTCCTGATCCAGGAAGCCGACAAGCAAGGCGTCGGCGGCCGTGCCGACGTGAAGGCAGCGATCGACAACGCGCGCCAGAGCATCATCATCAACGCGATGCTCGCCGACTACGTCAAGAAGAACCCGATCAAGGATGCCGAGATCAAGGCCGAGTACGACAAGTACAAGTCCCAGGTCGGCGACAAGGAATACCGCGCACGCCACATCCTGGTGACCACCGAAGACGAAGCCAAGGCCATCATCACCAAGCTCAAGGCCGGCGGCAAGTTTGAAGAGCTGGCCAAGCAGTCGAAAGACGGTTCGGCAGCCAACGGCGGCGACCTGGACTGGGCAAGCCCGGCCAACTACGTGCCTGAGTTCTCGAAAGCCATGGTTGCCCTGCAAAAAGGCGCCATCACCGAGACCCCGGTCAAGACCCAGTACGGCTTCCACGTTATCAAGCTGGAAGACGTCCGCGCCGCCAAGGTGCCGGCTCTGGAAGAAGTCAAGCAGCAGGTCGCGGAACAACTGCAACAGCGTCAGCTGGCCCAGTACCGCGAAAGCCTGGTGAAGAAGGCCAAGATCCAGTAATCCTGGTCTGGCTGGAACAAGAAGCGCTCCCGAGGGAGCGCTTTTTTTTATTGGACGCGCTAGAGTACGCAGCGTCCTACGCCGCAGCGCTCGTTGTTCCTATTGCAGCGGCGCAGGGAAGGATTAGGATAGGCTCCACTGTCACTTATGCGGGAGCTTATGATGGCCAACGAAAACGTGGATCAGACAGGCAGCAAGCGCGACGACGAACGCAGCCGCGCTGACGCGCTCGCCCCTCCGCCGGGCGCGGGCGGTGGCGATATCCGGCATACCAACTTCCCGCATGCGCCGGCCGAGGGCAATGTCGGGCCGGCAGGCGCGCCGCAGACCAGCCGCGGCAGTGCCGGGAAGCCGGAGACTGGCGGCGGGGGGAGTGGGCAGGACGATACTGGCGCCGCTGGCGGGCTCGATAACGCGGGCGCCGGGGCTGGTGCGACGCCCGGGACGCCTAAAGGCAATGGCTCGGAGGACGAGCCGATCTGGGGGAGTTGAGGCGAATCGTAGGGTGGGCAGATTCTGCCCACGCGTTCAAACTACGGTAAAGCTGCCTGTGCGGCTTTTTAACCGCTAACTATCACCGCGCGGGCAGGAAACCTGCCCACCCTGTAAAGGCAAAGTTAAAATGTCCGATTCTGGCAAAGTTGAAATGTCCGCTGTTTTTTGTGTCGCAGGACTTCAAACTCGCTTTTGAGCGG
>NZ_JCASIH010000041.1:0-14362 GCF_059685935.1 Telluria sp. ZT3P39
GGTGGTGAGACGCCAGCGTCTCACGAACAGATGACCAAGCGCTTCAATGCACCAAAGTACAGGAGAGACGAAAACTACGAATCTCACTTGACAGTCATCATAGAAGGGTGGGCGGGTATCCCGCCCGCGCGGTGATAGTTTTGGTCTGAACAGCCGCACGGGCTGCAGTACCGTACTTTGAACGCGCGGGCGGCGAAGCCGCCCACCCTACGAATTACAGGCGCTTCGCGTCAGGCGTCGGGAAAGGCGGCACCGGTTCGGCCGCGCTCAGGTCGTCCTGGTTGATCGACCACAGCCCCGGCAGGTTGCGCCAGTAGTTGTAGACGTCCATCCCGAAGCCGACCACGAATTCGTTCGGGATCGTCAAGCCGATCAGGTCGGCCTTGATCGGCTTGGTGCGCTTGAGGTCCTTGTCCGCGAACACCACGATGACCACTTCGGCCGCGCCCATGTCGAGCAGGCGCTGCTTGACGTGGGCGAGGGTCTCGCCTTCGTCGAGGATGTCGTCGAGCACGACGATGATGCGCCCGGTCACGTCCTGGCGCGGGATGACTTTCCAGACCACCTCGCCGCCGCGGTCGTCGTCGCCATAGCGGCTGACGTGGATGTAGTCGAATTCGAGCGGGAAGTCGAGTTGGGGCAGCAGGTTGCCGGTGAAGACGACGGCGCCGCCCATCACGCCGAGCACCAGCGGGAAGGACTTGTCGTCGGGATTGCCGAAGCGTGCGTTCAGCGCGTCGGCGACGCGTGCCACCGCGGCCTGCACTTCGGCGGGCGTGACGATCTCTTTGGCGTTGGCGAGCAGCGCACGGGCGCGGTCATGATGGAAATCTTGCATGGTTATTCGATTGTTCATGTCTAAAGGGTCAGGGCAATTATGCGCTATCCGGGGGCGTGGCCGCGTTCCTGTTGGAATCAGCCGTCAGCTTCACTCGCCGGCAATCTCGCGCTGCAGCTTGCGGGTGAGCTTGGCGAACACCAGTTCGTGGGAACGGCGCAGCAGGGCGGCGAACTCGGCATCGTCGAGCTGGGCCTCGGGCGTGACGAATACCCATTTGGCGCGCGCCAGATAGGGGGCTGGAATGATGCCGGGGCGGTCGGTCAATTCCAGGAAGCGCTCGTCGTCGGCCTTCAGGCTGAAGCCCGTCGAGGGCCCGTCCTTGTTGGTGACGGCGAACATCCTGGCGCCGACCGAAAAGACCGTGTCGTGGTCCCATTTGGTGTCTTCCGTGCAGCCGGGGAAGCTGCGGCACAAGGCCTTGGCGGATTCGAAATCCATGTCTCTCTCCTGTGCCCGGCGTGCATGGCGTCGGAATATCGGGTTGTCCTTGCCCCCATTGTATAGCGCAGCGGCTTGATTGATGCCATAGCGCAATGATTCGATGCGCCACATGGCGGCATTGCGGCGTATCATAACTACCTTGGAAAACAACGATTCTCCCAGCTATGTCGACCCCTGAATTCGAACGTGACCGCAGCAGCCGCCTGCTCCAGCTGCGCAGCGCCATGGCGCGCGCCGGCATCGACGCCTATGTCCTGCCCTCGAGCGACCCGCACCTGTCGGAATACCTGCCCGGGCACTGGAAAGGGCGCGAATGGCTCTCCGGCTTCACCGGCTCGGTCGGCACCTTCATCGCCACCGCCGGGTTTGCCGGCGTCTGGACCGATGGCCGCTACTGGACCCAGGCCGAGACCGAACTGGCCGGCAGCGAGATCGCCCTCATGAAGATCCCGGGCGCGGCCAGCCAGCTGCACGTGGACTGGCTGGCGGCCAACCTGAACCCCGGCCAGACGGTGGCCGTCGATGCGCGCGTGCTGGGACTGGCCGGCGCCAGGTTGCTGGCCGACGCCTTGAAGGCGCGCGGCATCAACTTGCGAACTGACGTCGATTTGCTGGACGAAGTCTGGCAAGACCGCCCGGCGCTGCCGGCCGATGCGGTGTACGAGCACCTGCCGCCGTACGCGGCCACGACCCGCGCCGACAAGCTGGCCGCCACCCGCGCCGCGATGGAGCATCTGGGCGCCGGTTTCCACTTCATCTCCACGCTCGACGACATCGCGTATCTGTTCAACCTGCGCGGCGCCGACGTCAGCTACAACCCGGTGTTCCTGGCCCATGCCCTGATCGGCCGCGCCGACGCGACCCTTTTCGTCGGCGAGAACAAGGTGCCGCACGACGTGCGCGCGCGCCTCGAAGCCGACGGCGTGCACCTGGCGCCGTATGCGAATGCCGCCACCGCCTTGTCGGCGTTGCCGGACGGCGCGACCTTGCTGCTCGATCCGCGCCGCGTCACCGCCGGCATGCGCGCCGCCGTCGCGCAGGGTGTGAACGTGCTCGAGACGATCAATCCGACCACCTTCGCCAAGTCGCGCAAGCTCGAGCTTGAGGCCGCCAACGTGCGCGCCGCGATGGAGCAGGATGGCGCGGCGCTGTGCGAATTCTTCTCGTCGCTCGAAGCGCAACTGCTGGACGCCGCTAGAGCCCCGATCGACGAAGTGGCGATCGACACCCGGATCACGGCCGCGCGCGCGCGCCGCCCTCATTTTGTGAGCCCGAGCTTCTCGACCATCGCCGGCTTCAATGCCAATGGCGCGATCATGCACTACCGCGCAGCGCAGGACACCTGCGCCGTCATCGAAGGCGACGGCCTGCTGCTGGTCGACTCCGGCGGCCAGTACCTGGGCGGCACCACCGACATCACGCGCGTGATCCCGGTGGGCGCACCAAGCGATGCGCAAAAGCGCGACTACACGCTGGTGCTCAAGGGCGTGATCAATCTGTCCGCCACGCGCTTCCCGCGCGGCACCCGCGCGCCGCTGCTCGATGCGATCGCACGCGCGCCGATCTGGGCCGCCGGCATCGACTACGGCCACGGCACCGGCCACGGCGTCGGCTACTTCCTGAACGTGCACGAAGGCCCACAGTCGATTTCGCCGAGCGTGGCGCCGGACCCGCATACGGCGATGGAGCCGGGCATGATCACCTCGATCGAACCGGGCATCTACCGTCCCGGGCGCTGGGGCATCCGGATCGAGAACCTGGTGCTCAACACCCTGGCCGAAACCACCGAGTTCGGCGAGTTCCTGGCCTTCGAGACCCTGACCCTGTGCCCGATCGATACCCGCCCGATCGAGCGCGCGCTGCTGCGCGAAGACGAAATCGCCTGGCTCAACGCCTACCACGCCACCGTGCGTGCACGCCTCGAGCGGCATGTGAGCGGCGCCGCGCGCGACTGGCTGCTGCTGCGCACGGAGGCATTCTAGTGGCCGGCGCCCGCTCCACCCGCGCCAGCGCCGCCGTCGACCGCCTCAAGCGCCGCACCGGCAATACCGCCTATTCGATGGCGCGCACCGGCGACGGCCTGTTCTTCCTGTCCGAAGCGCCCGGCGCGCCGGCCCTGAATGCACCGCTCGAACTGGACGACTTCGTCGCCTTCGTGAACGGCCTCGGTCCGCAGGAAGTCCGGCGCATCAGCAAGAACGACGAGAAATTCGAAAAGCAGCTGGTGCGCAAGAAGCCCGACTCTCCCTGAAAGCGATCAACCCGCATGCAACGTCCTGACCTGCTGGACACCTATTGGTCTGCGCCCGAGATCTATACCAATGGGCTGATCCTGCTGCACCTGGCCGGCGCGCTGGCGCTGGGCCTGATGGTCGGCTATGAGCGCGCCTACCATGGCCGCGCGGCCGGCATGCGCACCTATGGCCTGGTCTGCATGGCTTCGGCGGCGCTGACCATCCTGGCCGGCTACCCGGACTTCTGGTACGGCGGCGGCCATGCCGGCCTGCTGGCGCCGGTCGATCCGACCCGCATCATCCAGGGCATCGTGACCGGCATCGGCTTCCTCGGCGCCGGCGTGATCATGCGCGAGGGCTTCAACATCAGCGGCCTGACCACGGCCGCGTCGATCTGGGCCTCGTCGGCGATCGGCATCCTGGTGGGCGTCGGCTTCTACCTGGCCGCGATGGGCCTGGCCTTCTTCTCGGCCATGATCATGATCTACCTGAACCGCCTGGAGACCCTGCTGCCGGCGCGCCACGCGGTCGCGGTGCGCATGCGCTTCAAGCCGCACGTCATGCCGCGCGAAGACGTGATGCGCAAGGCCGCGCTGGACCGCGGCTACGAGATCGCCGGCAGCTCGCTGACCATCAGCAGCGAGGAGGGACGCCAGGAATGGCGCTTCGTGGCGCTGGCGCTGTCGCGCAAGAGCGGGGCGCCGCTGTCCGAACTGGCCGACCAGCTGGCCGCGTTCGAGGGCCTGGAAGCCTTCCAGCTGTCCCACGCGCGTAATTAAAAAAACCAAAACAACCACTCCGGCACACGGGATTTCACATGCAAGCACAAGACGTTCTCGATTTCTGGTTCCTGCCCGAAGGCAGCGAAGGTCATGGCAAGCAGCGGGCCGAATGGTTCCGCAAGGACGAGGCCTTCGACGCGGCGCTGCGCGCGCGCTTCGGCGCCCTGATCGCCCAGGCGGTGGCCGGCGGCCTGCGCGAATGGGACGAATTGGGGCCGCGCGGCACGCTCGCGCGCATCCTCGTGCTCGACCAGTTCACCCGCAACGCCTACCGGGGCAAGCCGGAATCCTTCAGCGGCGACCTGCTGGCCCTGCTGGCTGCCCGCCAGCTGGTCGATTCCGGCGCCGACCAGGCCCTGTCGCCCGTCGAGCGCATGTTCGCCTACCTGCCTTTCGAGCATGCCGAGGACGCGCGCATGCAGGAGCAGTCGGTGAGCCTGTTCACCGAACTGTCGCGGCAGAACGAAGGCTTCGTCGAAGTGCTCGACTACGCGCTGCGCCACCGCGGCGTGATCGCCCGCTTCGGCCGCTTCCCGCACCGTAACGCCATCCTGGGCCGCGCTTCCAGCCCGGAAGAGCTCAGCTTCCTCCAGCTGCCCGGCTCCAGCTTCTGACGTGGCGCCGACGCTGAACCTGGTCGGCGCCGGCCACGTCGGCCGCGTGCTGGGACGGCTGTTCGCCGCCAGCGGCGCCTTTACCGTGCAGGACGTGCTGACCCGCTCCGCCGCCAGCGCGCAGGAGGCGGTGGCTTTCATCGGCGCCGGCCAGGCCTGCAGCGACCTGCACGCCATGCGCCCGGCCCGGGTGTGGCTGCTGGCCGTAGGCGACGACATGATCGCCCCGAGCTGTGCGGCGCTGGCCGCAGCCCAGCCGCTGGCGGGCGCCGTCGTGTTCCACTGCAGCGGGGCGAAAGCCTCCACCGAACTCCAGGCCGCAAGGGAGGCGGGCGCGCTCGCCGCCAGCGTGCATCCGGTGCGCAGCTTCGCCGATCCGCAAGCCGTGGCGGCGGAGTTTGCCGGCACCTTCTGCGGCATCGAAGGCGATGCCGCCGCACTGGCGCTGCTCGAACCGGCGTTCGCGTCGCTTGGTGCGCGCCTGGTGCGCATCGACCCGGCCGCGAAAACCGTGTATCACGCGGCCGCCGTCTTCGCGTCGAATTACCTGGTGACGGTGCTCGACGCGGCCCTGCGCGCCTACCAGGCCGCCGGGGTGCCGGAAAGCGTGGCCAGGGAGCTGGCGCGGCCGCTGGCGCTGGAAACCGTGGCCAATGTGTTTCGGATCGGCCCGGAAGCGGCGCTCAGCGGCCCGGTCGCGCGCGGCGACCTGGCCACCGTGGCCCGCCAGCAGGACGCGGTAAGCCGCTGGGACGCCGCCACCGGCCGGCTGTACGAGGCGCTGGTGGCGCCGACGGCCGACCTGGCGCGGCGCAAGCGCGGCGGGTGAGCGGCCTTTTCCACAGCTTTTCCCGCGCCTTTTCCACCGCTCCTGCACAGGTTTTACCCGGGCTTTTACACGGCTTGTACAAGCCTTTTCCACAGATTTTCCACAGGAGTTTCGATGTTCTTCACAGCCTGGGCCACCTTGGCCGCACTCGGCGTCTATTTCTGGACCGGCGTCAACGCCGGCCGTGCCCGCATCCGCCACGACATCCCGGCGCCGTCGATGGAAGGTCCGCTGGAATTCCAGCGCTGCCAGCGGGTGCAGGCCAACACGCTCGAGCAATTGCCGCTGCTGCTGGTGCCGCTGTGGATGTGCGCCTTCTTCCTGGGCGACCTGTGGGCGGCGGCGGGCGGCCTGCTCTGGTGCCTCGGGCGGATTGCGTACGCGCTTGGCTATTACCGCGATCCGGCGAAGCGCGAATTGGGCTTCATTACCGGCATGCTGGCCTGTGCGTTGTTAATTGGCGGCACTGTTTGGGGGCTCTTGCTGCGCTAAAGCGAAAAAAGTACAGACAATGATCGACAAAGTTCCCGGGTGGCAATAAGCTAGGACGTTGTACACACACAACCGATCCGCCCGCCATCCACGCGCACACCCTCGCGCGGCGCCGCGCGCGGGCAAGAAGGAGAAAACATGCTGTTCCTGAAGAGCACCAGCGTCACCAAGGCACCGGGCATCTATGACGTCGACGTGGCCGCGAAACCGCCAGGCAAAACCTTTGGCGTCTTCCTGGCGACCGATCCGGCCAACCCGCCGCAGACCGTGCTGACTGGCCTGGCTGAACTGGGTTTCAAGAATACCCACCAGCAGAGCTATGTTCACAAGGACAAGGGCAAAGTGCTGGACCTGCACTTCCAGAAGGACGGCACCGATTTGTTCAACGGCTGGAAAGCCGACGAATGCGCGGCCAACCTGGCTGCCATCGAAGCGTTGTTCGGCAATGTCGGCGTCAGCGTCACCCCGCGCGTGATGAGCCTGGCCGAAGCCTACGCTTGAATTCCTCCCTGTCCGCCTGATCGTTTGTGGCACATCGCCCGCGATCGGCTGTCAGACTTGCACAATGGACCTATTTACCTCAGCCCCGGTCCTGACACCGATCCCGCTCCGCGACGGCGAACTGGGGTTTCTCGCGCAATTGTCTTTGCCCTGGCCGAACGAGGAAGTGCTGGCACGCCTGATTCTGGAGACGGGCTGGCGCGAAGAAACCGTGGTCGTCTACGGCAAGCGCCACCTGCAACCGCGCCTGAGCGCCTGGCATGGCGACAAGGCCTACCGGTATTCCGGCCTGAGCCTGGCGCCGCTGCCGTTTACACCCTTGCTTGAGACCATCCGCCTTGCCGCAGAGGAAGCCACCGGCCGGGAGTACAACAGCGTGCTGCTGAACTATTACCGCGATGGCCGGGACAGCATGGGCATGCATAGCGACGACGAGCCCGAGCTGGGCCGGGCGCCGGCGATTGCCTCGGTCAGTTTCGGTGCGACGCGGACATTTATCCTGCGCCACAAGGCCACCAAAGAGACCCTGAAGCTGGCGCTGACGGACGGCAGCCTGCTGTTCATGGCAGGCGCCATGCAAGCCAACTGGATGCATGGGATCAACAAGACCGCCAAGCCGGTCGGTGCGCGAATTAACCTAACGTTTCGTAAGATCGACTAAAGCGCAGGCTATTTTCAGTATCTTTCTGGAAAAATATATAACTCTTGAGTCATTAACTTACATTTTCTTACAGTTCTTACGGGTTTTGGGGCTTTAAAAAAGAGTTGCCGGTGCTATCTTGACCACATCGCGATTCATTCGGAATCGCGCACCAGTCGAGAAAAGGATTGCGCATGAAAAAGCTTATCGTTGCATTGATCGCCACCGTTGCCACCATGTCGGCTGCCCAAGCCCAGCAGACCACGCCACGCGGCTATGTCGGCGCCGGCGTCGCCAGCGCCGACCATGACTACCGCATCTCCGGCGCCTCGAACGTCAATACCGACGGCTATAAAGCTTCGGGCAAACTGTTTGGCGGCTACGAGTTCAACCAGACCTGGGGCGTCGAAGCCGGTTACACCGACTTCCGCAAGTCGGGCGTCAGCTACACCGCCAATGGCGTGAACCAGCGCGGTGAAACCAAGGGCGAATCGATTTACCTGGCCGCCAAGGCGACCATGCCCGTCAACGAACAATTCTCGGTGTACGGCAAGCTGGGTGCGGCACGTAACAAGAGCGAGCTGGTCATGATCAACTCCTCGCAGAACCGTGAACACCGCAAGACTGAAGCCTACGGTGCCCTCGGCGCGCAGTACAACCTGAACCAGAACGTGGCACTGGTGGCCGAATATGAACGCTACGGCAAGTCCAAGGACTTCGGCGCCAAGGCAGACGTCTTCACCGTCGGTGCGAAGTACAGCTTCTAAGCTGGTTTCGTAATGGCAAAAAGGACCCTGCGGGGTCCTTTTTGTTTTGGGACAGGGTGTTGTAGGCCGTTCACAGCCGCGCGAAGCCCTGCGGTTGGGGCCGGTGCACCCAGGGCGGAACCACCAGGTACGGCGCCGGCATCGCATAGCCGGCAGAAACGAAACGGTGCAGCGAGGACCATGGCCAGTCGGCGGGATGGCTGCAATGGCCGTGCTTGACGGGATCGGTATGGGTCAGGTCGACCAGGGCCGCGTATTCGTCGTCGTCGCCGACCCGGTAGTGCTGGTAATGGCGTTCCCAGATGGCGCCGTCGTCGTCGCCTGCTACCTTCGATTTGCGCAGGGCTTTGGAGAACGCGATCTTGACGGCGCGCCAGCGGCTCGAGCAGTCGTGGTCGCCCGGCGGCAAGGTCCAGATCGCATGTGCGTGGTCGGGCAAGACTACCCAGGCATCGACGTGGAAAGGCTTGCGCACGCGCGCCAGGCGCATGGCTTCGCCGAAGGCGGATATATGGTCTGTCAGCAGTGTGCTGCCGTGTTGTAGCAGGCGCACTGTGAAGAAAAAGGTCCCGCCCGGGACGCGGTTGTTGCGGTAATCAGTCATGAGCTCCGTCAACCGGCGCTGCTCGGCAGCCACCAGCATCCGAGGCCGCTACATGGCCTCAACAACGAAGATATTACACACGACTTTGCGCAGACCGCGTTCCGATTCCGGAAAGCAAACGCCCGGCGGTGCCGGGCGTTGTTCAGCCCCACAAACCGGGCTTTTTATTTATAGAACAACAACTTAGGTCGTCAGTGGCTTGTAGCGGATACGCTTCGGCTTGGCGCCTTCTTCACCCAGGCGCTTCTTCTTGTCCGCTTCGTATTCCTGGTAGTTACCGTCGAAGAAGGTGACTTGCGAATTGCCTTCGAAGGCCAGGATGTGGGTCGCGATACGGTCCAGGAACCAGCGATCGTGGGAGATCACCATCACGCTGCCGGCGAACTCGAGCAGGGCGTCTTCCAGCGCGCGCAGGGTTTCCACGTCCAGGTCGTTCGACGGTTCATCGAGCAGCAGGACGTTGCCGCCTTGCAGCAGCGTCTTGGCCAGGTGCAGGCGGCCGCGTTCGCCACCTGACAGGTTGCCGACGACCTTGGTCTGGTCCGAACCCTTGAAGTTGAAGCGGCCCAGGTAGGCGCGCGACGGCATTTCGAAGCGGCCGACGCTGAGCATGTCGGCGCCGCCGGTGACGTCGTCGAACACGGTCTTGTTGTTGGCCAGTTCGTCGCGGTGCTGGTCGACCAGCGAAATGCGTGCGGTCTTGCCGATCGCGACTTCGCCGCTGTCCGGCTGTTCCTTGTCGGTGATCATCTTGAACAGGGTCGACTTACCGGCGCCGTTCGGACCGATGATGCCGACGATCGCGCCTGGCGGCACGGTGAAGGAGACATTGTCGAGCAGCAGGCGGTCGCCGAAGCCCTTCGAGACATTCTTGAACTCGATGACGTCATTGCCCAGGCGCTCGGCCACGGGGATGAAGATCTCCTGGGTCTCGTTGCGCTTCTGGTATTCGTATTCGCTCAGCTCGTTAAAGCGGGCCAGGCGCGCCTTCGACTTGGCCTGGCGCGCCTTCGGGTTCTGGCGCGACCATTCCAGTTCGGTCTTCAGCGCCTTCTGGCGTGCCGATTCGGTCGACTCCTCCTGCTTCAGGCGTGCCTGCTTCTGGTCCAGCCAGGACGAGTAGTTGCCCTTCCATGGAATGCCCGAACCGCGGTCCAGTTCCAGGATCCATTCGGCGGCGTTGTCCAGGAAGTAGCGATCGTGGGTGATGGCGACCACGGTGCCTGGGAAGCGCAGCAGGAATTGCTCCAGCCACTCGACCGATTCGGCGTCCAGGTGGTTGGTCGGCTCGTCCAGCAGCAGCATGTCGGGCTTACTCAGCAGCAGCTTGCACAGCGCGACGCGGCGCTTCTCGCCGCCGGACAGCACGCCGATCTTTGCTTCCCAAGGCGGCAGGCGCAATGCGTCGGCGGCCATTTCCAGCTGCAAATTCAAATTGCCGCCGTCGGAAGACGAGATGATCGCTTCCAGGCGTTCCTGTTCCTTGGCGAGGGCGTCGAAATCGGCGTCTTCCTCGGCATAGGCGGCGTACACGGCTTCCAGCTTGGCTTGCGCTTCAAAAGCTTCGCCCAGGCCGCTTTCCACTTCCTGGCGCACGGTCTTTTCCGGATCGAGCTGCGGTTCCTGCGGCAGGTAGCCGATGTTCAGGCCCGGCATCGGGCGCGCTTCGCCCTGGATGTCCGTGTCGAGGCCGGCCATGATCTTCAGCAGGGTCGACTTGCCCGAGCCGTTCAGGCCCAGCACGCCGATCTTGGCGCCCGGGAAGAAGGACAGCGAAATGTCTTTCAGGATTTGACGTTTTGGCGGGACGATTTTGCCCACGCGGTTCATGGTATAGACGTAATTGGCCATGCTCTACTCTGGTGTTGTTTAAGGTGCACAGGATACGACAGAACCCGCGCCGGACACAGGATTTCTTGTGCCCGGACGCGGCGCCGAATCAGGTTTTCGGGGCAGTGCGGCTGCGCAGCAGGCCTTCGCCGGCATACAGGGCCAGCGCGGCCCAGATCATCACGAAGCCCACCAGCCGGTCGCTGGTGAAGGCTTCGTGGAACAGCCACACGCCGAGGACGAACTGGATGGTCGGCGACAGGTATTGCAGCAGGCCCAGGATCGACAGCGGGATCTGGCGCGCGCCGCTGGCGAACAGCAGCAGCGGGATCGCCGTGATCGGGCCGGCCGCGACCAGCAGCCATCGGGTGGAATCAAACGGGGCATTCACGAAGGCATTGGCGCCGTTCACGGTCAGCCAGACGACGTAGCCGGCCGCGAACGGGAACAGCACCATGGTCTCGAACGACAGGCCTTCGAGCGCGCCCAGCGCCGCGGTCTTGCGCAGCAGGCCGTAGCCGCCGAACGAGGCCGCCAGGAACAGGGCGATCCAGGGCACCGTGCCCGATTGCCAGGTCAGCCAGCACACGCCAACCGCCGCCAGAGCGATCGCGGCCCACTGCGCCGGGCGCATGCGCTCTTTCAGCAGCAAGAAGCCGAACATGATGTTCACCAGCGGATTGATGAAATAGCCGAGGCTGGCTTCGATGACGTGCCCGTTCTTGACGGCCCAGATGTACACCAGCCAATTGGCCGACAGCAGGAATGCCGAGGCGGCGAAACTCCAGAACACGCGCGGCTGGCGCACGATGGCCAGCCACTTCCACTGCCGGCGCAGCGCCAGCACGATCAGGAGGAAAGCCAGTGACCACAGCACGCGGTGCGCCAGGATCTGCATCGGCGGCACCTCGCCGATGGCGTGGAAATAAATAGGGAACAGGCCCCAGCACAGGAAGGCCAGGGCGGCGGACAGGATACCGGAACGCATGAGGAAGGAGAGGGCTATTGCAGAGCCGGCATTATCCCCCTAACGCACCATCCCTGCTGGCGCGGGCCTATTTTGCAGAAGTGTATGATGCAATACGAAATCTTCTTGCAATTATCTTGTCGTTATTTTATGGTGCGCTGCACCAACACTCACCTATGGTGCAATCTTGAGGTCTGATAACAAGAAAAGCAGCGTCGCGGCGCTGACGCTGGCTGCCGTCGGGATCGTCTACGGCGATATCGGCACCAGTCCCCTCTATACGCTGCGGGCGATTTTCGATGAAGAGCACGGCCTGCCGCTCACCACGCCGAATATCCTCGGTATCATTTCCCTGATTTTCTGGAGCCTGACGATCGTCGTCTCGCTCAAGTATGTCACGCTGGTGCTGCGCGCCGACAACCGCGGCGAGGGCGGCATCATGGCGCTGATGGCGCTGGCCATCAATTCGGTCACCAAGGCGTCGCGCTGGTATTTCCCATTGATGGTGATCGGCGTGCTCGGCGCCACCATGTTCTATGGCGACAGCGTGATCACCCCGGCCATTTCGGTGCTGGGCGCGATCGAGGGCCTGGAAGTGGCGGCGCCCGGCATGACGCATTACGTGGTGCCGCTGGCGGTGGTGGTGCTGGTCGCCCTGTACAGCGTGCAGCGCCACGGCACCGCCGGCATCGGCCGCTTCTTCGGGCCGATCATGGTGGTCTGGTTCCTGGCGCTGGCCGTGATGGGCATCATCAACATCATCGAAGCGCCGGTGATCCTGCAGGCGCTCAATCCCTGGCACGCGCTGCGCTTCATGCTGGAAAACCGCTTCCTCGCCTTCGTCGCCCTGGGCGCTGTGGTGCTGGCCATTACCGGCGCCGAGGCCCTGTATGCCGACATGGGGCACTTCGGGCGCAAGCCGATCCGGCTGGCCTGGTTCACCATTGCCTTCCCGGCGCTGGCGCTCAACTACCTGGGACAAGGCGGCTTGCTGATCATGCAGCCGGAGGCCGTCGAGAACCCGTTCTACCACCAGCTCGGCACCTGGAGCGTGATTCCGCTGGTGATCCTGTCGACCATGGCGGCGGTGATTGCCTCGCAGGCGACGATTTCGGGCACCTATTCGATGACCAAGCAGGCCATCGCGCTGGGCCTCCTGCCGCGCATGCGCATCCAGCACACTTCGGAAAGCGAGATCGGCCAGATCTATATCCCGGCCGTGAACTGGGTACAGCTGGCAATCGTGCTGATGGCCGTGATCGGTTTTGGTTCCTCGGACGAGCTGGCCGGCGCCTATGGCATCGCGGTCACTGCGACCATGATGGCGACCACCATCCTGACTTTCTTCGTCACGCGCTACCGCTGGAAACTGCCGCTGGTCGTCTGCTTCGGTGCAACCGGCTTCTTCCTGGTGATCGACATCCTGCTGTTCTCCTCGACCGCGCTCAAGCTGCTGCACGGCGGCTGGTTCCCGCTGCTGCTGGGCACCGTGCTGCTGACCCTGATGCTGACCTGGAAGCGCGGCCGCGAGCTGGTGTTCGAGAACCTGGAAAAGCATGCGATCCCGCTGGAAGCCTTCATGGAATCGCTGTTCGTGGCGCCGCCGGCCCGCGTGCCGGGCACGGCCCTGTTCCTGCGCGGCGAAAGCGATGGCGTGCCGCACGCGCTGCTGCACAACCTGTCGCACAACAAGGTGCTGCACGAGCGCGTCGTGTTCCTGACGGTTCATATCATCGAGGAACCGTGGGTGCCGGTGGACGAGCAGGTCGACATCATCGAGCTCGGCCACAACTGCTTCCAGCTGAACGTGCGCTACGGCTTCAAGGACGAGCCGGACATTCCCTACGTCCTGCGCCGCTGCGGTGGCCTGGGCCTGGTGTTCGAGATGATGGAAACCTCGTTCTTCATCGCGCGCCAGACGGTGATCTCGGCCCCGGGCGGCGGCATGGCGCCGTGGCGCGAGCACCTGTACGTGATGATGTCGCGTAATGCCCGTGCGGCGGCCGACTACTACCAGATCCCGCCCAACCGCGTGATCGAGCTCGGCACCCAGGTCGAGATCTGATTTACAAAAAAATACAAAAGCCGGACAGTGCCGGGATAGACGCTTTCACATGGCTGAGGTAAGGTGCGGTGTTTCGTTCTATAAACTTTTCGCACTCACTCGCAAGGACTGTCCCATGAAGCTGAAGTTCCCCCTGATCGCCGCCTTCGTTGCCATGCTGAGCCTGACCGCCTGCGGTGGCGGCAGCGATTCTTCCGACAGCGTCGCCGTCAGCAGCCCGGCCACGCTGACCAAGACCGACAATACCGTCGGCACCGGCGCCGAAGCCGTCACCGGCAAGAGCGTCACGGTGGATTACACCCTGTGGCTGTACAAGGCCTCGGCCGCGGACTTCAAGGGCACGCAGCTCGAATCGGGCCCGTACACCTTCACGATCGGCTCGACCAACACCATCCAGGGCTTCCAGCAGGGCGTGCTCGGCATGAAGGTCGGCGGCAAGCGCACCATCCTGGTCCCGGCCAGCCTGGGCTATGGCGCCACCGGCAGCGGCCGCGTCCCGCCGAATTCCGGCCTGGTGTTCGAGCTCGTATTGAAGAGCGTGAACTAAACACGAGACCGGGGCGCTGCCCCGGTTTTTTTTGGCGCGCAGGCTGCATACCCAAAGCTGCATGCACCCCAACTTCGCAACTTCGCAACTTCGGGGTCAGGTCCTGACCCTTCCCCTCAAATTCTCACCTCCTGCACCAAGGTAATCAGTTCAATAAGGGCGGTCTCGAACGCGTGTGGAGGTAATCGAAGTCGCGTACTCTCCATCA
>NZ_JCASIH010000042.1:0-13245 GCF_059685935.1 Telluria sp. ZT3P39
GACCATAGCAAGTCGGTCCCACCCCTTCCCATCCCGAACAGGACCGTGAAACGACTTTGCGCCGATGATAGTGCTGCAACCAGTGTGAAAGTAGGTTATCGTCAGGCTAGTTATAAGCAAAACCCCACCGGTGATCCGGTGGGGTTTTTTGCGTTATGGCAGCAGGGTAATTTGCGCGGCCTTGCTCCAGGGTCCATCCCGGTCTCTATACTGGATCTTCACGCAACCACCTCGTCGATCCCATGACCCTTGCTCGCCGCGTTCCCTTGTCTTCCTTGTTACGCTATGCCCTTGGCTCCAGCTTCGTGTTTTCCCAGGCGGCCTTCGCCCATTCGCTGCCCGCAGGCTGCGAGATGAACGAGCAACCGAGCTTGCCGATCACGATCACCGAGGACATGCGTCCGGTCGGAAAGGCCAGCATCAACGGCAATGCCGTTCCCGTCATGCTCAGTACCGGCGCGGCAGAATCGGTGGTGTTCAACAAGAAGACGCTGGATCGCCTCGGCATCGCAGTGCGCAGTTCGACGAGCAAGATGTCTGCAGAAGATGACCGCAATCCAAAAGGCGTGGATCTGGTGCGCGATATATCGCATGCCTTGATCAAGGAGTTTTCTTTTGGCGTGGCCAGCGCCAAAGACAATACCTATATGGTCGAGGATTTCATGGACGACAGTTTCGGGGTAAGGATGGGCGCCGGTACCCTGCTGCAAACGGATCTCGAAATCGCCCTGGACGCCGGCTATATCAAGCCTTTCAAGCCGAGCGGCTGCATTCGCGCCCACCTGGCCTATTGGGACCCGCAGGCGGTCCCGGTCCCGGCCTGGCACGATCCATGGAAGCGCGAGCCGCGCCTGATATTCAACGTCCGTATCGGCGGCACCGACCTGCGCGCCTTGCTGTCGACCGCTACGCCGTATTCCTACCTGCCCAAGTCCACGGCCGAACGGCTGGGCCTGACGCCGAATTCGCCCGGCGCCGTGCGCGAAGACCCCTTGCCCGGCCACGCTCCCGACAAGCCGGTGTGGAAAGTGTCGCTTCCATCGATGGCGATCAACACCCTCGAAGTCAAGGACATGGACCTGCGCCTGATGGATCTGCCCCATTCCGGCGAGATCCTGGTACTGGGCGCGGATTTCCTGCACCGGCACCGCATCTATATCGCCACGAGCCAGAAGCAGATCTATTTCTCGCCGATCACCACGCCGCGGGCGGTGAAGCGCGGCGAGGTGAAGGTGATCCCGCACATACTCAACTGAACTACGGCCGCGCCCGGTCGCTGGGTCGTGCAAGCTTGAGGCCCTGACATTGCATATACGCCTACCCGGACTACACTGAACTAGCTTCGCCTTTTCCGGGGGCCGACATGACTATCCACATCCACTCGTCGCTGCGGCGCGTCGCCGCCGCGCTGCTGCTGGCCAGCGGGCTGGGAGGCTGCGCCGTCTATGGCCCTCCATATGCCTACGACAGCCCCTATCCGGCTTATGGCTACCCGACCTATGTCGGGCCGCCGGTCTCGCTGGACCTGGGATTCGCTTTCCATGATGGCCCTCGCCATGGGCATTACCGCCACCACGGCCACGGCTGGCGTGGGCATGGCGGCTGGGGACACCATCGCGGAGGCTGGGGGCATCATCGCGGCGGCCATCGCGGCCGGCATTGACCGGGCGGCGGGCCGGCGGGCTAGCTGCCGAGCGGCTGGGCCACCGGCTCGGCTTCCTTCGCCTTGACCTGGCCACGGCTGATGCTGTCGCCGTCGTTGCGGCGCAGGCGCCAGAAGATCAGGGACGATACCAGCGTCATGACGGCCAGCGTGCCGAAGCCATGGTGCAGCGCCTGCGACACCAGCACGCGGTTGTCCTGCGCCACCGGCCCCAGGAACCAGGCCGTCACGATCGATCCAGTCGCCAGGCCGAAGCTCATCGACAGCTGCTGGAAGGAGCTGGACATGGTACTGGCCATGCTCGAGTCTTTCGGCTCGATGTCGGCATAGGCCAGCGTGTTCATGCTGGAGAACTGCAGCGAATTGAAGAAGCCCTGGGCCAGGCTGATGGCGACGATGACGTAGAAGGGCGTGCTCGGGCCCACCAGGGTGAACATGGCGATCGTCAGGCCGATGAGGACGGTATTGACCATCAAGACCTGGCGGTAGCCGAAGCGCGCCAGCAGCCTGGGCGCGAACATCTTCATCCCCATCGCGGCGGCCGCCGCCGGCATCATCAACAGGCCCGACTGCCAGGCCGGCAGCCCCAGCCCCAGCTGGTAGAGCAGCGGCAGCAGGAAGGGCATGCCGCCGACGCCGAGCCGCGTGAAGAACCCGCCCGCCACCGAGATGCGGAAGGTGCGCACCTTGAACAGGGTCAGGCGCAGCAGCGGGTGCTTGATGCGAAGGGCATGCCAGGCATAGCTCGCCAGCAGCGCCACCGACAGGGTCAGCATGAGCCCGCCCGTCACGGCATCGAGCGTGTGCTCCCCGAAGACTTCCAGCAGCCAGGACAGGATTGCCGTGCCGCTGCTGAACAGGAGCAGGCCGATCAGGTCGAGCGGGCGCTTTTCGTGGCCCTGGTAGTCCGGCATGTGCTTCCAGACCAGGTAGAGCGCCACCAGCCCGACCGGGACGTTGACGAAGAAGATCACGCGCCACGAGGTCCAGTGCACGATCAGCCCGCCGACGGTCGGCCCCAGCAGCGGACCGATCAGCGCCGGGATGATCACGAAATTCATCGCGCCCAGCAGCTCGTTCTTGGGAAAGGTGCGCACGATGGCGAGGCGCCCGACCGGCATCATCATCGCCCCGCCCAGTCCCTGCAGCAGGCGCGCGGCCGTCATCATGGAAGCAGTCGGCGCCAGCCCGCACAGCACCGAGGCAATCGTGAAAATGGTAATGGCGGTGAAGAAGACGCGGCGGGTGCCGAAGCGGTCGGCCATCCAGCCGCTGAGCGGGATACCGACGGCCAGGCCGAGGATGTAGCTGGTGACCACCGACTTCAGGCTGAGGGGAGTGACCTGCAGGCTGGCCGCGATGCTGGGGATGGCGGTATTGACGATGGTGGCGTCGAGCTGCTCCATGAACAGGGCAGTCGCCACCAGCCATGGCAAGTAGCGTTTGATCGTGCTGGGGTCGGTCAATCGGGCCTCGTGTTGCTTGCAGGCCGGACGGCCCTCCTGGCCCGATTCTTACATAAATCGCAGCCGGGCCACGCTCGGCTGCCGCCATGTCAGAAGCGGTAGGCGGCCTTGGCGATCACCCAGTTCGCGCCGCCGTTCGGGCGCTTGATGCTGGCGTTCGAGTAGTGCTGGAGCCTCAGGCCGAAGTCCCATTTGGCGGTGGTATAGCCCACGCCCACGTGGTCGGCGAACTGGAAGGCGGTGGACAATTCCTTGTCGCGGTTCTTGTACAGGCTGGAGAACAGGCTGACGCCGACGCCCGCTTCGCCATACAGGCCCAGCTTGCTGTCGTTCTGGTAGCGCAGCACCGGCGTGAAGCCGACGACGGCGAGATTCTTGTCGCGGCCGGCTTCGTTGGCATAGGCATTCAGGCGCCACAGGGCGAGATCGGCCTCCCAATAACCCGACAGGTGGCGGCCGCTGCCTGCGAACCAGCGCTGCTGCCATTCCTTCTGCACGGCGACGCGCAGCATGCGCTGCTGCGGGTTAGTGCCGACCTCGACCGACGCGGAATCGACCAGGCCGTCGGCGGCATGGCCGGCCGGGGCGAAGACTACGGCGGCCAAGCTGATGGCAACAGCGGCCAATTTCTTCAAAATGAGCATAATACGCCTTCTTAACTGGGTAGAAATTGTGCAATGCGCTATTGTACTAGCGTGAACAATCCGGCGCTGTCCGCCACCCGTGCCGTGGCGCGGGTATGATAGACGCTCCGCAAAACGCGCCTCATTTACCGATTCCGCATGACTGAACCGATCTCCACGCCGCTCTACCCGCTCGCCCACCCGACCCAGCAGCAGGCTGCCCCCGCCACGCTGCCGCACGACCCGGTCGCGGACCACATTGCCCAACACCTCGGCCGGATCGACACCGTCTTCCACGACACCGTGGCCGACCCGGTCCAGGTCGATATCCACGTGGTGCCGGCCAATGCCCGGACGCCTTTCCTGCGGCTGGTGACCTCGGGCATGAGCAGCCGCGCGATGACGGCGCCGGAAGGCGCGCCGCCCTACGCCGAGCTGATGATGGCCTTGCCGGCGGACTGGAAGCTCGATGCGCAATCGGTGCAGGACGAGCGCTGGTACTGGCCGGTCGCCCTGCTGCGCCACCTGGCCCACTATCCCCACCAGCACGCCACCTGGCTCGGCCTCGGCCACACGGTGCCCAACGGCAGCCCGGCCAAGCCGTACGCCAAGGGCGTCGAGTTCACCGGCGCGATCCTGCTGCCGCCGGCCTCGGCGCCGGAAGCGTTTGCCTCGCTGACGCAGGATGGCAAGGACATCTATTTCCATTGCGTCGTGCCGCTGTATGAAGCCGAGCTGAACCTCGTCAAGCGCAAGGGCTTCCCGGAACTGCTCGACGCCTTCAACGAGAAGGGTGTGACCGACCTGGTGGTCCCGGGTCGCAAGAACACCGTCAAGAAATTCCTCGGCCTGTTCTGATGACGACCATCGCCTTCCTCGGCATCGGGCTGATGGGAAGGCCGATGGCAAGCCGGCTCGCGCAGGCGGGTTCGCAGTCAGGCTTTAGTGTGCGCGCATGGAACCGGACCTTTGCGAAGGCGACGCTGCCGGTGACGGAGCAGACGAGCTCCCGTAGGGTGGGCGGCTTCGCCGCCCGCGCGTTCAACCAACACAAGCGCAGCCGCGCAGGCAGCATTACCGTGATTTGAACGCGCGGGCGGGAAACCCGCCCACCCTACGAAAAACCATCCATTGAACCGCCGAGCGCTTACACCGCCGGCAAACTCATCTCCACCAGCTTCACCCAATAACTTGCCCCAATCGGCAGCAGGTTGTCATTGAAGTCATAGCTGGTGTTATGCAGCTGGCACGGCCCCAGCCCATGCCCACCCGCGCGGTGCGCGCCCTCGCCATTACCGATGAACACATAGCAGCCCGGCTTCTCCTGCAGCATGAACGCGAAATCTTCCGCCCCCATGGTCGGCTCGACATTCGTGTCGACCCGCTCGGCGCCCACCACCGCCCGCATCGCCTCCACCGAAAACGCCGTCTGCTCCGGATGGTTGATGAGCGGCGGGTAATTGCGCTTGAAGGTGAAATCGACCGAGGCATTGAACGCCGCCGCCACACCCGAGGCCATCTCTTCCATGCGGCGCTGGATCAGGTCGAGCACGCCGGTCGAGAAGGTGCGCACGGTGCCGACCAGCTCGGCTTCGTCGGGAATCACATTGGTGGCGCTGCCTGCGTGGATTTGCGTGATCGACAGCACCGCCGATTCCAGTGGATTCTTTTCGCGCGAGACGATGGTTTGCCAGGTCTGGGCGATCTGCACCGCCACCATCACCGGATCGATGCCGCGGTGCGGCTGCGCCGCGTGGCAGCCCTTGCCGCGCACGGTCACGCGGAACTCGTTACTGGAGGCCATCATCGGCCCGGCCACCACGCCGAAATTCCCCTCCGGGATGCCCGGCCAGTTATGCATGCCGTACACCGCCTCCATCGGGAACTGTTCGAACAGGCCATCCTCCATCATGCGGCGCGCGCCGCCGCCGCCTTCTTCGGCGGGCTGGAAGATCAGGTAGACGGTGCCGTCGAAGTTGCGGTGCTGCGCCAGGTGATGGGCGGCGCCGAGCAGCATGGCGGTGTGGCCATCATGGCCGCAGGCGTGCATCTTGCCCGCATGGGTTGATGCGTGCGCGAAGGCGTTCGTCTCCTGCATCGGCAGTGCGTCCATGTCGGCGCGCAGGCCGATCGCACGCTTTGATGCACCGTGCTGGATGATGCCGACGACACCGGTCACGCCCAGCCCGCGCACGATCGGGATGCCCCATTCGGTCAGGCGCGCCGCCACCACGTCGGCAGTGCGTTGTTCTTCGTAACAGAGCTCCGGATGCGCATGCAGGTCGCGCCGGATCTCCTGCAACTCCGTTTGAAAAGCGAGGATAGGTTCCATGAGCTTCATCTGACTCTCCGTTTTTTGTCACGCTGACATTGCACACTTTGAACTATTGTAGCCTGCCTCAAACAGTGCTTGAAAGAGGGGGTACGGGGAGGCCGGGAATCGGATAAAGTATTGGTTTCACGAAGCATTTTCCCGTCCATGTCCGTCACCCAAGTCCGCGCTGCCTGCCCCCACGATTGCCCCGATACCTGTGCGATCCTCGTCACCGTCGACAAGGGCGTGGCGATTGAAGTGAAGGGCGATCCGGAGCATCCGACGACTGCGGGCGTGCTGTGCACCAAGGTCGCGCGCTATGTGGAGCGCACCTATCACCCGGACCGCGTGCTGTACCCGATGCGCCGCGTCGGCCGCAAGGGCGAGGGCAAGTTCGAACGCATTACCTGGAACGAGGCCATAGATGAGATCGCCACGCGCCTTGGCGCAATCGCCGCGCGCGATCCTGAAGCAATTCTCCCGTACAGCTATGCAGGCACCATGGGACTCGTCCAGGGCGATTCCATGTCTTTGCGGTTCTTCAACAAACTCGGGGCGTCGCTGCTGGACCGTACCATCTGCGCCACAGCCGGTGCGACCGGTTACAAGTACACCATCGGTGGCTCGATCGGCACCGACATCGAACAGTTCCAGGACGCGAAGCTGATCCTGATCTGGGGCGGCAATCCGATCGCCTCGAACCTGCACCTCTGGATGCGCGTGCAGGAAGCCAAGCGCCGAGGCGCGACGCTCATCGCCATCGATCCCTACCGCTCGCTCACGGCCGAGAAATGCCACCAGCACATTGCCCTGCTGCCGGGCACGGACGCCGCGCTGGCGCTGGGCATGATGCACGTGCTGATCCAGGAAGACCTGGTCGACCACGACTACATCGCCAGCTACACGCTCGGCTATGAGGAATTGAAAGCGCGCGCCCTGGAATGGACGCCGCAGCGCACCGCGGAAACCTGCGGCATCACGGCCGGCGAAGTGGTGGAACTGGCGCGCCTGTACGGCCAGGTTGCCAGGAGCGGCGAGGGCGCGGCGATCCGCATGAACTACGGCCTGCAGCGCGTGCGCGGCGGCGGCATGGCGGTGCGCAACATCGCCTGCCTGCCGGCCCTGGTGGGCGCCTGGCGCCACAAGGCCGGCGGCGTGCAGCTCTCGACCTCGGGCTCCTTCCCCACCGATCGCGCGGCGCTGCAGCGCCCCGACCTGCTGGGTGGCCGCGCCCCGCGCACCATCAACATGACCACCATCGGCGACGATTTGCTGAAAGAAGCGTCGCCCGAATTCGGCCCGAAGATCGACGCCGTCATCGTCTACAACGCCAACCCGCTGGCGATCGCGCCCGATTCAGCCAAAGTCCAGAAGGGCTTCGAGCGCGAAGACCTGTTCACCGTCGTGCTCGAGCACTTCCGCACCGACAGCGCCGATTACGCCGACATCCTGCTGCCGGCCACCACGCAGCTCGAGCACGTCGACGCGCACCTGGCCTACGGCCACCTGTACATGATGGCGAATAACGCCGCCATCGCCCCTAGCGGCGAAGCCAAACCGAATACCGAATTCTTCCGCCTGCTGGCCGCGCGCATGGGTTTCGATGACCCCTGCTTTTCCGAGACCGACGACCAGCTGGCCGCGCAGGCCTTCGACAAGAAGCACGAGCGCGCGATCCACTTCGATTGGGAGTCGCTGAAGAAAAAGGGCTGGCAGAAGCTCAACATGCCGGACGCGCCGTTTGCCGAAGGCGGCTTCCCCACCCCCTCGGGCAAGTGCGAGTTTTACTCAGCCAGCATGGAACGCGACGGGCTCGATCCGCTCCCGGCCTATATCCCCCCATATGAATCTGCCGCCTCCAACCCGGAGCTGGCACGGAAGTACCCGCTGGCGATGATCTCGCCTCCGGCCCGCAACTTCCTGAACTCGACGTTTGTGAACGTGCAGAGTTTGCGCGCAACCGAGGGCGAGCCGCACCTCGACATCCACCCGAACGATGCGGCCCGCCGCGGCATCGCTCACGGCGAGATGGCGCGTATCTTCAACGACCGCGGCTCATTCGTTGCCCGTGCACGCGTCACCGACAAGGCGCGCGAAGGGCTGGTGGTGGGCTTGTCGGTCTGGTGGAAGAAACTCGCCAGCGACGGCAAGAACGCCAACGAAGTGACCAGCCAGCGCTTGACCGACATGGGCAGGGCGCCCACCTTCTACGACACCCTGGTGCAGGTTGAACAAGCCTCACCCCCGACGCGAGATGAAAACCTCTAGATTTTCCCAGGCCTTCCGGCCATTCATGGGGGCCGCAGCTGCGGCCCTGATGTTGTCAAGCTGCTCATCCCTCAACTACTACTCCCAGGCCGCACAAGGCCAGCTCGAACTTCTGGCGGATTCCCGTCCGATCGACGACTGGCTGGCCGATCCACGCACCGCGACACCGCTGCGCCACCGGCTCGAGACGGCGCGCCAGATCCGCCGCTTCGCCATCCAGGAACTGAAACTGCCCGACAACGGCAGCTACACCAACTTCACCAAGCTCGAACGCCCCTACGTGCTGTGGAACGTGGTCGCCACGCCCGAACTGTCGCTCAAGCCCATGCAGTGGTGCTTCCCGGTGGCCGGCTGCGTGAACTACCGCGGTTACTACAGCAAGCAGGATGCGCAGGCCTATGCCAAGGAGCTGCGCGCCCAGGGCAACGACGTGGAAGTGGGCGGCGTCAGCGCCTACTCCACGCTGGGCTGGTTCAGCGACCCCTTGATCTCGACCTTCATCAACTACCCGGACGCCGAGCTGGCGCGCCTGATCTTCCACGAACTGGCGCACCAGGTGGTGTACGTGCAGGGCGATTCGAAGTTCAACGAATCCTTCGCCAGCGCGGTGGAAGCGGCCGGCGTCGAAGGCTGGCTGGAGCGCTTCGGCAACCCGATGATGACCGAGGCCTTCGAGCGCTACACGCTGCGCAAGAAGGATTTCATGGCGCTGCTGGTGCGCTACCGCGGCGAGCTGGAAAAGACCTATGCCAGCAAGATGAGCAAGGATGAGAAGCGCGTCTCCAAGGGGAGATTGTTCGTGGCGCTGAAGGACGATTACCAGGTCCTCAAGGCGAACTGGGGCGGCTATGCCGGCTACGACCGCTTCTTCGCCGAGCCGCTGTCGAACGCCCACCTGGCCTCGATCGCCACCTACAACGACTTCGTGCCCGCCTTCCGCGCGCTGCTGCGCAAGGAGCGCTCCTGGCCGGCCTTCTACAAGTCGGTCAACCAGATCGCCAAGCTCGACAAAGCCGATCGCCACCGCGTGCTCAAGAGCCTGGCGGCGCCGGCGGCCACCAGCCCGCTGGTCGTGCAGCGCAGCATGGGGGGCGGGAAGATAGAGGACGCGTTCCAAAAGCCGTAAAAGAGCTTGCGCGCACGCACGCTGCCCGATAGCATCACCATCAGGCGATAGCAAAGGCGCAAGCTTCGCGCGCGCGCAGGCAAGGGACATCAAGACTCCTGCTGCGCGCCGCGGCCGCTCGGACCATAACGATAACTATTTCGAGACAGAGGCATCCGATGGACAAAATGTGGCTGAAGTCGTACCCCCCGAACGTACCTGCTGAGATCAATCCGGACCAGTACCAGTCGCTGGTGCACATGCTGGACGAATCGTTCAGCAAGTATGCCGACCGCAATGCCTACGTTTGCATGGACAAGTTCCTGACTTACGGCGAACTGGATGCCTACTCGAAGAAGCTGGCCGCCTGGCTGCAAAGCCGCGGCATGCAGCCCGGAGCGCGCGTGGCCATCATGATGCCGAACGTGCTGCAGTACCCGATCGCGATCGCGGCCGTGCTGCGCGCCGGCTACACCGTGGTGAACGTGAACCCGCTCTACACGCCGCGCGAGCTCGAGCACCAGATCACCGACTCGGGCAGCGAAGCGATCATCGTGCTCGAGAACTTCGCGCACACCGTGCAGCAGGTGATGAGCAAGACCCCGCTGCGCCACGTGGTGGTGGCGAGCATGGGCGAGATGCTGGGTGGCGCCAAGGGCATGCTGGTCAACTTCGTGGTCCGCAACGTCAAGAAGATGGTGCCCGAGTTCTCGCTGCCGAACATGGTGCGCTTCAAGGATGCGCTGTCGCAGGGCGCGAAGATGCCGTTCTCGCCGGCCGCGCCGAAGGCTTCCGACGTCGCCTTCCTGCAGTACACCGGCGGCACCACGGGCGTGTCGAAAGGCGCCGCGCTCACGCACCGCAACGTGATCGCCAACGTGCTCCAGACCGAGGCCTGGGCCAAGCCGGCGATGGGCGACGTGGGCAATGGCGAGCAGACCGTGATCGTGTGCGCGCTGCCGCTGTACCACATCTTCGCGCTGACGGCCTGCGCGATGTGGGGCATGCGCACCGGCTCGCTGAACGTCCTGATCGTGAACCCGCGCGACATCCCGGGCTTCATCAAGGAGCTCGGCAAGTACAAGATCAACATGCTGCCGGCGGTGAACACGCTGTACAACGCGCTGGTCAACCACCCTGACTTCGCCGGCCTCGACTTCTCGGGCCTGAAGATCTGCAACGGCGGCGGCATGGCGGTGCAGAAGGCCGTCAACGACAAGTGGAAGCAGATCACCGGCACCAGCATCATCGAAGGCTACGGCCTGTCGGAGACCTCGCCGGTGGCCACCTGCAACCGCGCCGACGTCAAGGAATTCACCGGCACGATCGGCCTGCCGGTGCCGTCCACCGACATCGCCATCCTGGACGACGAAGGCAAGCCGATGGCCATCGGCCAGATCGGCGAGATCGCCATCCGCGGCCCGCAGGTGATGGCCGGCTACTGGAACCGCCCGGACGAAACGGCCAAGGTCATGACGCCGGACGGCTTCTTCAAGTCGGGCGACGTCGGCATCATGGACGAGCAGGGCTACGTGAAGATCGTCGACCGCAAGAAGGACATGATCCTGGTCTCGGGCTTCAACGTCTACCCGAACGAACTGGAAGGCGTGATCGCCGGCCATCCGGGCGTGCTGGAATGCGCCGTGATCGGCGTGCCGGACGAGCATTCCGGCGAGGCGGTCAAGGTATTCGTGGTGAAGAAAGACCCGAACCTGACCGCCGAGCAGCTGATGGACTACTGCAAGCAGCAGTTCACGGGCTACAAGAAACCGAAATACATCGAGTTCCGCGACGAGCTGCCGAAGACCAACGTCGGCAAGATCCTGCGGCGCGCGCTGCGCGACGAGAAGCAGCCCGCCCAGACGGCGTAAGCTCGCACGGAAGCCGGTTGGCAGAAGCCGCCCGTATCCCGGGCGGCTTCGCGTTTTAATGGCTTGGTTACAAGCGACTACATGGAAGGTGAGGCACGGATGGACAAGTTTTGGCTCAAGTCGTATGAGGAAGGCGTACCTGCGGAGATCGACCCGACGCAGTACCGCTCCCTGACGCACCTGCTCGAGGAGGCGTTCCGCAAGTACGCCGACCGCAAGGCTTACGCGTGCATGGGCAAGTCCCTCACCTTCGCCGAACTCGACCGCTTATCGAGCCGCATGGCCGCCTGGCTGCAAAGCCGCGGCATGCAGCCGGGCGCGCGCGTGGCCATCATGATGCCGAACGTGCTGCAGTATCCGGTCGCGATGGCCGCCGTGCTGCGCGCCGGCTACGTCATCGTCAACGTCAACCCGCTCTATACGCCGCGCGAACTGCAGCACCAGCTGAAGGATTCCGGCGCCGAAGCCATCGTCGTGCTCGAGAACTTCGCGCACACGCTCGAGCAGGTGATCGCCAACACCCAGGTCAAGCACGTCGTGGTCGCCACCATGGGCGACCTGCTGGGCGGCCTGAAGGGCACGCTGGTCAACCTGGTGGTCCGCAAGGTCAAGAAGATGGTGCCGGCCTTCTCGCTGCCGGGCGCGGTCGGCTTCAAGCGCATGCTGGCGGACAGCAACGGTCTCACCATGAAGCCGGTCGCCATCGGCCATGACGACATCGCCTTCCTGCAGTACACCGGCGGCACCACGGGCGTCTCGAAAGGCGCCGTGCTGCTGCACAAGCACGTGATCGCCAACGTGCTGCAAAACGAAGCCTGGTTCGCCCCGACCCTGAGCAAGATCAAGCCGGGCGAGCAGGCGCAGTTCGTGTGCGCGCTGCCGCTGTACCACATCTATGCGCTGACCGTGTGCGCGCTGCTGGGCCTGCGCGTGGGCGGCATGAACCTGCTCATCCCGAACCCGCGCGACATCCCGGGCTTCATCAAGGAACTCGGCAACTACCGCATCAACATCTTCCCGGCCGTGAACACGCTGTACAACGGCCTGGTGAACAACCCCGAATTCGCCAAGCTCGATTTCTCGGGCCTGCTGGTGTGCCCGGGTGGCGGCATGGCGGTGCAAAAAGCCGTGGCCGACAAATGGCTGGCGCTGACCGGCATCCCGATCGTCGAAGGCTACGGGCTGTCCGAGACTTCGCCGGTGGTCACGGCCAACCGCTGCGACATCACCGACTTCACCGGCACCATCGGCCTACCGCTGCCGTCCACCGAGATCCGCATCCTGGACGAAGCGGGCCAGGAAGTCCCGTTCGGCACCGCCGGCGAGATCGGCGTGCGCGGCCCGCAGGTGATGGCCGGCTACTGGCAGCGCGACGACGAAACCGCCAAGGTCATGACGGCCGACGGCTTCTTCAAGACCGGCGACATCGGCATCATGGACGACAAGGGCTATACCCGCATCGTCGACCGCAAGAAGGACATGATCCTGGTGTCGGGCTTCAACGTCTACCCGAACGAGATCGAAGGCGTGGTGGCGGCGATGCCGGGCGTGCTGGAAGTGGCCTGTGTCGGCGTGCCGGACAAGAATTCGGGCGAGGCGGTGAAGCTGTACATCGTGAAGAAGGATGCTTCGCTCAGCAGCGAAGACGTCATCGCTTACTGCAAGGAGCAGTTCACCGGCTACAAGCGGCCGAAGTATGTCGAGTTCCGCGAGACGCTGCCGAAGACGAATGTGGGCAAGATTTTGCGGCGTGAACTGCGGGACGAGAAGACGTCGGCGTAAGCTAATACTGTGGTTGTTAACTTGGGTCCCGGCCTTCGCCCACTGCTGTCCGGAATAATGTTCTTGACGTCCTCCATTAGATCAGTCTGAGCTGACGGGAAGCCACTTCGGCTTCCCGTCGTCGCTTTTTCTTGTAGTACGACTCTGTCAGCA
>NZ_JCASIH010000043.1:0-13035 GCF_059685935.1 Telluria sp. ZT3P39
TTTGCTCACCGTCGACTCCAGATTATTCAGAGTCGACAGCATGAGCTATCTAGCAAAATCGGACATTTCTACTTTGCTAGAACCGGACATTACTACTTTGCTCTTACACACCCTACGATCCTCGACTATTCGGATACCCCGTCCCGCCTTAGCGCTCCTTCTCTTCTTCCTTCTCCAGCTTCTGCCGCGCCTTGAGCTCGCGCTCGCGCGCATCGATGACCGACTGGTCGTAGAACGACACATCGCCCGCCTTGCGCGCCAGCTCAAGCTGCGCCACCGCCGCAGGCAGCGCGCCCGCCACCACATACGATTCGGCCAGCGCCATGTGCTGCAGGGCGATCTTCCCCTGCTTGGCATAGGCCCGGGCCAGCATGTCGTGCAGCTTCGGCTCTTCGCGGTAGAGCTGGGTCTGGTCGCGCAGGTAGCGCGTCGCTTCTTCCAGCTTGCCGCCGGCGATCAGCGCCTCGCCATACTGGCGTGCCAGCGCCCGCGACAGCGGATAGCGCTGGCGCGCCTGGTCTGCATCCTGCACGGCCTGCTGCACCAAGGCTGCCGGCTGGCCGGGCGCGAGCTTGATCTCGAGCGCCAGCCCGGTGAACATCGTAGCGCCGTCGCCGGCATGCGATTCGCTGGAAAACACGCCTTCTTTCGGCTTGACGGTCGTGCGCGCCTTGTCCAGCCAGGACTGCGCATCAAGCGTATTCCCCTGCCGCAGCGCCAGCAGGGCCAGTCCGTACTGGGCGCCGGCCTGCAGGTGGCGATGCCCTTCCTTGAGCTGGGTCTCGAACGCATGCCTGGTGTCGCGCCGGCCGCCGACGCTTTCGTCCTGCAGCACGCGCGCACGCGCGCGCACCAGCTGGAAGTCGAGGTTATCGACGCGCGGCTTCTTCGGGATCTCGCGAATGCGCGCCTGCATGTCGGTGATGCGCTCGGCCGTCAACGGGTGGCTGCTCAGGCTCGCCATGTGGGCAGGGATGTCGCCATACATCTTGGTGGCGGTCTGCAGGCGCTTGAAGAAGCCCACGATACCGGTGGTGTCGTAGCCGCCCGCGCTCATGATCTGGAAGCCGACCCGGTCCGCCTCGCGCTCGGCGTCGCGGCTGAAATTGAGCTGGCGCTGCACGGCCAGGCCCTGGCCGCCCATCAGCACGCCCATTGCGGCGTCGGAACTGGTGCGCGCGGCCAGCGCCGCCAAAATCATCGCCGCCAGCGGCAGCAGCACGTCCTGCTTCTGCTGCCCAAGCATGCGGGCGATGTGGCGCTGCGAGACATGGCCGATCTCGTGCGACATCACGCCGGCCAGCTCGGATTCGTTCTGGGCCGCGACGATCAGCCCCGTGTGCGCCCCGATGAAGCCGCCCGGCAGCGCGAACGCGTTCAGGTTCGGGTCGCGCATGGCGAAGAAGGAGAAGTCGGCATTGGTCTCGCCGCGCGCGCCGGGCACCGCCACGACCAGCGCGTTGCCGAGGTTGTTCAGGTACTCGGTGATGGGATCGTCGTCGAGATAGGCGGGGTCGCGCCGGACGTCGCGCATGATTTCCTCGCCCAGCTTGCGCTCGACCACCGGCGACAGGTCTTGCCGCGCCGCGTCGCCGAGTGTCGGCAGGCGGTTGTTGTCGGGCTTTTTCTGGGGATCGCCGGGAGCGGCAATGGCGAACGCGGCCGCCATGGACAGGGCCAGGGCGGTCAATGCAGGGCGCCAGCGGCGCGCCGATGCTGGGCGGGGAGCATATTTCACAGTGCTATCATAACCTTATCCGCAGCCGCCCTGCTGCCCAGCAAAACACTTTAATCCACCCCTAATTTTTCCCTGCAATGAGCTCTCCATCTTCGCCACTGACCCATTTCGATTTAACCGGCCAGGCCCACATGGTCGACGTCGGCGCCAAGCAGGACACCCACCGCATCGCCGTCGCCGCCGGCACCATCCGCATGAAACCCGAAACGCTGGCATTGATCCAGTCGGGCAACGCCAAGAAGGGCGACGTGATCGGGATCGCGCGCATTGCGGCCATCATGGCCTCGAAACGCACCAGCGACCTGGTGCCGCTGTGCCATCCGCTGCCGATCACGCGGGTGGCGGTGGATTTCGAAGTAGATGAAGCCGCCAGCAGCGTGCATTGCCGGGCGCAGGTCGAGACCATCGGCAAGACCGGCGTGGAGATGGAAGCGCTCACTTCGGTGCAGATTGGCTTGCTGACCATTTACGACATGTGCAAGGCGGTCGACCGCGGGATGGTGATGACCAATGTGCGGGTGCTGGAGAAGCATGGGGGGAAGAGCGGAGATTGGACTGCGGACGTGTAAGCTCCTGGTTTTTATGGGAATCCGGGCGAAGCGCGACGCCGAGCGGGTCATGTTTTTGAATGAAAAACGGCCCGGTCAAACATCAGACCAGGCCGTTCGTGCTTTGCGCTAGGTGCTCAGTTGTTACAACCCATGGTAGCGATACGGTCGTAAGCAGCCTTTGCCTGGACCAAACCATAGCCGTACTTGTCGTCCCGTCCTGCTGCGCCCAAGTCCTCTGCCGATTTGGCCAGCGTATTGCGGATCTGCGCAGCGCTGCAGTTAGGGAAGTAACTCCACACCAGGGCAGCGACGGCAGAAACGTGCGGCGTGGCCATGGAGGTGCCGTCGAAATATGCATAGTTTCCGACCTTCACCGATACTGTGGCAGCCTGACCTACCTGCGCCAACATTGCAGTACCTTCGGCCAACGATACCGCAACGGAAGGGATTGCCGTTACAGTCGTGCCCAAGGTCGGGTTAATGCTACCTGCTACGTTGTTATACAGGACGGCGCCCACGCCGCCACTGGCCTGGCAGTTTGCCACCTTGACGCCGAAAGCAAGGCCCGCGCCGCGGGAAATCAGGCAGACCTTGCCGGCCATTGCCGAGTTAATCGTGCCGCCGAAGCCAAAGTCGGCCAGGGGCGCGGTAACGGTCGCGCGTGGCGATCCGGTCACCGAGCCTGCTGCATAGCTGGTTGCGCCAACAGTGAGCGATGACACCAGTGCGGTACCCATCGGCACGGTCGACAGGACGCGTACGCCTGGCGCCGACAGCTCGACCTTCGGGTTAAAGTTCGAGAACGTCGCCCATTTTTTGTCGCTGTCGAGCGCGCCGACCGAGACCACGCTCTGGTATCCCGCCGGCCAGCGTGGCGCAGTAGTACCGGCATTGCTGGAAGCAGCGAAGGAGAGGATGCCTTTGGCGGCCAGCGCATCAAACGCGGCCTGCTCGGTGCTGCTTGGTTCGGGTCCGCTCAGCGACATGCTGATGATGTTCGCACCGGCATCACCGCAGCGGTTCGCCGCATCAGCCAGTTCGGACGAATAAGCCCAGCCGTCAGCCCCGAAGACCTTGACGATGTGCAGCTTTAGTTGACGAACAGGGATGACGCCAACCACGCCCACCCCGCTGTTATTGACTGCTGCGATCGTACCGGCGACGTGGGTGCCATGGCTGTTTTCGTCAGTGTGCCACCAGCCAGTGCCCGGGTCGTACTCGCCGGTCACGGTGCCGTTGTTGTTCAGGTCTTCGTGGTTGCGGTCGTAGCCAGAATCGATGATGCAGATTTTCCGGTTGCCGACTTTGGCTGCGCCATTCGGCAATTGGTCAGCCTGGGTCATGGTGATGCCGTAAGGGACAACCTGACCCAGGTAGTAATTCTTGCCGGAAGCCGGGTTCGCCGCGGAGCTACGTTCAGTCGCGCTCGTGTAGTCGGCACTCATCTCCGACGACGGAAGGTAACGTGGTGGGTCGATCTCAACGTACGACACGTTCTGGTCGGCGCGCAGCGTGTTGACCTGCTCCGCAGCGAGTTCGACCGACATGGCATTCATGCCGCGGATCTTGCGCTTGACGTTGCCACGCGCGCGAATCACCGCAGCGTTGACGTCGTTGTCTGCGCCGGCCTTGAAACCGACGATGTAACGCGTTGGCGGCGCTGCGCTGGCGGAACTGGAAGCCAGCGCAAGCACGGCGACCGAGCACAGCATTGCGAAGCTGCGAACTGGAAGAGCGGTAATGATTTGTTTCATGTCTCTTTTTCCAATCTTTTAGTGTGTAAAAAGCCATTTACATCGCGTGCGCTGGGTGCATGCCAGGAATGCGTAGCGACCTCAGCGTCGAACGATCCTGCGCGCGTCCTGTGGCATCGTCAACAACATTCCGTGCCATTTTGCACAGAGTGTTTAAAAGTCGACATGTCTTCAAATGTATTGACAATGACATCGAAACCGGGCTAGGCAGCTGCATGATTTCTCACCAGTGACCGTGCATCCGCTGGCTCAATGCCGGAGGTGCGCAACCCACTGCGCTCAGGCTGCAGTCACGTATTTCCGTCGCGAACCTCAGCACATTCAGGATCTGGTCATACTGGACTGGCTTGAGTAGATACCTGTCAAAACCAGCGTCCCTAGCATCCTGCGCAATTCCCGGGTAATAGTGACCAGTTAACGCAACGAGCAAGGCATCCTTGACCAAACGCGTTGACCGAACTCGCCTGGCGAAATCCAGACCTGTCACGTCTTCCAGGCGAAGCTCGGTAAAGATCACGCTCGGTTGGATTTCTTCGATCCGTGCAAAGGCTTCAGTGCAATTTTTTGCCGTTTCGACCCGACAACCAGTCAATTCCAGCAAAGTCGTGAGTAAAAAGCGCAAGTCATCATCAGGATCCACGAGCATCAACTGCAAACCCTTGTTTTTTGGATACATGGCATTCTGGTCCTTCCAAAGTAGAAGTGCTTTGGACGAAGCGACAGTCTTTTGCTGTCGTACTTTCGCGTCAATACAATATTGCATATTGCGCAACTTTGGTCACTCTTCATTTCGGAAGATCGCATCAAGTTCCGACGGTGATGCTGCGGGCCTCCAGGCCTTGGGGTCGAACTCGCGGTCTTCACATCTGCCTCGAATTGATACGCTTGCGCCTACTTGCTGCGATGTCCAGGTGTCGGTTGTGTCGACCTCGTCGGGACGGGCTGCTTTCCATGCCAACTCGCCACGTCCACGCCTTTCACCAGCAGCCACAGGCACATCGCAGTCTCCCCAAGAAAGGCCGGCAGCAGGATCGCGGGGAACAGGACACCCTGCACTGCCGGCGCGAGGAACATGGCGAAGCTGTTGACGAGATAGCAGGCGCCCACGACCTGCATCCCCACGCCGAGCATTGCGGGAAGATAGCCGGACTTGCGGATCAGGTGTCCCACCAGCAGGCATTGCACACCAAAGAAAATCAGCGCGACCCCGAAGGTCCTGGCATGTGCGACGATGGCCAGATAGCTCAGGCCATAACGCTGTTCCGCGCTGGCGACCTTCGCCAAGGCAGTGCTGGTGAGCGGATCGAGCGCCGCCTGCAGCTGCAGTGCGCACAGGCTTTCGACCGCAAGCGACACCAGTCCGAAACAGACCACCGCTACCGCCAGATGCCGGTTCACCGGCCGCAGCAGGAAGTACCAGATCGCCGTCAAGGCGACCGCGCAGACCAGCAGCAAGAGCTGGCCGGCGATGCCCACCCGCCACAGGAATTCGGACTCGAGGATGCGCAGGGCGGTGGCGGCAGGATCGCCGGCGACGACGAGGCTGTTACGGATGACCGCCTCGCCAAGCACGCCGATGACGATGATGAGCAGGTAGAGCAGTCCCCCGATGCGGGCGACACGTTGCACCGAACGAATGCCGTTGTCGGGGCGAAGACGTTCGGCCATAGCGCTTTCCTGTCGTGAGTGGCGATCGAGTTGAGGTTACGACAGTGATTTCATGACGTCAACATTTCCGTGAGACGGCCTTGGCGCCGGTCCCAGCCTTCGCGATACCCTCTTTTACCCTCATCGGACATTTACTAGCTGCTATGATCATTATATTTTGCAATTTCCTTGCAGAAACAATCTTCTAAGCAATGAATAGCGCCCCAGTCCAGGAGCACAAGCAGCAGGAATTCGAATTCGAGACGATGAACCTGCAGGTCGGCGTCCGCCTGCAGGTGATGACGCACCGACAGTTCAAGCCGGTCCAGTATTTTTCGACCCTGATCGGATACGTCAAGGACGAGTACATCATCGTCAAGATCCCGCTTGAACACGGCGTGCCGATTTCGATCACGGAGGGCGACCCGCTCACGGTCAGGGTATTCTCGGGCGTGAACGTCTGTTCTTTTGCGTGCTCGGTCGAGCGCGTGTTCCCGCGTCCGCTGTCCTATCTGCACCTGTCCTTCCCGACATCGATCCAGGGCACCAGCCTGCGCGGCGCCATGCGCGTCAAGGCCGCGATTCCGGCGCGCGTCACCCCGATGGGCAGCGGCGCGCGGCCGATCGACTGCTCCCTTACCAACGTGTCGGTGAGCGGGGCGCGCATCGATTCCCAGCATCCGCTGCCTCCCGATAACGAAGTCGTGGGACTCACCTTCACGCTGACGACGCCGCCGAGCAACCAGGAAGTGCAGGTCGAGACGCTGGCCGCCATCCGGAACACCACGGTGGCCAAGGCGGGGCCCGACAAGCTGGACGTATTCAGCTATGGCGTGCAGTTCGTCGACCTCGACCCCGTGCATTACACGCTGCTGCAGAACATGACCTATGAAGCCTTGCTCGCGGACCGGCTGAAGATCGTCTAGGTATCCGCCCAGGCTGGCGCCGTCTTCAAGCATGTCACATGGTAAATTGCTCGCCTATGCGCGGCGCCCTGCCGCGTGCTGACATGACAACGAGGATGGAGCATGAAATTTCGTTTGCCGAGTTTGCTGCCGAAAGTGCTGCAACTGATGCCGATCGCGGCCGCCACCCTGGCCGCCACCACCGCGATGGCCGCGCCGCGCGGCTTTACCGTGGAAGACCTGGTGAACATGGAACGGGTGGGCAGCCCGGCCGTGTCGCCTGACGCGACCCGCGTCGTTTACACCGTGCGCAGCACGGACATGAGCAAGAACCGCGGCAACACGCAGCTCTGGATGGTCGACCTGCGCGCCGCCAAGCCGGTGCCGCAACGCCTGACCAGCCACGCATCGAACAGCACCGATCCGGAATGGTCGGCCTCCGGCGATGCGGTCTACTTCCTGTCGAGCCGCTCGGGCTCCTCGCAGGTCTGGCGCCAGCCTGTCTCCGGCGGCGAGCCGGTCAAGGTCACCGACCTTCCGCTCGACGTCGACAGTTTCCGCGTCTCGCCAACGGGTGATCGCATCGCGATGAGCATGTCGGTGTTCCGCGACTGCGCGGACCTGGCCTGCACCAAGGCGCGCGCCGAAGCGAAGGAAAAGGACAAGGCCAGCGGCAAGCTGTACAACCGCCTGTTCGTGCGCCACTGGGATACCTGGGCCGACCACCGCAACGCCGTGCTGTTCTCGGCGCCGCTGGACGCCAAGGGCAAGCTGCTTGACACGCCGGTCAGCCTGTCCGGAACGCTCGACGGCGACGTGCCTTCGAAACCGTTCGGCGACCGCGAGGAATTCCGCTTCAGCCCGGACGGCAAGACCATCGTGTTCTCGGTGCGCTTGGCCGGCAAGACCGAAGCCTGGTCGACCAATTTCGACCTGTACACCGTGCCTGCCGCCGGCGGCGTCCCGCGCAACCTGACGGCAGACAACCCGGCATGGGACGCCAAGGGCGTGTATTCGCCCGACGGCCGCACTCTCGCCTACCTGGCGATGGCGCGCCCGGGTTTCGAGGCCGACCGCTTCCAGATCATGCTGATGGACGTGGCGACCGGACAAAAGCGCAAACTCGCGGCCGACTGGGACCGCTCGGTGGGCAGCATGCAATGGCGTGCCGACGGCAAGGCCCTGATCGTCGACGCCGAAGACCTCGGCCAGCATCGCCTGTATTCGATCGACCTCGCCGGCGGCAAGGTCACCGCCTTGAGCGACAAGGGCGCGGTCGGCGCCTTCGATGTGCGCGGCGATACCGTCGCCTATACCCAGGCCAACCTGGCGTCTGGCGCGCAGCTGTTCTCGATGAAGCTGGGCGGCCTACCTTCCCAGCTCACCGACCTCAACGCCGAGCGCCTCAAGGATGTGCGCTGGGGCCAGTACGAGCAGTTCAGCTTCAAGGGCGCCAACGGCGACACCGTCTACGGGCATGTGATGAAACCGTGGAATGCGGAAGCCGGCAAGAAGTACCCGGTCGCCTTCCTGGTCCACGGCGGTCCGCAGGGCAGCTTCGGCAATGGCTGGAGCTATCGCTGGAATCCGCAGGTGTATGCGGGCGCGGGCTATGCCACCGTGTTCATCGACTTCCATGGCTCGACCGGCTACGGCCAGAAGTTCACCGATTCGATCAGCGGCGACTGGGGCGGCAAACCCCTGGAAGACCTGCGCAAGGGAATGGACGCGGCGGTAAAGCAGTTCCCGTGGCTGGATCGCGGACGCAGCTGCGCACTGGGCGCGTCCTACGGCGGCTACATGATGAACTGGATCGCGGGTAACTGGAACGACGGCTTCCGCTGCCTGGTGAATCACGACGGCGTGTTCGACAGCCGCGGCATGGCCTATTCGACCGAAGAACAGTGGTTCACCGACTGGGAAAACGGCGGCGCCTATTTCGCGGTGCCGAACAACCACGAGCGCTTCAACCCTGTTCACCACGTGAACAAGTGGAAGACGCCGATACTGGTGATCCAGGGCGACCTCGATTTCCGGATCCCGACGGCGCAGGCCCTGTCGACGTTTACCGCGCTGCAGCGCAAGGGCATCGACAGCCAGCTGCTGGTGTTCCCGGACGAGAACCACTGGGTGCTCAAGCCGGCGAACTCGCTGCAGTGGCATCACACGGTGATCAACTGGCTGGACAAGCACCTGAAGCAGTAAGCACTGCGCCCGCTTCTGGACAGCGGGTGGGTTAACGAAAAAGAGACCGCCGGGGCGGTCTCTTTTTATTGACCGCTTGCGCGGCCGTTCATGCAATTACGTGATTACGGAGCAGGAGCAGGGTCAGCAGCTTCCAGGTCGCAACCTGCAGGCTTGTAGCCGTCGGTTTCGGCGAAGCCGGTGGTGACGCAGGTGTAGACACCGGTAGCGTTGCGGTTCAGGGCGATGGTCGGAGCGGTTTCTGGATCGGCAGCCAGGCGGCCCGGGTTGGCGATGGTGCAGGTCAGGGCAGCGCCACCTTCGGCGGTCGGCACGGCTGCGGCGATAGTGGTGCAGTTACCGGTGGTTGCCGACAGGCCAGCTTTTGCCAGGAAGGTTTCAGCCGAGTCAGCGCTGCTTTCAACAACAGCCATTTCGTAGCCGGTCTTGCCTGCCGAGATGTCGGCGTAGGCAGCGGTTGCCTTCGACTTGGCGATGTAATCCTGGTATGCAGGGATGGCCACGGCAGCCAGGATACCGATGATGGCGACGACGATCATCAGCTCGATCAGGGTGAAGCCGCCTTGGGCTTTTTTAGCTTGAATTTGCTTGAAGTTCATTTTGTATCTCCAGGTGGTGTGTCGGGTGAATTTGGGTTACTGCTTAGTGCCACGCTTTCATATATGCAAGCGGTGTGCCAGCCCCAAAAATGTCGATTTTATTAGTGCAGAGATAACAAAACGGCCTGAAAACGCAAGTTTTGGCTTGATCGGTGACAAAATTTGTCATGTGATGCCAGCAATTTTTGTCACTCGAACAGTTTACGTAACGCAATTTGTCATGCATAGACCAAATTCGTCACGCCAGCTCCCGGCACGCATACCGGCGGCGGGAAATCGCCGGCGAAAAAAAAGCGGGGAGCTCTACGCTCCCCGCTTTCGGCAACCGTAAGGTCGTCAGTATTACAGCATGGCCTTCAGCAGGCGTGCCATTTCCGACGGGTTCTTGGTGGCTTTGATGCCGCACTCTTCCATGATGTCCAGCTTGGCTTGCGCGGTATCGGCGCCGCCCGAGATCAGCGCGCCGGCGTGGCCCATGCGCTTGCCCGGAGGGGCGGTGACACCAGCGATGAAGCAGACGACCGGCTTCTTCATGTTGTCCTTGATCCAGTAGGCAGCATTGCCTTCGTCCGGACCGCCGATTTCGCCGATCATGATGACCGCGTCGGTATCAGGATCGTCGTTGAACATGCGCATCACGTCGATGTGCTTCAGGCCGTTGATCGGGTCGCCGCCGATTCCGACTGCCGACGACTGGCCCAGGCCCAGTGCGGTCAGCTGGCCGACTGCTTCATAGGTCAGGGTGCCCGAACGCGACACGACGCCGATACGGCCCTTCTTGTGGATGTGGCCCGGCATGATGCCGATCTTGATTTCGTCCGGGGTGATCAGGCCTGGGCAGTTCGGGCCCAGCAGCAGGGTCTTCGAGCCGGCTTTGGCCATGCGGTCCTTCAGGGCCATCATGTCGCGGACTGGAATGCCTTCGGTGATGCAGATTGCCAGGTCCAGGTCGGCTTCGACGGCTTCCCAGATGGCAGCGGCTGCACCTGCCGGCGGCACGTAGATGACCGACACGGTGGCGCCGGTAGCGGCTTTGGCTTCCGACACGTTGGCGTAGATCGGGATGCCTTCGAAATCTTCGCCGGCTTTCTTCGGGTTCACGCCTGCGACGAAGGCAGCTTTGCCGTTCGCGTAGTCGCGGCACATGCGGGTATGGAACTGGCCGGTCTTGCCGGTGATACCCTGGGTGATGACTTTAGTATCTTTGTTGATCAGGATCGACATTTGTTTATTCCTTAATTAGGCTTTACCAGCTGCAGCGGCGACGACGGCCTTGGCCGCATCTTCCATCGTATCGGCAGCGATGATCGGCAGGCCGGAGTCGGCCAGCATCTTCTTGCCCAGGTCTTCGTTGGTGCCCTTCATGCGGACAACCAGCGGCACCTGCAGCGACACGGCCTTCGAGGCGGTGATCACGCCTTCGGCGATCACGTCGCAGCGCATGATGCCGCCGAAGATGTTGACCAGGATGGCTTTCAGGCCAGGGTTCTTCAGCATGATCTTGAATGCTTCGGTGACTTTCTCAGCCGTCGCACCGCCGCCCACGTCCAGGAAGTTGGCCGGCTCGCCGCCGAACAGCTTGATGGTGTCCATGGTGGCCATGGCCAGGCCGGCGCCGTTCACCAGGCAGCCGATGTTGCCGTCGAGCGAGATGTAGGCGAGGTCGAACTTCGATGCTTCGACTTCGGCTGGATCTTCTTCGTCCAGGTCGCGGTAGGCGACGATTTCCGGCTGGCGGTACAGCGCGTTCGAGTCGAAGTTGAACTTCGCGTCGAGGGCGATGACCTTGCCCGAACCGGTCAGGATCAGCGGGTTGATTTCGGCCAGCGACGCATCGGTTTCCCAGTACGCCTTGTACAGGCCCTTCAGTTGCACGCGGGCGTCGGCCAGCGATTCGGCAGGCACGCCGATCTTGGTCGAGATCTCGTCGGCTTCGGCGTCGGTCAGTCCGACCGATGGGTCGATCGCGATCGAGTGGATCTTTTCCGGGTTGCTGTGCGCGACTTCTTCGATGTCCATGCCGCCTTCCGACGAGGCCATCAGCACGACGCGCTGCGAGATGCGGTCGGTGACCATCGAGACGTACAGTTCCTTCTTGATGTCGGCGCCTTCTTCGACCAGCAGGCGACGCACTTTCTGGCCTTCAGGGCCAGTCTGGTGCGTGATGAGCTGCATGCCCATGATCTGTTCTGCGTATTCCTTGACCTGCTCCAGCGACTTGGCGACCTTGACGCCGCCGCCCTTGCCGCGACCGCCAGCATGGATCTGCGCCTTGACGACCCAGACCGGACCGCCCAGTTCTTCAGCGGCCTTGACCGCCTCTTCGACCGACATGCACGGAATGCCGCGCGGAACGGTCACTCCGAACTTTCGGAGGATCTCTTTGCCTTGATACTCATGGATTTTCATGCTGGCTTCCCTTCGTCTATTACTGATTTAGAAATACGGTTGAACTACAAATGACAAACTTCGAATGCTAACCCGCCACGGCTTTGATCGACCAGCGGGGATAGTAAGTGGCCACGGCGGGTCCGTCGCTGCGCAGCGCATGGCAACGGTCGAGCTCGAAGGGCCGTTCGGCCGAGTGCGTACTGCCATTCGCGTCGGCGCCGCCGCGGGTGTCGAACACGTCGTCGGCAAAGGCTTGCAGCGCTGCGGTAGGCAGCACCTGGGCCAATTCGGTCAGGTGGGTGCAACCGAGCACGCCCGACAGGCGGTCTTTCAGGTGCAACCGGAAATGGTTCATCAGCGACAGGCCGACCAGCTTCTTGTAGGCCGGGACGATCGTCTCACAGAAACCGGGATACGGAACGGCATCGGACGCGGCTTCGGCATCCACGATGGTCAGGTTGCGGTCGATGGTGACGCGCAGTTTGAGGTCGTGCACAGGCGCGCCGCCCGGGCGGGTGCCGGAAGCGAGCGGGATGTCACGGGTTTTGACGTCGCGGATGCTGGCGTCCAGATCCCACAGGCCATCATCGCGCGCATAGGCTTCGACAGTGATGGCGCGCGTATGCCGGAGCGAGCGCGATACGGGAAGAGACAGGGGCATAAAAACCAATGCCGCTTGCGCGGCCGTTAGTGGTGCAGCCAGTGTGCGTCATGCACGTTGCCGTAGCTTCTACGACAACAACCGCTCATGCGGCGCTGCTTAAACCACAAAAGTTTATCACAGGGCGTTGTAGGTTGCACTGCAACAGAGCCGTTTTGGAGGCTTGACAGGCAGATTTGACGGGGTTTATTGCAGCGTGGGCAATGTTGCGGTGGCGTTGGCCTATGTCGTTGCGCGGATGAGGGAGTTGGGCAGGTGTTACCTATGTCCCTAGACAGGGTGTTACCTATGTCCCTAGACAAGCACCGGCATGGCATTTGTAGCGTGGGCAGGTTCTCCCGCCCACGCGGTCAACAGCGTCCGCGTCCCGCAAACGCCGTTCCGTGAGGTATCTGGTAAAGCAGGATCTATATCCCCAAGCTGGCATGGAGAGCTGCGCCCTGGACGCCAGCACTGGTTGAACGCGCGGGCAAGGGACTTGCCCACCCTTCTATGATGACTGTCAAGTGAGATTCGTAGTTTTCGTCTCTCCTGTACTTTGGTGCATTGAAGCGCTTGGTCATCTGTTCGTGAGACGCTGGCGT
>NZ_JCASIH010000044.1:0-12867 GCF_059685935.1 Telluria sp. ZT3P39
TAACGTGTCGATCACCGTCAAGCTGATCAACCCGATCGCGATGGAAGAAGGCCTGCGTTTCGCTATCCGCGAAGGCGGCCGTACCGTCGGCGCCGGCGTGGTTGCCAAGATCCTGGGCTAATAAGCCAAGGTAAGAGGGAAACGGTTTACCGTTTCCCTCGAACAGCATTGTCAGGCTGCGAACGCATGCTGTATAATGCTGGATTCAGCGAGAAGTTTTCGTAGGGGTGTAGCTCAATTGGCAGAGCGTCGGTCTCCAAAACCGAAGGTCGCGGGTTCGATTCCCTCCGCCCCTGCCACCGATTCTGGTGCCAGGCACCGAAAGTAAAAAAAGTATGTCGAACCAATCCGTGCAAACTGTCAGCACCTCGAATGACAAGTTCAAGGTCGCACTGGCGGTGGTTGCCACGATTGCAGGCGTTGTCGGGTTCTTTTACCTGAAAGGCCAGAACAAACCAGCCTTGGTCGCCGCAGGCGCCCTCTTGGCTGGTTTAGTTTTTGCCGTCCTGCTTTTGTGGACCTCCACTACCGGCCGTGATTTCCTGAGCTTCGCCAAGGAGTCGGTGCGTGAAACCAAGAAGGTCGTTTGGCCGACCCGTCGGGAAGCCACCCAGATCACCGGCATCGTGTTTGCCTTCGTGGTCGTGACGGCTATTTTCCTGTGGGGCACGGATAAGGTTCTCGAATTCCTGTTGTACGACGTCGTCCTGGGGTGGAAAAACTAATGAGCGATAACGTTGACAACGCGGCCGGCGATCCGGTGCCGGGTGAAGTCCCGGCAGACGGCATTCCACAAGACGCTGCAGCTCCGGTGAGTGTCCCGGTCAGCAACAAGCGCTGGTATGTCGTCCATGTCTATTCCGGTATGGAAAAGAGCGTCATGCGCGCCCTGACCGAGCGCATCGAGCGCGCCGGCATGCAAGAACAGTTCGGCCAGATCCTGGTCCCGACCGAAGAAGTCGTCGAAATGCGCAACGGCACCAAGGCCGTTTCCGAGCGCCGCTTCTTCCCTGGCTACGTGCTGGTCGAGATGGAAATGACCGACGAAACCTGGCACCTGGTGAAGAACACCAGCAAAGTGACCGGTTTCATCGGCGGCAAGAGCAACAAGCCGACCCCTATCCCGGCGCGCGAGATCGACAAGATCATGCAGCAGGTCCAGGAAGGCGTCGAGAAGCCTCGGCCGAAAGTGCTGTACGAAGTGGGCGAGCAGGTCCGGATCAAAGAGGGCCCGTTCACCGACTTCAACGGCAACGTCGAAGAAGTGAATTACGAAAAATCGAAGGTGCGTGTGTCTGTCACCATCTTCGGCCGCGCAACTCCGGTGGAACTGGAGTTCGGGCAAGTGGAAAAAGTTTAAACGCAGTAATCGGAGCGTCGCAGCAGCAAGGCGGAATCCGGTAAGAGGAGCCCCGCCAGAGTAGTAGTGGTGGGGCGCTACTACTCAAAGCCAATTTTAGGAGCCATCCATGGCCAAGAAGATTATTGGTTTTATCAAGCTGCAAGTCGCAGCTGGTAAAGCAAACCCATCCCCACCGATCGGCCCAGCACTGGGTCAGCGCGGCCTGAACATCATGGAATTCTGCAAGGCGTTCAACGCCCAGACCCAGGGTTTCGAGCCGGGCATGCCGATTCCAGTCGTGATCACCGCGTTCGCCGACAAGTCCTTCACCTTCGTGATGAAGACCCCACCGGCAACCTACCTGATCAAGAAAGCCGCTGGCATCACCAAAGGTTCGCCGAAGCCACATACCGACAAGGTTGGCACGCTGACCCGTGCCCAGGCTGAAGAAATCGCAAAAACCAAGCAGCCGGACCTGACCGCCGCCGACATGGACGCAGCAGTGCGTATCATCGCCGGTTCGGCACGTTCGATGGGCATCACGGTGGAGGGTGTGTAATGGCTAAGATGTCCAAGCGCGTCAAAGAAATGAAAGCTAAAGTAGACCGCAACAAGGTCTACGCGTTCGACAACGCTCTGTCGATCGTCAAGGAATTCGCAACTGCCAAGTTCAACGAGTCGATCGACGTCTCGGTGCAGCTGGGCGTGGACCCGAAGAAGTCGGACCAAGTGGTCCGCGGTTCGGTCGTCCTGCCAGCAGGCACCGGCAAGACCGTGCGCGTCGCTGTCTTCGCATCGGGCGAAAAAGCCGAAGCTGCGAAAGCCGCCGGCGCCGACATCGTCGGTATGGAAGACCTGGCTGAGATGGTCAAAGCCGGCAACATGCCATTCGACATCGTGATCGCTTCGCCAGACACCATGCGTATCGTCGGTACCCTGGGCCAGATCCTGGGTCCACGTGGCCTGATGCCTAACCCGAAGGTCGGCACCGTCACCCCTGACGTCGCTACCGCGGTGAAGAACGCCAAGGCCGGTCAGGTCCAGTACCGTACCGACAAGGCTGGTATCGTCCACGCTACCATCGGCCGCAAGTCGTTCTCGGACGACCAGCTGAAGTCGAACCTGGTTGCGCTGATCGAAGCCCTGAACAAGGCCAAGCCAGCCACCTCGAAGGGCGTGTACCTGCGCAAGGTCGCGATTTCGTCGACCATGGGCGCCGGCGTGCGCGTCGACCACGCTTCGATCGCTGCTTAAAAAATTCAGTCTTCGCCAGAAATGGCGGAGCGCATCTTTGGGCTGGTGAGGCGGTAACGCTTCGCCAGGCAATCAAAGACCGTTGGGCCGAATGCAGCAGGCAGGCAGGAGGTTAATAGGCCACCCAACGCAGATGGTGTACCCGAACAAGTTTTGTAGTCCACGCTGCGTGAATCTATCCGCGTCAGATTGGCTTCTTAACTTCGGACGCCGTGTTCGAACCGATGTGAACGCTTTTGTTCCCATCATTTAAGGAGATTGACCGTGGGTCTTAATCTGAATGACAAAAAGGTCGTCGTCGAAGAAGTTTCCGCGAAAGTAGCTAGCGCGCAAACGATCGTCGTGGCTGAGTACCGTGGCATCCAGGTTGCTCACTTGACCAAGCTCCGTGCAACCGCACGTGCCCAGGGCGTCTACCTGCGTGTTCTGAAGAACACGCTGGCTCGTCGCGCTGTCGAAGGCACGCAGTTTGCCTCGCTGGCTGATTCCATGACCGGTCCGCTGATCTATTCGATCTCGGACGATGCCGTTGCTGCAGCGAAAATCATCAATGATTTCGCTAAAACCAACGACAAGCTGGTCGTGAAAGCCGGTAACTACGCAGGTAAGCAGCTCGATGTAGCTGGCGTTACCGCGTTGGCAAGCATTCCGTCGCGTGACGTCCTCATCTCGCAGCTGTTGGGCGTGATGCTGGCTCCGGTGTCGGGCTTTGCACGTGGTCTGGCTGCCCTGGCAGCGAAAAAAGGCGAAGGTTCGGAAGCTGCTCCTGCAGCAACCGAAGAAACCGCAGCAGCTTAATAGCCGCGCCTTTTTTTTCAAGTACCAACCTGAACTACACACACAACATATTTGGAGTTTCAAATGGCAATTAGCAAAGACGATATCCTGAACGCAGTGAGCGAAATGTCCGTCATGGACCTGAACGAACTGGTCAAGGCCTTCGAAGAGAAGTTTGGCGTGTCGGCAGCTGCAATGGCAGCTCCGGCAGCTGGCGGCGGCGCTGCTGCAGCAGCTGCTGAAGAGCAGACCGAATTCAACGTCGTGCTGACCGAAATCGGCGCGAACAAGGTCGGCGTCATCAAAGCCGTCCGTGAAATCACCGGTCTGGGCCTGAAAGAAGCTAAAGACGTGGTCGACGGTGCACCAAAGACCGTGAAAGAAGCCATGCCTAAAGCTGACGCTGAAGCCGCCAAGAAGAAGCTGGAAGAAGCTGGCGCCAAGGCTGAACTGAAGTAATACATGTGCATTGGGCACTTCGGTGCCCAACGCGGGAGTCAAAGCTTGCTAAACCTGCCGAAAGGGAGGTGGTGCTGCTTTGGCTCTTTTGTCGTCCCTGCGGCAAACGTGTGCAATACCTGTCGTACGGCAACAAATAGTGGCGGCAGACGGAAATATCGTAACACAGCAGTAGCTCGTCCTTTTTCACCTGACGGGAAAGCAGAGGCTTCAGGCCTTGCGTGTGGCGCTTCAACCACTGGCAATTCCTGAATTCTCATCCTTTCTGTCACTCACGGAGTGTCCATGCACTACTCATTTACTGAGAAGAAGCGCATTCGCAAGTCGTTCGCGAAGCGCGCCAACGTTCACAACGTTCCCTACCTTCTGGCTACCCAGCTTGAATCCTACGAGAATTTCCTGCAAGCGGATGCCGTTCCCTCCGTGCGCAAGAACGAAGGCCTGCAGTCCGCCTTCAGCTCCATCTTCCCTATCGTGTCGCACAATGGTTTTGCGCGCCTCGAGTTCCTTTCTTATGTGCTGGGCGATCCTGCGTTTGACGTGAAAGAATGCCAGCAGCGCGGCCTGACTTTCGCCTCGCCGCTGCGCGCCAAGGTGCGTCTGGTGATTCTGGACAAGGAATCGCCGACCAAGCCGGTCGTGAAGGAAATGAAAGAGCAGGAAGTCTACATGGGCGAACTGCCGCTGATGACCACGAACGGTTCGTTCGTGATCAACGGCACGGAACGCGTCATCGTCTCGCAGCTGCACCGCTCGCCAGGCGTGTTCTTCGAACACGACCGCGGCAAGACGCACTCCTCGGGCAAGCTGCTGTTCTCGGCACGCATCATTCCTTACCGCGGCTCGTGGCTGGACTTCGAGTTCGACCCGAAGGACATCCTGTTCTTCCGCGTCGACCGCCGCCGCAAGATGCCGGTCACGATCCTGCTGAAGGCCATCGGCATGACGCCGGAGCAGATCCTGGCGAACTTCTTCGTCTTCGACAATTTCACCCTCCGCAATGAAGGCGGCGAGCTGGAGTTCGTGTCCGAACGCCTGCGCGGCGAAGTCGCGCGCTTCGACATCGTCGATCCGAAGTCGGGCAAGACCATCGTCACGAAAGACAAGCGCATCAATGCCAAGCATGTGCGCGACATCGAAGCTGCCGGCATCAAGAGCATCTCGGTCCCTGAAGACTACCTGCTCGGCCGCGTGCTGGCACGTAACATCGTCGACCAGGACACCGGCGAAGTCATCGCCGTGGCCAACGACGAGCTGACCGAAGAGCTGCTGGGCAAGCTGCGCGATTCGAGCGTGACCGACATCCAGACGCTCTACACGAACGACCTGGACCAGGGCGGCTACATCTCGCAGACCCTGCGCACCGACGACACCGCCGACCAGACCGCCGCTCGCGTGGCGATCTACCGCATGATGCGTCCTGGCGAACCGCCAACCGAAGAATCGGTCGAAGCCCTGTTCAACGGCCTGTTCTACAGCCCTGAGCGCTACGACCTGTCGGCTGTCGGCCGCATGAAGTTCAACCGCCGTATCGGCCGTGACGAACTGACCGGCGCCATGACGATGTCGAACGAAGACATCCTGGCCGTGATCAAGATCCTCGTCGAGCTGCGCAATGGCCGCGGCGAAGTCGATGACATCGATCACCTGGGTAACCGCCGCGTGCGTTGCGTCGGCGAACTGGCTGAGAACCAGTTCCGCGCCGGCCTGGTGCGCGTTGAGCGCGCCGTCAAGGAACGCCTCGGCCAGGCCGAAGCGGACAACCTGATGCCGCATGACCTGATCAACAGCAAGCCGATCTCGGCCGCGATCCGCGAGTTCTTCGGTTCGTCGCAGCTGTCCCAGTTCATGGACCAGACCAACCCGCTGTCGGAAGTCACCCACAAGCGCCGCGTCTCGGCTCTCGGCCCTGGCGGTCTGACCCGCGAACGTGCAGGCTTCGAGGTGCGCGACGTGCACCCGACCCACTACGGCCGGGTGTGCCCGATCGAAACGCCTGAAGGCCCGAACATCGGCCTGATCAACTCGCTGGCACTGTACGCCCGCCTGAACGAATACGGCTTCCTGGAAACCCCGTACCGCAAGGTCGACGGCTCCAAGGTCACCGACAAGATCGAATACCTGTCGGCGATCGAAGAAGGCCGCTACATCATTGCCCAGGCTAACGCCGCGATCAATGAAGAAGGCCAGCTGGTCGACGAACTGGTGTCGGCACGTGAAGCCGGCGAAACCATCCTCGTCTCGCCAGAGCGCATCCAGTACATGGACGTGGCTCCAGGCCAGATCGTGTCGGTCGCAGCCTCGCTGATTCCGTTCCTGGAACACGATGATGCGAACCGTGCACTGATGGGCGCCAACATGCAGCGCCAGGCCGTGCCTTGCCTGCGTCCTGAAAAAGCCTTCGTCGGTACCGGCATCGAGCGCACCGTCGCGGTCGACTCGGGCACCACCGTGCAGGCCCTGCGTGGCGGCGTCGTGGACTACATCGATGCAGGCCGTGTGGTGATTCGCGTCAACGACGACGAAGCAACCGCAGGCGAAGTCGGCGTCGACATCTACAACCTGATCAAGTACACCCGTTCGAACCAGAACACCAACATCAACCAGCGTCCGATCGTGCAGGTTGGCGACCGCGTTGCCCGTGGCGACGTGATTGCCGACGGCGCATCGACCGACCTGGGCGAACTGGCCCTGGGCCAGAACATGCTGGTGGCGTTCATGCCGTGGAACGGCCTGAACTTCGAGGATTCGATCCTGATCTCGGAAAACGTCGTCAAGGACGACCGTTACACCTCGATCCACATCGAAGAGCTGTCGGTCGTCGCCCGCGACACCAAGCTCGGCGCGGAAGAAATCACCCGCGACATCTCGAACCTGGCTGAAAACCAGCTGGCGCGCCTGGATGAATCGGGCATCGTCTACATCGGCGCCGAAGTGCAGGCTGGCGACGTGCTGGTCGGTAAGGTCACCCCGAAAGGCGAGACCCAGCTGACCCCGGAAGAAAAGCTGCTGCGCGCGATCTTCGGCGAAAAAGCGTCGGACGTGAAAGACACCTCGCTGCGCGTGCCATCGGGCATGATCGGCACCGTGATCGACGTCCAGGTCTTCACCCGTGAAGGCATCCAGCGCGACAAGCGCGCCCAGCAGATCATCGACGATGAACTCAAGCGCTATCGCCTGGACCTGAACGACCAGATGCGTATCGTTGAAGGCGATGCCTTCCAGCGTCTGGAGCGCATGTTGACCGGCAAGATCGTCAACGGCGGTCCGAAGAAGCTGGCCAAGGGCGCCGCGATCACCCAGGAATACCTGGCAGATCTGGACAAGTTCCACTGGTTCGACATCCGCCCTGCGGACGACGACACCGCGAACGCACTCGAAGCGATCAAGGAATCGATCAACGAGAAGCGCCACCAGTTCGACCTGGCCTTCGAAGAGAAGCGCAAGAAGCTCACGCAAGGCGACGAGCTGCAGCCTGGCGTGCAGAAGATGGTCAAGGTCTACCTGGCCGTCAAGCGCCGCCTGCAGTCGGGCGACAAGATGGCAGGCCGCCACGGTAACAAGGGTGTGGTCTCGCGTATCGTGCCGGTCGAAGACATGCCGTTCATGGCCGATGGCACCCCTGCGGACGTCGTGCTGAACCCGCTGGGCGTTCCGTCGCGTATGAACGTCGGCCAGATCCTGGAAACCCACCTCGGTTGGGCGGCAAAGGGCCTGGGCCTGCGTATCGGCGACATGCTGCGTGCTTCGGCGAAAGCGGAAGAACTGCGTGGCTTCCTGGGCCAGATCTACAACGAAACCGGCCGCAAGGAAGACCTGGACAGCTTCAGCGATGAAGAAATCCTGACCCTGGCGAAGAACCTCAAGAACGGCGTGCCGTTCGCGACCCCGGTCTTCGACGGCGCCCACGAAACGGAAATCCGCCGCATGCTGGACCTGGCCTTCCCGGACGACATCGCCGCAAATCTCGGCATGACCCCGTCGAAGAACCAGGTCACGATGTTCGACGGCCGCACCGGCGAAGCATTCGAGCGCAAGGTCACCGTCGGCTTCATGCACATGCTGAAGCTGCACCACCTGGTGGACGACAAGATGCACGCGCGTTCGACCGGTCCATACTCGCTCGTCACGCAGCAGCCACTGGGCGGTAAAGCCCAGTTCGGCGGCCAGCGCTTCGGTGAGATGGAGGTGTGGGCACTGGAAGCCTACGGCGCGTCCTACGTGCTGCAGGAAATGCTGACCGTGAAGTCCGATGACGTGAACGGCCGCACCAAGGTGTACGAGAACCTGGTCAAGGGCGACCACGTGATCGACGCCGGCATGCCGGAATCGTTCAACGTGCTGGTGAAGGAAATCCGTTCGCTGGGTATCGACATCGATCTCGAGCGTAACTAAGCAGGGCCAGCATGGCCGCCAGCCTTCGGGCCCGGCCTGCTGCCTTTGAAACGTCGCCCCGGCGCAGGCCGGGGCCTAAGCCCGGTGATTTCACTGGCAAACTTGGATCCCGGCCTGCGCCGGGATGACGCATTCAAGGGTAGGGGTCCCGGCAAGCACTGGCGAAAATCAGTGAGAAGCCGGCGGCAGTTGTACCAAGTACAGAATTCAATCACCTGGAGTGATAAATGAAAGCACTGCTCGATCTATTCAAGCAAGTTCAGACGAACGAAAGTTTCGACGCCATCAAGATTGGCCTGGCGTCGCCTGAAAAAATCCGTTCGTGGTCCTTCGGCGAAGTCAAGAAGCCGGAAACCATCAACTACCGTACCTTCAAGCCAGAGCGCGACGGCCTGTTCTGCGCCAAGATCTTTGGCCCGATCAAGGACTACGAGTGCCTGTGCGGCAAGTACAAGCGCCTGAAGCACCGTGGCGTCATCTGCGAGAAGTGCGGCGTCGAAGTCACGCTGGCCAAGGTGCGCCGTGAGCGCATGGGCCACATCGAACTGGCATCGCCAACCGCGCACATCTGGTTCCTGAAGTCGCTGCCGTCGCGCCTGGGCATGGTCCTGGACATGACGCTGCGGGACATCGAACGCGTTCTGTACTTCGAAGCATATGTCGTGACCGATCCTGGCATGACCCCGCTGAAGAAGTCGCAGATCATGTCGGAAGACGACTACGCCGCCAAGTACGAAGAGTACGGCGACGACTTCACCGCATTCATGGGCGCCGAAGGCATCCGTGAACTGCTGCGCTCGATCGACATCCACCGCGATGCCGAAGCCCTGCGCGTGGAGCTGAAAGAATCGAAATCGGAAGCCAAGATCAAGAAATACGCCAAGCGCCTGAAAGTGCTCGAGGCGTTCCAGCGTTCGGGCATCAAGCCTGACTGGATGATCATGGAAGTGCTCCCGGTCCTGCCGCCGGAGCTGCGTCCGCTCGTCCCTCTGGACGGCGGCCGTTTCGCGACCTCCGACCTGAACGACCTGTACCGCCGCGTCATCAACCGTAATAACCGCCTGAAGCGCCTGATGGAACTGCGCGCACCGGAAATCATTACGCGTAACGAAAAGCGCATGCTGCAGGAAGCGGTCGACTCGCTGCTGGACAACGGCCGTCGCGGCAAAGCGATGACCGGCGCCAACAAGCGTCCGCTGAAGTCGCTGGCCGAAATGATCAAGGGTAAGGGCGGTCGTTTCCGTCAGAACCTGCTGGGCAAGCGCGTCGACTACTCGGGCCGTTCGGTCATCGTGGTCGGTCCACAGCTGAAACTGCACCAGTGCGGCCTGCCGAAGCTGATGGCCCTGGAACTGTTCAAGCCGTTCATCTTCAACAAGCTCGAACTGATGGGTCTGGCAACGACCATCAAGGCGGCGAAGAAGCTGGTCGAAATCCAGGAACCAGTGGTCTGGGACATCCTTGAAGAAGTCATCAAGGAACACCCGGTCATGCTGAACCGTGCACCAACCCTGCACCGTCTCGGTATCCAGGCGTTCGAGCCGGTCCTGATCGAAGGCAAGGCCATCCAGCTGCACCCACTCGTCTGCGCGGCCTTCAACGCCGACTTCGACGGTGACCAGATGGCTGTCCACGTCCCGCTGTCGATCGAAGCGCAGATGGAAGCGCGTACGCTGATGCTGGCGTCGAACAACATCCTGTTCCCGTCGAACGGCGAGCCGTCGATCGTGCCGTCCCAGGATATCGTGCTGGGTCTGTACTACGCGAGCCGCGAGGCGATCAACGCCAAGGGCGAGGGCATGATGTTCCCGGACGTGTCGGAAGTCATCCGCGCGTACGACAACAAGGAAGTGGAACTGGCGACCCGCATTACCGTGCGTATCGTCGAGTTCCCACGCGTTGCCGGCACCGAGGAATTCGAGCGCACCGTCACGCGCTACGAGACCACCGTCGGCCGTGCGATCCTGTCCGAGATCCTGCCGAAGGGCCTGCCGTTCAGCGTGCTGAACCGCTCGCTGAAGAAGAAGGAAATCTCGAAGCTGATCAACACGTCGTTCCGCAAGTGCGGCCTGCGTGCGACCGTCGTGTTCGCCGACAAGCTGATGCAGTCGGGCTTCCGCCTGGCAACGCGCGCCGGTATCTCGATCGCCGTCGACGACATGAAGATCCCGGACGTCAAGAAGGGCATGATCGCGACCGCCGAAGCGGAAGTGAAGCAGATCGAGCAGCAGTACAGCTCGGGTCTGGTCACCGCCGGCGAGCGTTACAACAAGGTCGTCGACATCTGGGGCAAGACCTCCGATGAAGTCGGCAAGGCGATGATGGACCAGCTGAAAGTCGAGCCGGTCACCCGCCGCGACGGCACCGAAGGCACCCAGGAATCGTTCAACGCGATTTACATGATGGCCGACTCGGGCGCCCGCGGTTCGGCAGCGCAGATTCGCCAGCTGGCTGGTATGCGAGGCCTGATGGCCAAGCCGGACGGTTCGATTATCGAAACGCCGATTACCGCGAACTTCCGCGAAGGCCTGAACGTTCTGCAGTACTTCATCTCGACGCACGGCGCCCGTAAGGGTCTGGCCGACACTGCGCTGAAGACGGCAAACTCGGGTTACCTGACCCGCCGCCTGGTCGACGTGACCCAGGATCTGGTGGTCATCGAGGACGATTGCGGCACCACCAACGGCACCTTCATGAAGGCGATGGTCGAAGGCGGTGAAGTCATCGAAGCGCTGCGCGACCGTATCCTCGGCCGCGTGACGGGCAACGATGTCGTCAATCCTGAAACCCAGGAAACCGTGTACGAAGCCGGCACGCTGCTGGACGAAGACATGGTCGAAGAGATCGAGCGTCTGGGCATCGACGAAGTCAAGGTCCGCACCCCGCTGAACTGCGACACCCGCTACGGCCTGTGCGCATCCTGCTACGGCCGCGACCTGGGCCGCGGCTCGATGGTCAACAGCGGCGAAGCAGTCGGCGTCGTGGCGGCACAGTCGATCGGTGAGCCGGGTACCCAGCTGACCATGCGTACCTTCCACATCGGTGGTGCGGCATCGCGTGCAGCAGTGGCATCGTCGGTCGAAGCCAAGTCGAACGGTACGGTCCGCTTCACGGCGACCATGCGTTACGTCACCAACGGCAAGGGCGCGCAAATCGTCATTACCCGTTCGGGCGAAGTGCTGATCACAGACGACCACGGCCGTGAGCGCGAGCGTCACAAGGTGCCGTACGGCGCGACCCTGATCGTCAAGGATGGCCAGGCAGTCAAGGCCGGCACCGCCCTGGCAACCTGGGATCCGCTGACCCGTCCGATCATTACCGAGTACGCAGGTACGATCAAGTTCGAGAACGTGGAAGAGGGCGTCACCGTCGCTCGCCAGGTCGACGAAGTGACCGGTCTGTCGACCCTGGTCGCGATCGATCCGAAGCGCCGTGGTTCCGCAGGCAAGGTTGTGCGTCCGCAGGTCAAGCTGCTGAACGAAGAAGGCCAGGAAGTGAAGATCGCCGGCACCGAACACGCCGTGACGATCGGTTTCCAGGTTGGCGCGCTGATCATGGTGAAAGACGGTCAATCTGTCTCGGTGGGTGAAGTGCTGGCACGTATCCCGACCGAATCGCAGAAGACCCGCGACATTACCGGTGGTCTGCCACGCGTTGCCGAACTGTTTGAAGCACGTTCGCCGAAAGACGCGGGCATGCTGGCCGAAGTCACCGGTACCGTCGCCTTCGGTAAAGAAACCAAGGGCAAGCAGCGTCTGGAAATCACGGACATGGACGGCAACAAGCACGAGTTCCTGATCACCAAGGACAAGCAAGTGCTGGTCCACGATGGTCAAGTCGTGAACAAGGGCGAGATGATCGTCGATGGTCCGGCCGATCCGCAGGACATCCTGCGCCTGCTGGGTATCGAAGCGCTGGCACGTTACATCGTCGACGAAGTGCAGGACGTCTACCGTCTGCAGGGCGTGAAGATCAACGACAAGCACATCGAAGTGATCGTGCGCCAGATGCTGCGCCGCGTGGCCATCGTCGAAGCCGGCGACACCGACTACATCGTCGGCGAGCAGGTGGAGCGTTCGGAACTGCTGGAAGAGAACGACCGCATGGAAGCCGCAGGCAAACTGCAAGCGACCTACGAGAACGTCCTGCTGGGTATTACCAAGGCATCGCTGTCGACCGATTCGTTCATCTCGGCCGCATCGTTCCAGGAAACCACCCGCGTGCTGACCGAAGCTGCGATCATGGGCAAGCGCGACGGCCTGCGCGGCCTGAAGGAAAACGTCATCGTCGGCCGCCTGATCCCTGGCGGCACCGGCCTGGCATTCCACCGCGCCAAGAAAGAGAAGGAAGTGTGGGAGGCGGAAGAGCGCCAGGCACTGCTGCAGCAGGAGAAGGCCAACATGGCTGCCGAACTGCAGGCGATGGAAGACCAGCAGAATGCGGCAGCTCCGGCTGAACAGCATCACGGCGAAGACGAGTAATCGTTTAGCTTCGCTGAAATGAAGACGGCACCCTGAGGGTGCCGTTTTTTTGTGCGCCCAGCATGGGCGCACTCTTGCGGGTGAAAGTCCCGTCGCGAGCTGACCACAGTGAGCGAAGCGAAACGCAACTGCGGAAGGGTGACCGACCGTGGGGAGGAA
>NZ_JCASIH010000045.1:0-8561 GCF_059685935.1 Telluria sp. ZT3P39
TAGAATCTTCCATGTGAGCCGGTTGCATGTTGATCTCCTAAGTCTAAGTTTCGAACTCTCAGGTTAGGACTCAATCTGCAAATCGGCTCACTTTCTTTTCATCATAGGATCTACGATCCGCGAGGGATCAGACCGTAACGCTTAGTTCAGCGCCGGGGTGTTCTCGCCGAAGTATTCGTGCGAGTCGGCGTTCTGCACCGCCAGGTCAGGGTTGGTGATCGCCAGGTTGGCGGCGCCGGACTGGCCGTACACGTTGTCGTCGGTGCCGGCGACCGCATTGAAGTGGCTCATTTCATGCACCAGGGTGCCGCCCTTCGAATCGGTGCCGGTCATCGGCGCCGTCCAGAAGGCCTTGCACACGTAGATCTTGTACGGCTGGGTCGGGTACACATAGGCGTAATAGGTCTTGTTGCAGCCGCAGTCGACCGTCACCGGCTTGTTCGCGAATGCGTCCTTGATCGCGGCGAAGTTCGACGTCACGGTGGCCACGCGGGTGCTGTTGTTCGCGCCGAACCACTTGGTGTAGCGCGGGCCGATCACGCCGCGCACCATGTAGGCGTCGCCGTCGGTGGCCATGTTCAGGCCGGCCGACATGGCCGAGATCACGGTGCTCTGCTGCGAGGTGGTGCAGCGGCTGAACGAGAGCGTGCCCGTTGCCATCGGCTGCGGCGTGGCCGCCTTCATGGCTTCCAGGTCCAGCTCCACCTTCGACTTCTCGCCGCGCGCGACGCGCCCGTCGATCCACACCGAGGCCGGTGCCGAAGCGATCGATGCGGTATCGCCGCCGGCTGCCGCGGTGCCCAGGAACAGCTGTGGCGAATTGGTCTTGTAGCTGATCTGGTAGTCGCCGCTCACGCTCATGTCGTACAGGCTCGAGAGCTCGACCTTGACGGTGTGCGAGGCGCCCGGCTTGAGCACGAAGTAGTCGGACTGGGTCGGCGCGGCGCGCTTGACCAGGGTGCCCAGGTAAGGCACCGCCTGGCCGTCGCGCTTGATGTCGAACAGCGGATGGTCCACGCCCTCGAACGGGGTGCGGGACTTGAGCACATATTGCGGCGCGCCCGAGTTGTTGGTGATGGTGACACTGACCATCACGTCTTCGTCCTGCCCCAGCGCGTTCTTCTCGGGGGTGACGCTGACCGAGACGCCTTTTGGCGCAGCCACCGCGCCGCATGCCACCATCAGCGCCGCAGCGCCCACTGCCGACTTCAAGATACCGTTCCAGCTCATATTCATTCTCCGTGTGAAAAATAGTTATGCGGCCTGATCTCAGCCTTATCGAGTTACCCCGGTGATATGGAATAACTCTAACGAATAATCACGGAATGATGAGTATGTGTAAAGATGATTCGTTCCAAACGTGACATCATTTGTGGAAAGTCAACAAGACACAAAAATGTTCAATCGTGCGCTGGAAATTGCAATGTTCAAGTGTTAGCAATTACCCTTCGTCATTGTTGTTGCGGCGTATTCTCCCCAAAGTATTCGTGCGAATCGGCGTTGTTGACCGCCCGTCCCGGATCGGTGCGCGCCAGGTCGGCAGCGCCCGACTGCCCGTACACGTGGTCGTCAGTGGCGGCCACCACGTTGAAATGGCTCAGCTCATGCAAGAGGGTGCCGCCACGCGAATCGGTGCCGGTCAAGGCCGCCGTCCAGAAGGCCTTGCAGACATAGATCGTGTAGGGCTGGGCCGGGTAGACGTAGGCGAAATACGAGGCCTTGCAGCCGCAATCGATCTTCAGGGGCTTGGTCTCGAACGCATCGCGGATTGCCGCGAAATTCCTGGTGACTGCCGCGCCGCGCGCCGGGTCGAGCGCACCAAACCAGCTGCCGTAGCGCGCGCCATAGGCCGTGCCGGCTGTCAGGTAGGCATGGCCTTCGACCGTCATCGCGCGGCCGGCGTCGACCGCCGCCACCAGCTGCTCCTGCTGGGCGTTCGAGCACTTGCTGAATTCCAGAGCGCTGCCGGTGGCGGCCTGCTTGGCCGGCGGCCGCGCGCCGCGCGGCAGGCGGCCCTCGATCCAGATCCCGGCCGTGTTCGAGGCCAGCGCCCCCGTCATCTGGCGCACGCCGGCGCTGCCGAACAGGCCGGCCGCGGCGGTGCGGTAGCGCAAGGTGTAGGAGCCGGTCACATGCATCTCGTACAGCGCCGACAGCTCCACCACGGTCGAGATCGACGCTCCCGGTTCCAGCCGCACGTAATCGTTCGGGCCCGGCGCCGGGCGCTTGGCCTCGATGCCGAGATAGCGCACCGGCTGCCCGTCGCGCTGCACCTCGAACAGCGGCCCTTCCACGCCCTCGACCGGGGTATGCCATTTCAGGATGGTTTGCGGGCTCAAGCCGGTGTTGGCCAGCGTGACCTCTACCCGTACGTCGTCGCCGCGGGCGAAGTTCTGGCGCACCGGCGTGAGCGTCACGGTCACGTCCTGGGCCAGGGCAGGGGTGGCGGCAAGGGAGAGCAGGAGGAAAAAGGGCAGGCGGCGTGGCATGGCGGACTCCTCTAGACGATGGGATTCGTCCTACTGTGCTGCTGCCGCCACCGTCCAGCTTTGCGCCATCCCAAGGTTTTATTGGCCGTCGGCAACAAAACCACACTTGCGATATGGTGTATTCACAACAGGTGTGATTATTCGTGATTATCTGCTCGATTCAAACTACGCAGATTGCTATCATGCAATGACACTATCCCATAATAAACATTGCCTTAGGGCTGCAGGTCCGCCATGAAACGCCTTTACCGATGAACGCCTTGCAGGATTTTGCCGACACCCACTTGCAGAACCAGAACTACCTGGAACAAGTGATCGACGCCATGCCCGCCGGCCTGGTCATGGTCGATGCGGCCTTGCGCGCCTGCTCGATGAACCGCATGATGGCCGAGCTGCTCGGCGTGCCGGACGACCTGCTGTTCGAGCAGAAACTGGCGCTCGACGACCTGATCGCCTGCCCGGAACTGGCGCGCCATGCGGCCGAGGCGCTGGCCTCCGGCGCGCCCCACGACAACGTGCTGGTCACGCTCGACGGCCGCGCCGATGGCGTGCGCTATGTCGACTTCAACATCCGCCGCACCCGCAAGGACGGCGGCTACATGCTGCTGCTGATCGGCCAGGACATCACCTTCCGCCGCAAGGCGCGCCTGCGCCTGCAGGAAAGCGAGGAATTCTTCCGGCTCACCTTCAACCAGGCCGCGGTCGGCATCGTCCTGCTGGGCGCGGACGGGCGCGTGCTGCGCACCAACAGCAAGATGTCGCAGATCCTCGGCTATACCGAAATGGAACTGCTGCAGCGCTTTTTCCAGCAGCTCACCTACGCGGAAGACATGGCGGAAGAGCAGGCGCTCATGACACGCCTGAAGCTGGGCCAGGTCAGCGACTACCAGTTGGAGAAACGCCTGCTGCGGCGCGATGGCGCGCGCGTGTGGGTGAGCGTAAACGTCTCGGCAATGCGCGACGTCAACGGCAACCAGCGCTTCATCTGCGTGATCAACGACATCCAGGGCCAGAAGCAGGCCGAGGAAGCGCTGCTGCGCATGGCCAACCACGACGCGCTCACCGGCCTGCCGAACCGCGTCCTGATGCAGGACCGGCTTGGCCAGGCCATCATGCATGCGCACCGCGCCGGACGCCAGGTGGCGGTGATGTTCATCGACCTGGACCGCTTCAAGCACGTCAACGACAGCCTCGGCCACGATGCCGGCGACGGCCTGATCGTCGAGATCGCGCGCCGCTTGTCGAACAGCCTGCGCGAGAGCGACACCGTGGCGCGCCAGGGCGGCGACGAATTCGTGGTGGTGCTGCCCGACCTGGCAGGGCAGGAGGACGCGGCCCGGGTCGCGCGCAAGCTGCTGGACAACCTGTTCCAGCCCTTGGTGCTGTGCGGCCAGGAAGTCTTCCCGTCAGGCAGCATCGGCATCGCCATGTACCCGCGCGACGGCGAGGACAGCGCCACCTTGCTCAAATGCGCCGACAGCGCCATGTACGGCTCGAAAGCGCAGGGCGGTAACCACCACTCGTTTTACACGGCCGAGATGGGCGCCCAGGCGGTCGAACACCTGCGCATGGAAGGCGCCCTGCAGCGCGCCCTGCAGCGCCAGGAATTCCTGCTGCACTACCAGCCGGTGGTCGACATCGGCAGCGGTGTGGTCACGGGTGTCGAGGCGCTGCTGCGCTGGCAGCCGCAGGACCGCGCCATGGTCTCACCCGCCGACTTCATCCCGCTGGCCGAGGAAACCGGCCTGATCGTGCCGATCGGCGAATGGGTGCTGGCAACCGCCATGGCCCAGCAGGTAGCCTGGCGCCAGGCCGGCCTGCCGCCGGTGCGCATCAGCGTGAATCTGTCGGCGCGCCAGTTCCTGGGCCAGGACGTGGCCCAGTGCGTGGCCGCGCTGTTGGAACGCACCGGCTGCGACCCGGGCTACCTGACCCTGGAAATCACCGAAAGCGTGCTGATGGAAAACCCGGTGGCCGCCACCGACACCATGGGGCGCCTGGCCGCCATGGGCGTGCAGCTGGCGATCGACGATTTCGGCACCGGCTATTCGAGCCTGGCGAGCCTGAAGCGCTTCCCGATCCACAGCCTCAAGATCGACCGCTCCTTCGTGATGGACCTGACCCAGGACGCCGACGACGCCGCCATCGTCAACGCGGTGATCGCGCTGGCGCATTCGATGAAGCTGAACGTGATCGCGGAAGGCGTCGAGACGGGCGAGCAGCTGGCGTATTTGTCGAAGCAGGGCTGCGACCAGATGCAGGGCTACCACTTCAGCCGGCCGGTGGAGCCGGGGCGGATCGAGGCGATGCTGCGGGCGGCGCAGGTGTGCGCTCACGTATAATCGCCAGTTGCCCCCATTCTGCTACTGCGCCCATGAACCATCCTGGTGTCCTGCCTTCGCCTGCTCCCCTGTCGTTTCTCGATAACACCGGCGAGCTCGGCGAACTGATCGCCCGGTTCGACTGGTCGGCGACCTCGCTCGGCCCCATTGCGGCCTGGCCGCAAAGCGTGAAAAGCACGGTCTCGCTGATCCTGCATTCCACCTTCCCGATCGCCACCATGTGGGGCGAGGCCGGCATCATGATTTACAACAGCGGCTATGCCGAGATCGCGGGCGGCAAGCATCCTGCGCTGCTGGGCATCGAGGTCCGCGCCGCGTGGCCGGAAGCGCGCGACTTCAACGACGAGGTCATGCGCGTTTGCCTGGCCGGCAATACCCTGCACTACGCCGGCCAGGAGATCACGCTGAACCGCAACGGCCGCGACGAGCAGATCTGGTTCAACCTGGATTATTCGCCCATCATCGGCGAGTCCCAACTGCCGGTCGGCGTCATGGCCATGGTGGCCGACATTACGGACAAAGTGCGCGTGGAACGCTTCCTGCAGGGCGAACGGGCGCGCCTGCAGGCGATGTTCAACCAGGCGCCCGGCTTCATGGCGATGCTCGAAGGACCGCAGCACCGTTTCGTGCAGGTCAACGAGGCCTATCGCGAGCTGGTAGGTTTCCGCGATGTCATCGGCAAGACCATCGCCGAGGCCTTGCCGGAAGCGGTGGAGCAGGGCTTCGCGGCCCTGCTCGACAGCCTGTACGCGAGCGGCGAGGCGTTCTCCGGCGTGGCGACGCCGTTTGCCACGGTTGCGACCGACCATGCGCCCGCGAAGGAGGTGTTTGTCGACTTCGTCTACCAGCCGGTGCGCGACGAGCACGGCGCCGTGTACGGCGTATTTGTCCAGGGCGCGGATGTCACCGACCGCGTGCTTGCGGAGCAGTCCATGCGGGCCAGCGAAACGCTGTTCCGCACCCTGGCCCAGGCCTTGCCGAACCAGGTCTGGTCGGCGCCGCCGGACGGCCTGCTGGACTGGTTCAACGACCGCGTCTACAGCTATTCCGGCCGCCAGCCCGGCCAGTTGGACGAAGGGCGCTGGGCCGAGATGGTCCACCCCGATGACATCGGCACCGCGGTGGCCGCGTGGAGCCAGGCCCTGGCCAGCGGCAGCACCTATGAAATCGAATTCCGCCTGCTCGACTGCCACGGCAACTACCGCTGGCACCTGGGCCGCGCCTTGCCGGTGCGCGACGAGGCTGGCGCCATCACGCGCTGGGTCGGCACCAACACCGACATCGAAGACCAGAAGGCCGCCGCCCACGCGCTCGCCACCCTGAACGACAACCTGGCCGCACAGGTCAGCCAGCGCACCGCGGAGCGCGACCGCATCTGGCGGCTCTCGACCGAATTGATGCTGGTGGCCGATTTCAGCTCGACGATCGTGGCCGTCAACCCGGCGTTCACCACAGTCCTGGGATGGAAGGAAGCCGACCTGGTCGGTACTGCCTTCCTGTCCCTCGTCCATCCGGAGGATGTGGACGCGACCCTGCGCGAGGTCGCCGGCCTGAGCGAGGGGCGCACCACCTTCACCTTCGAGAACCGCTACCGCCACCGCGACGGCAGCTATCGCATCCTGGCCTGGTCGGCCTCGCCCGATGCCGGCTTCATCCACGCCGTGGCGCGCGATGTCACGGCCGAGCGCGAAGCGGCCGCCGCCATGTGCCGCACCGAGCAGGCCTTGCAGCAGTCGCAAAAGATGGAAACCATCGGCAAGCTCACCGGCGGCGTCGCGCACGACTTCAACAACTTGCTTCAAGTCATCGCCGGCAACCTGCAGTTGCTCGGCACCGACGTGGCCAACAATCCGCGCGCCCAGCGCCGGGTCGACAACGCGATGCAGGGCGTGCTGCGTGGCGCCAAGCTGGCCAGCCAGCTGCTGGCCTTCGGCCGGCGCCAGGCGCTGGAGCCGAAGGTGGTGCGCCTTGGCCGCAACGTGGCGGCCATGGACGACATGCTGCGGCGCGCACTGGGCGAGGCGATCGAGACCGAGACGGTGATCCAGTCCGGGCTGTGGAACGCCTTCGTCGATGTGTCGCAGGTCGAAAACGCCATCCTGAACCTGTGCATCAATGCGCGCGACGCCATGGACGGCGCCGGCAAGCTGACGGTCGAGGTCGGGAACGCCCACCTCGACGATCACTATGCCGCAACGCACCCGGACGTCACGCCGGGCCAGTATGTGATGATTGCCGTCAGCGACACCGGCAGCGGCATGCCGCCCCATGTCGTCGCGCAGGCATTCGAGCCCTTCTTCTCGACCAAGGCCGAAGGCAAGGGCAGCGGACTGGGATTGTCGATGGTGTACGGCTTCGCCAAGCAGTCCGGCGGCCACGTCAAGATCTACAGCGAAGTCGGTTTCGGCACCACCGTCAAGATGTACCTGCCGCGTTCCCTCGAAGCGGAAGACGCGCTGGTTCCGGTCGATCTGCGCGAGCCGGCCGGCGGCACCGAAACGATTCTGGTGGCCGAAGACGACGAGGGCGTGCGCGAGACCGTGGTCGAACTGCTCGGCGAGTTGGGCTACCGTGTGCTGAAAGCCCCCGACGCCGCCAGCGCGATGGCGATCGTCTCGAGCGGCATCCCGATCGACCTGCTGTTTACCGACGTCGTGATGCCGGGACCCTTGCGCAGTCCGGACCTGGCGCGCAAGGCGCGTGAAGCCATCCCCAACCTCGCCGTGCTGTTCACGTCGGGCTATACCGAGAACGCGATCGTCCACGGCGGGCGCCTTGACGCCGGGGTCGAACTGCTGGGCAAACCCTATACCCGCGCCGCCCTGGCATCCAAGATCCGCCACGTGCTGGCCAACCGTGACCAGCGCGCCGGTTCGGCACGCGACCTTGCCTATGCCCGGACGCAAGCGGCCGCGGCGGCCAAGCCACCGGCCGCACTGAGGATCGTACTGGTAGAGGATGACGAGTCGCTGCGCACGACCACGACGGAATTGCTGGAGCTGCTCGGCTACGTGGTCGCCAGCGCTGCCAGCGGCGAGGCGGCCTTGAGGCTGCCCGCGCTGGCCGTGGCCGACGTCCTGATGACGGACCTCGAGCTGCCGGGCATGTCGGGAGAAGAGCTCGCCCTGGCGGCGCGCAGGCAGGTTCCCGGACTCGGCGTCGTGTTCGCCTCCGGGCGCAGCACCACCAGCACCCTGGAGCGCTCGGCCGTGCTGGGCAAGCCTTACGACGTCGATACGCTGAAAACGGTGCTCGCAAGCGTCGCCGCGACGGGCGGCCGCTGACCAGCCGGGCCTATTTGAAGATGATCAGGCCGACAAGCCTTTTTGCAGCAATTCCGCTACCAGCGCGTTCATGTCGACGCCGCGTTCCTTGCTCAGCGTTTGCAGCTGCTGCACCAGGTCGCCGTTGAGCTTGACGGCAAACGGCACCAGTCCCAGCGCGCGCTCGCGCTCGCGCTGCTCGCGGCGGTCGACCGCAGGAGCGGCGGCCGCGCCGAACGCGCCACCCTTCGCACCCATCTGGTTCATCAGTTTTTTGGCGTCGCTCTTTGCCAGGTCGGTCTTTTTCATTGCTTGTCCTTGTGTTATCGAGAGCGAATTCTACCTGCAACATCGGGGTCAGGTTGAGGCAGTCCGTGATTCATGGACATCCAAATAGGGGACAATATGCCCCGGAAGGATAAACATGAACCCGAAAAAGAAGCAGCTCCCATCCAAGCGGGAGATCA
>NZ_JCASIH010000046.1:0-8106 GCF_059685935.1 Telluria sp. ZT3P39
ATGATCTCCCGCTTGGATGGGAGCTGCTTCTTTTTCGGGTTCATGTTTATCCTTCCGGGGCATATTGTCCCCTATTTGGATGTCCATGAATCACGGACTGCCTCAACCTGACCCCGGTTCTGCTGGTTCTGTTGCCATCACGCCAGCGTGCAGTGCCCCGTCACTGCCTGCTTGCCGCCGGCTTCCACCACGAACTCACCCGGTTCCATCTCCGCCCGCAAGCTGACGGTCGTTCCCAGCGCCACCGGTGCGCGGAAGCGGCAGGCGATCGACGTGGCATGGCGTCCCGATTGCTTTTCCAGCGCGGCGCAACTGGCGGCCAGCGTGTGCATCCCATGGATGATCGGCCCGCGCATGCCCATCAGGCGGGCGCTCCAGCGATATAGATGAATCGGATTCCAGTCGCCGGACAGGCGCGCATAGCGGCGGCCTGCTGCGGCGTCGAGCGTCCATTGCGTGACGATTTCCCCAAGGGATGCCGCCGCTTCCTGCACCGGCTTCGCGTCGCGCCGTGTTCCGCGTCTGATCAAATAGGTGCTGGCGCAGGTGAACACCAGGGCATCGTTTGCGCTGCCGACAGTCTCCAGCGTGCAGCGCAGGGCGCCGCTGCCGGATGGCGGCAGCACGCGCAAGCTCGTGCGCACCAAGAGCGGCTGTCCGGGTTCGACCCGGCCATGTTCGGTGAGTGCATTCTCCATATGCACCATGCCCACGATCCGGAACGGAAAGCGCGGATCCAGCATCGTGGCCAGGTGCGCGCGCTGCGCGATCAGGTACCACCAGGTGACCGGAACCTGCCCCTCCATGAAACCGAAAGCCGCGCGGTAGCGGGCGATGTCGTCCAAGGGCAGCTGATCGAGCCGGTACTCCGTCACCAGTTCGGGTATCGCCGCGTCCGGACGCGACTGCGGGCGCTTGAACAGCGCCCGCAGCAGGGTAGGGATCCCCATCGCCGGCAGGGCCGGCGCATCAAACGGCATCAGCCTTCGGCCACCCGGCGCGCGATGTGCGCCAGCGCTTCGTCGACCTGGTCGATCAGGATCAGGCACAGGTCGCCCGCTTCCAGGCGCGACAGCGCGCGGTCGATGGCGACGAATTCGCCATTGATTTCCTCGACGTGGCTGGTGCGCGTGGCGCCGTTCAGGCCATGGCGCAGCAGGGCGAGCACTTCGCCGTCGGCGCGGCCGCGCTGGCACTGGTCCTGGTAGAGCAGCACGTCGTCGAAGGCGCGGCCGAGGATCTCGGTCTGCTGGGTGATGTCCTGGTCGCGGCGGTCGCCGGCGCCGCTGATCACCACCGAGCGGCGTTTCGCCGGCATCGCTTCGACGGCATTGACCAGGGCGGCGATCGCGTCCGGGTTGTGGCCGTAGTCGGCGATCAGGGTGGCGCCGCGGTAGTCGAACACGTTGAAACGGCCCGGCGCGTTGTCGCTTTCGCCGACAAAGGTGCGAAGGCCGGCGCGGATCGCGTCCCACGAGATGTCCACGGCCCAGGCGGCAGCCACCGAAGCCATCACGTTCTCGACCTGGAAGCCGACCGCGCCGCCGCGGGTGATCGGCACCTCGCTCAAGGGCACGCGGTGCTCGATTCTGCCCTGCGCCGCGACCAGCTGGCCGTCTTCGACGAAGACGACGCGGCGGCCCTGGGCGCGGTGCATCGCCATCAAGGGGTTGTTGACGTCGAGTGCGAAGAAGGTGACGTCGCCATGGGTGTTCTCGGCCATCGCGGCCACCACCGGGTCGGCGGCGTTGAGCACGGCCATGCCGCCCACGGCCACGTTCTGGACGATCACGCGCTTGAGCACCGCGAGGTCTTCGAGCGTCGTGATGTAGTTCAGGCCGAGGTGATCCCCGGCGCCGATGTTGGTGACGACGGCCACCTGGCATCGGTCGAAGGCCAGGCCTTCGCGCAGCAGGCCGCCGCGCGCCGTTTCGAACACGGCGGCGTCGACGTCCGGGTGCAGCAGCACGTTGCGCGCGCTGCGCGGGCCGGAGCAGTCGCCGCTGTCGATGCGGCGGCCTTCGATGTAGACGCCGTCGGTATTGGTCATGCCGGTGCGCAGGCCCGAGGCGGTGAGCAGGTGGGCGATCAGGCGCACGGTCGTGGTCTTGCCGTTGGTGCCGGTCACGGCGACCACCGGGATGCGGCCGTCGTCGCCGTCCGCGAACAAGGTCGAGACGATGGCTTCGCCGATCGGGCGGCTCTTGCCGAACGAAGGCGACAGGTGCATGCGCAGGCCCGGCGCGGCATTGACTTCGACGATGCCGCCGTTCTGGTCTTCGATCGGCTTCAATACGCTGTCGCACACCAGGTCGACGCCGCAGATGTCCAGGCCCACCATGTGGGCGGCCGCGATGCAGCGCTCGGCGACTTCCGGATGCACGTCGTCGGTGACGTCGGTGGCGGTGCCGCCGGTCGACAGGTTGGCGTTATTGCGCAGCACGACGCGCTGGCCCTGGGCCGGCTTCGAATCGGCATCCATGCCGCGCGCGGCGAGCGTGGCCAGGGCGATGTCGTCGAAGCGGATCTTGGTCAGCGAGGTCGAATGGCCTTCGCCGCGGCGCGGGTCGCGGTTGACCTGCTCGACCAGTTCGCGCACGCTGTGCACGCCGTCGCCGACCACGAAGGGCGGGTCGCGGCGGGCGGCGGCCACCAGCTTGTCGCCGATTACCAGGAGGCGGTAGTCGTAGCCCGGCAGGTAGCGCTCGACCAGGATGTCATCGCGGAATTCCGACGCGGTGTGGAAACCGGCCGTGAGCTGTTCCCTGGTGGTGACGTTGACCGTCACGCCCTTGCCCTGGTTGCCGTCCTTCGGCTTGATCACGACCGGCAGGCCGATCTCCTGGGCCGCAGCCCAGGCATCGTCAGGGTCGCTCACGCTGCGGCCCTGCGGCACCGGCACGCCGGCGGCGTCCAGCAGCTTCTTGGTCAGCTCCTTGTCCTGGGCGATGGTCTCGGCAATGGCGCCGGTCGCGTCGATCTCGGCGGCCTGGATGCGGCGCTGGCGGCTGCCCCAGCCGAACATGACCAGGCTGCCCTCGGTCAGGCGGCGGAACGGGATATTGCGCGCAACGGCGGCCTGCACGATCGCACCGGTGGAGGGGCCGAGGCGCACGTCTTCGTCGACATCGCGCAGGCGCGCCAGGGCGGCGGCGAGATCGAATTCGGTGTCGTTGCGGGCGGCCTCGCATAGTTGCTGGGCCAGTTCGATGGCCAGGCGGCCGACGTCTTCCTCGCTGTATTCGACCACGACCTGGTAGATGCCGGGTTCGAGCGTGGCGGTGGTGCGGCTGAAGGTGACCGGGCAGCCGGCTTCCGCCTGCAGCGACAGGGTGACCCGCTCGAGCACCTGGGCCATCGACACGGTGTCGTCATGGCCGGTCGGCTGCAGGTAACCCACCTGCGGGAAGCGCGCGCGCAGGCGTGCTTCGAAGCCGCTCAAGGTGCCGATCGATTCTTCCTCGGGCGTGCAGGCGACGATCGCCTCCACCGAGGTGTGGTGGCTCCAGAGGTTGGGGCCACGCAGGGCCCGTACGCGAGATACTTCCATAAACCGTCAGTCCTTTCGCGGCGCCGCGTGCTTTCGGGGCAGTGCGGTCGCCAGGGCCCGGCGGCGGCCGGGCCATTCTTGTATTAGTGATGCGTCTTTTTAGGGGTAGCGTCGAAGGCGCGCAGGCCGCCGCAGATCAGGTCTGGCGGCACGCCCAGCGCCCATGCCGCGGCCACCGCCGCCAGCACGCTGTCCGGATGCTTCACCGTCGCCGGCGGGATCTTCGACAGCTCCAGCAACGCGGTTTCTTCGTCGAAGCCTTCAGCCAGGATGATGCGGTTGTCGCGCACGAACACCACGCGCTCGCCTTCGGCGCGGTGGCTGGCCACGACCTGGTTCTCTTCGTCGAGTGCATAGAAGATCACGCGGCCGTCGGACAGTTCGGCCAGCGCCGCCACGGCTTCATTCGCGGCATTGAGCACGGCGGTGCCTTCCGGGAGGATGACGTCGACCTGGCTGCGGATGACGTTGCGCAGCGCATCCTGGTCGCGGATGTAGAACTCGTCGAGACCCGCCAGGCCTTCCATGTCGGTCACGATGCCCACCGTGCAGCGGTCGTAGGGGAGACCCTCGGCCAGGATCGAGCGCGCATTCGATTCGAACACCGCGGTCTGCACGGTGCGGTTGATCAGGATGCGCTGGCCGGCGTCGAACCCGGTCGCGTCTTTCGCGGCGACCTTGCGCGCGTCCAGGTACAGGCCTTCGCCGTTGGCCACGCCCACGTGCTTGCCCGTGATGTGCACCAGGCAGCCCACCAGGCGCGCGATCAGGCTGGTGCCGAACGTGCCGGTGACGCCCACCACGGGAATGCGGCCGCTCTCGGTTTCCGGGAACAGGTGGTCGACGATCGCCTTGCCGACATTGCGCGGCTCGCCGCTGGCCGGCTTGATGTGGGCCAGCAGGCCCGGGCTCGAATTGACTTCGATGATGGCGCCGCGCGTCTCTTCCAGCGGGCGCGTGATGTCGCTGGTCACCAGGTCGATGCCGGCGATGTCGAGGCCGACGATGCGCGCGGCCAGGGCCGCGGCATGCGCGACCGACGGGTGCATCTGGTCGGTGATGTCGTCGGCGACGTTGCCGTTCACCTGGATCAGCACTTTCTGGCCGGCCTGCGGCATGGAGTCGGGCGTGAGGCCCTGGCGCTTCAGGTCGAGCAGGATTTCGTCGTCCCGCGGGGTGACGCGCCCTAACGGGTGTTCTTCGCTGTCGCCGCGGCGCGGGTCGGTGTTGATCTGGCTGTCGCACAGTTCGGTGACCGACTGCGTGCCGTCGCCCGTCACCCACAGCGATTCGCCCATGGCGGCGGCGACCACCTTGCGGCCCACCACCAGCAGGCGGTGTTCGTTACCCGGGATGAAGCGCTCGACCAGCACCGCCGTGCTGTCGCCGGCTTCCGAAGCGATCGCGTAGGCGGTGGTGACTTCGGCCTCGGTCATGAGGTTCAGCGTCACGCCGCGCCCGTGGTTGCCGTCGACCGGCTTGACCACGACCGGCAGGCCGATGTCCTGGGCTTCTTCCCATGCCTGTTCGGCGCTGCGTACCAGGGCGCCTTCCGGCACCGGCACGCCGCACGAGGCCAGCAGGGTCTTGGTCAGGTCCTTGTCGCTGGCGATGCCTTCGCCGATCGCGCTGGTGCGGTCGGTCTCGGCGGTCCAGATGCGGCGCTGTGCGGCGCCGTGGCCGAGCTGCACCAGGTTGCCTTCGGTGAGCCGGATCGAGGGGATGCCGCGATCGGTAGCGCCATCGACGATGTGGGCGGTGGACGGGCCGAGGCAGTAGCGGTCGACCAGGCCGGTCAGGTGCCCGACCGTGGCGGCCATGTCGAAGGGCGTGTCGTTGATGGCCGCCATGATCAGGGCGTGGCCGGCGTCCAGCGCGGCGCGGCCGACGATGGGGTCGCGGGTGCGGAAGGCCATCTTGTAGACGCCATGCTCGCCGGTCGAGCGGGTCTTGCCGAAGCCGGTCTTCATGCCGGCCAGGTTCTGCAGCTCGAGCACGATGTGCTCGAGGATGTGGCCGGCCCAGGTGCCTTCGCGCAGGCGCTCGACGAAGCCGCCGTGGTAGCCGACCCCGCAATGGTGGACCATCAGGCCCGGCAGCCAGGCGAGCAGGCGGTCGGTGAAGCCGGGCAGGGTGTGCGAGGGGTAGTCTTCGAGTTCGCCGATGTCGAGCCAGGCTTCGATGACCGGGCGGTAGGTCCAGATGTTCGGACCGCGCAGGTGGTTCACGCGGAGGAACTTGATGTCGTTCTTCTTGTTCATGAAAAAATGTCTTTGCCGGCCGCCGCTGCTCGCATGCCGCGCGCCTTTACCTATGTTTGCCTGCCTGTCGCTACGGTACCGAAAGCCGGCGTTCCGCAGCGCACATCATGTATACTTGCCGGCCCGAAGCTTACCGTGCCGCAACGTTTTCTGCCAAGCTTCGTTCCTGTCATCCAAAAGATACGCAGAAACGTTATATCTGTTTGTGGAGCATTTCACGCAAACGGACGCGCCGGCAGACCTGTGCGCTGTCAAAGCGGCCCTGCTGCACATCCCACCAGAACCCATTGCCTGATGTCGGGCGCACTACATGACAACTCAACAACTTGCTATTCCGTCGTCCCTGGCGGTCACCGCCGGCGTGTTGCCTGAACACTGGCAAAATGACGTTACGAAACAGCTTGCACCAGGGGAAAACGTTTTAAACAGTGTCGAGGTTGACCTCGATTCGAAATTACGTTTCACGAAAGGCCTGGTGGTGGTCACCGACCGCCGCCTGCTGGCGCGCGCGCCGGGCGAGAGCGACTGGCGCGACTGGACCTGGCGCCCGGGGCTGGCGCTGCGCCACCACGACCATGCCGGGGTCGGCCACCTGGAGCTGGTCGATCCTGACGGCTTGCTGGCGTCCTGGCGCTTCACGCTGGGGCAGAACCTGCACGCGGTGCGCGTGGCCGATGCTTTTGCCGACCAGCTCAAGAGCCACTTCTCGGGCGTGCCGGTGTCGAAGGCCGACCAACACGCCTGCCCGAGCTGCAAGGCGCCGCTCGAGGCCGACGACGCCGAGTGCGCGGTGTGCGCCAAGGTGCTGCATACGCCGCCCTCGACCTGGACCCTGTTCCGCCTGTGGCGCTTCGCCCGGCCGTACAAGGGCCAGCTCCTGATCGGCTTCCTCCTGATGCTCGGTTCGACGGCGGCGCACATGATCCCGCCCTATCTCACCAAGCCGCTGATGGACAACGTCCTGATCCCGTACCAGAACGGCCAGAGCATCGACGTCTCGCTCGTCTATTTATATATGGGCGGCCTGTTCGGCGCGTCCATGCTGGCCTGGGCGCTGGGCTGGGGCAAGACCTATGTGCTGGCGCTGGCCTCCGAGCGCATCAGCGCCGACCTGCGCTCGACCACCTACGAACACCTGCTGCGGCTGTCCCTTGAATTCTTTGGCGGTAAACGCACCGGCGACCTGATGTCGCGCATCGGCAGCGGCTCGGACCGGATCAGTGTCTTCCTGTCGCTGCACCTGCTCGACTTCCTGTCGGACGTCCTCCTGATCATCATGACGGGCGTGATCCTGTTCAGCATGAACCCATGGCTGGCGCTGGTCACCCTGGTGCCGCTGCCTTTCATCGCCTGGATGATCCACGTGGTGCGCGACCGGCTGCGCACCGGTTTCGAGAAGATCGACCGCGTGTGGGGCGAGGTCACCAACGTGCTGGCCGATACGATTCCCGGCATCCGCGTGGTGAAAGCCTTTGCCCAGGAAAAGCGCGAAGCCAACCGCTTCCGCGAAGCCAACCGCCATAACCTGGTCGTCAACGACAAGTTGAACAAGGTCTGGTCGCTGTTCTCGCCGACGGTCTCGCTGCTGACCGAACTGGGCCTGCTGGTGATCTGGTGCTTCGGCATCTGGCAGGTTTCGCAGGGCGACATCACGGTGGGCACGCTGTCGGCCTTCATCGCCTACAGCGGCCGCTTCTACGTGAAACTCGACTCCATGAGCCGTATCGTGTCGGTGACCCAGAAATCGGCGTCGGCGGCCAAGCGCATCTTCGACATCCTTGATCACGTCTCGAGCGTGCCGGACCCGGTCAACCCGGTCACGGTGCCGAAAGTGGCGGGCAACATCGAGCTGCGCGAAGTCGGTTTCCGCTACGGTAACCGCGCCGTCAACCGCGGCATCTCGCTGAAGATCAAGGCCGGCGAGATGGTCGGCCTGGTCGGCCATTCCGGTTCGGGCAAGAGCACGCTGGTCAACCTGATCTGCCGCTTCTACGACGTGGCCGAAGGCGCGATCCTGCTGGACGGCGTCGATATCCGCACCTTTGCCGTGGCCGACTACCGCCGCCACATCGGCCTGGTGCTGCAGGAGCCTTTCCTGTTCTTCGGGACGATTGCCGAGAACATCGCCTACGGCAAGCCGGGCGCGACGCGCGAAGAGATCATCGCGTCGGCCCGCGCGGCCCACGCCCACGAATTCATCCTGCGCCTGCCGCAGGGCTACGACTCGATGGTGGGCGAGCGCGGCCAGGGCCTGTCCGGCGGCGAGCGCCAGCGCATCTCGATCGCGCGCGCGCT
>NZ_JCASIH010000047.1:0-7475 GCF_059685935.1 Telluria sp. ZT3P39
AACAGGACCGTGAAACGACTTTGCGCCGATGATAGTGCTGCAACCAGTGTGAAAGTAGGTTATCGTCAGGCTAGTTATAAGCAAAACCCCACCGGTGATCCGGTGGGGTTTTTTGCGCTTGTGCGCCCATATCGAACGCATCTCATCGGGCAGGCGCCGGTGGCTGCACTGCGAACTTGGGCCCCGGCCTTCGCCGGGGCGACGGTGCAAGCGGTGGTGATGAGTGCATATTGCGTTGGAACGCCGCGCCAGCATAATCTTTGCGTTAGCCCTCGGACCGTCGTTCCGGCGCAAGCCGGAACTTCATTTGACCTGGTTTTCTCCCATCCTTTGTCAAACCACCGAACTCACAGTACAGTCATACGATTCACCACATGACAACGGACGATGGACTACCACCAGCTTGTTCTCCAGCGGCGTTCGCATCCCGCCTGGCGTCTTCTCGCGGCCGACCATGCTCCCATGATCGCCAGTTTCCTGCATCGCAGCTTCGTCGCGCCGAACATCCGCACGATTCCGCGCCAGGAACTCGCCACCCAGCTCGACGATCATCTTTTCCAGATCCACGAAGCGGAAGGCCAGGGTGCATATCCGAAAAGCGCCACGGCCTATCTGGACGACTGGGCTTCCGACGAGCGTGGCTGGCTCCGGAAATATTATCCGCACGGGCAAGACGAGCCACACTATGACCTTACCTCTTCTGCGGAACAGGCCATCGAGTGGCTGGACGCCCTCGGCCAGCGTGCGTTCATTGGCACCGAATCGCGCCTGATGACCGTGTTTGATCTGCTTAAACAGATCGTCGACGGCACCGAACTGAACCCGCGCACGCGCATCGAAGAACTACAGAAGCGCAAGGCGGAAATCGACGCCGAGATCGCCCAGATCCGCGAAGGGCGCCTGGATTTGATGGAGCCGACCCAAGTGCGCGAACGGTTCCTGCAAATGGCGAGCACTGCGCGCGAGCTGCTGTCCGATTTTCGCGCACTCGACCAGAATTTCCGCAGTCTGGATCGGAGCGTACGTGAGCAGATCGCCACCTGGGACGGGGGCAAGGGCGAACTGCTGCAGCAAGTGTTCGGCTGGCGTGACCTGATCGCCGATTCCGACGAAGGACGCAGTTTCCGTGCGTTCTGGGATCTCTTGATGTCGCCGTCGCGCCAGGACGAACTCGGCAAGCTACTGGAGCGTGTCATGCAACTTGGACCGATTCGCGAGCTGGAACCCGATGGACGCATCAGGCGCATCCATTACGATTGGCTGGAAGCCGGCGAGGTCACGCAGCGTACCGTGGCGCGCTTGTCCGGGCAGTTGCGCCGTTACCTGGACGACCAGGCCTGGATGGAAAACCGCCGCATCATGGAGCTGATTCGCAGCGTCGAGCAAAAGGCGCTGGCCTTGCGGGGCCAGGTGCCCGACGGGTCATTCGCATCCATCGACGAGCCTGCGCCGGAGATCGGCCTGCCAATGGAGCGCGTGCTTTACAATCCGCCTTTCAAGGCCGATATCCGCAACGTCACGATGGACGACACTACCCACGACATCGCGAGCGACGCCCTGTTCGAACAGGTCCACGTCGATCAGGCGCGCCTGTTGTCGAACATCCGTCGGGCATTGCAGGGGCGCAAGCAGATATCCCTGGCAGCACTGGTAGCGGAACGCCCGATCGAGCAGGGCTTGGCCGAGCTTGCCACCTACCTGAAGCTCGCGACGCAGGAGGTCGCAGCCGTCATTGACGATGAGCGCAACGAACTGGTGTCCTGGACCGACGGCGCCGGTCGCGTCCGCCAGGCATCGCTACCACTTGTCATCTTTACCGTACGTGAGCAAACACCCTATGAATGACGACGACCGACTCGCCCCCATCCTGGTCAGCCTGTTCCAGGGCGTACTGTACCGCGAGAATGCCGCCGCTCCCTGGCAGGCCCTGCTCGACCTTCAGGCACGGGTGCGCGACTACTGCGCCGTCATCGGCCTCGAGCTGATCTTCGACGAGGCCGAAGGCTACGCCTATCTGCGCCAGCGCCCCCGGTCAGTGGAAGAGGCCGACATGCCGCGCCTGGTCCAGCGGCGCCCGCTCAGTTTTCCGGTCAGCCTGATTCTGGTCCTGCTGCGCAAGAAACTGGCGGAAGTCGACGCGACGGGAGGCGATAGCAGGCTGGTGGTCAGCCGCGAAGACATCGCCGAGCAGATGCGCCTGTTCCTGCCCGATACCGCGAACGAAGCACGCTTGCTCGACCGGATGGAAACCCACCTCAACAAGGTTGTCGAGCTCGGATTCCTGCGCCGGCTGCGCGGACCGGATAACCAGTATGAAGTCCGCCGCATCCTGAAGGCCTTCGTCGACGCGCAGTGGCTCGACGAATTCGACAAGCGGCTCGAAGCGTACACGAGCCACGCCACATCGGCCGGCGGGGAGGAAAGCGCATGAACGCACCGTCAGGATTCGATTCGTCCGCACACGCTCTCCAGGCGCAGTTCAATCTGGACGAGCCCGGTGACGCCGAGCCGCCACCGGCGCCGGCCGACGGCGCGGAACGGGCGGGTTTTCGCCTGCACCGCTTTGAGGTGTACAACTGGGGCACTTTCCACCAGCGCGTGTGGCGCATGCAACCGGGCGGCGACAACATGCTGCTCACCGGCGACATCGGCTCGGGCAAGTCGACACTGGTGGATGCACTGACGACCCTGCTGGTCCCGCCCAACAAGATTTCGTACAACAAGGCCGCCGGCGCCGAGGCGCGCGAGCGCAGCCTGCGTACCTATGTGCTCGGCCACTACAAATCCGAGCGCGGCGACACCGGGATGAGCGCGCGCGCCGTTCCGCTGCGCGACCACCACAGCTATTCCGTCCTGCTGGCGGAATTCCGCAACGAAGGCTTCGACCAGAGCGTCACCCTGGCCCAGGTATTCTGGCTGAAGGATCCCCGTGGCCAGCCGGAGCGGTTCTACGTCGTGGCCGACGCCAGCCTGTCGATTGCGGAGCACTTCGCAGGCTTTGGCACCGACATCACGCAGCTGCGCAAGCGCCTGCGCGGCATCGCCGGGCTTACCCTGTTCGACAGCTTTCCGCCCTATGGCGCCGAGTTCCGGCGCCGCTTCGGCATTGCTTCCGAGCAGGCGATGGACCTGTTCAACCAGACCGTTTCCATGAAATCGGTCGGCAACCTCACCGAGTTCGTGCGCGAACACATGCTCGAGCCGTTCCCGGTGCAGCCCCGCATCGACGCGCTGATCGCGCACTTCGACGACCTGAATCGCGCACACGAAGCAGTCCTGAAGGCCCAGGCCCAGATCGATGCGTTGCTGCCCCTCGCTGCCGATTGCGACCGCCATGCTGCGCTGGTCCAGAGCGTGGACGAACTGCGGGCTTGCCGCGATGCGCTGCGCCCCTGGTTCGCCGGACTGAAGGCAGCGCTGCTCGACAAGCGCATCGCCAACCTCGAAGCCGAAGAAGAACGGGCGGCGGGCATGCTGGCGCAGCTGCAGGAACTGCGGCGCGCCCAAAACCGGACGCGCGACGAGCTCACCGCGGCGATCTCGGCAAACGGGGGCAACCGGATCGAACAGATCAAGGGCGACATCGCCCGGCTGGAGGCGACCAGGCACGAAAGGGGCGCACGTGCCGACAAGTACAAGCTGATTGCGGGCGCGGTCGGCTTGCCCGGCGCGCTCGATAGCGACACCTTCAACGCCAATCGGCGCGCCATCGAGCAGGGACAGGCCGAGTGCATCGTGCAGCGCGACGAACGCAGCAACCGCCTGACCGAAGCGGGGGTAACAGTCCGCGAATTGCGGCGCCTGCACGGCGAACTGACCGGCGAACTCGAGTCGTTGCGCCAGCGCCGCTCGAACATCCCACGCCAGGTGTTGATGGTTCGCGAAGCCATGTGCGAAGCATTGTCTCTCCCTGCGGACAAGCTGCCCTTCGCCGGTGAACTGATCCAGGTTCGCGACGACGAGCGCGCATGGGAGGGCGCGGCCGAGCGCCTGTTGCACGCGTTTGGCCTTTCCCTGCTGGTTCCGGAACCCTACTACGCCCAGGTTGCCGCCTGGGCTGACCGCACCCACCTTGGCGCGCGGCTGGTGTATTACCGGGTGCGCCCGGCCGTGACATCCGCGAGACAGGCGACCCATCCGCATTCGCTGGCGCGCAAGCTGGCGATCCAGCCCGATTCGCCCTTCTATGGCTGGATCGAGGCGGAGCTGGCGCGGCGTTTCGACTATGCATGCTGTGACAGCATGGACCAGTTCCGCCGCGAGCAGCGGGCGATCACGCCCAATGGCCAGGTGAAGTCTGGCGGTGAGCGCCACGAGAAAGACGACCGCCACCAGATCGATGACCGCACTCGCTTCGTGCTCGGCTGGACCAATGAAGCGAAGATCGCCGCGCTTGCAAAGCAGGAGCGTGACCTGGCGACGCGCATTCATGCACACGCCCAGCAGATCCGAAGCTTGAAGGAAGAAGTCGAGGAATGGAACAGGTTGCACGGCCTGTGGCAGCAATTGGCGGTCTATGCCGATTTCGCGGAGCTGGACTGGAAACCGCTGGTCGCCGCCATCGACCAGCTCGAGCGCGAGCAACAGGAACTCGCGGCGTCGTCCGACCTGCTGCGCACCCTGCAAGCCCAGTTGCGCGAGCTTGAGCTTGCCCAGTCCGAAAGCGAAGCCCGGCACGGCGCCGCCAAGGCTACGGAGGCCACCGTCGCCGAGAAGCTGCGCCACGCACGGCAGCTGCGCGAGGAGTCCGCTCTGCTGGCCGCCGGCTATATCGATTCCCCGGCCGCGGCGCTTGAGCTGAAACTGGACGCCCTGCGCGCCGAGGCCTTGGGCGAGCACGTGCTGACAGTGGAATCGTCCGACAACCGCGAGCGCGACATGCGCGAGTTCCTGCAGGCGCGCATCGACGCCGAAGGCAAGAAGATCGACCGGCTGCGCGATGCGATCATTTCAGCCATGCAGAGTTACACGACCACCTGGCCGCTCGACGCGCGCGAGGTCGACGTCAGCATCGAGGCGGCCGGCGAATTCAGGCGCATGCTCAACGCCTTGCAGGCAGACGACCTGCCGCGCTTCGCCAGCCGCTTCAAGGAACTGCTGAACGAGAACACGATTCGCGAAATCGCCGGTTTCCAGTCGCAGCTCAAGCGCGAAAGGGAGACCATCCGCGAACGCATCGACACCATCAACACCTCGCTGCATGCGATCGACTACAACCCCAACCGCTACATTGCGCTGGAAGCGGAGCCGAGCCTGGACGCAGACCTGCGCGACTTCCAGCACGACCTGCGCAGCTGTACCGAAGGCGCTCTCACCGGATCGCCCGACGAGGAATACACCGAAACCAAATTCCTGCAGGTGCGGCGCATCATCGAGCGCTTCCGAGGCCGCGAAGGCAGCGCCGAAATGGACAAGCGCTGGACCCGCAAGGTGACCGACGTGCGCAACTGGTTCGTGTTCTCGGCGTCAGAGCGCTGGCGCGAAGATGGCCGCGAGCACGAGCATTATTCCGACGCGGGCGGTAAATCCGGTGGCCAGAAAGAAAAGCTCGCCTATACCGTGCTCGCGGCGAGCCTTGCCTACCAGTTTGGCCTGGAGTGGGGCGCGGTGCGATCGCGTTCGTTCCGCTTTGTGGTCATCGATGAAGCATTCGGCCGCGGCTCCGACGAGTCGGCGCGCTACGGGCTCGAGCTGTTCCGCCGCATGAACCTGCAGCTGCTGATCGTCACTCCGCTGCAGAAGATCCACATCATCGAGCCCTATGTTGCCGGGCTTGGATTCGTGCACAGCGAGGAAGGGCGCCAGTCGATGCTGCGCTACCTGAGCATCGAAGAATTCCGCGCCGAGCGCGAGGCGCGCGCCGGATGAGGGGCGTGCCTCGCGCTGCAAAATGGACGACACCGGAAGACATCGTCGCCAGCACCCGCGCGCTATGGGACAGCGGAGCGCTGCTCCGCGCGCGGGTCGAAGGCGCTACGCTATTCCCCTATGAACTGCGTGTGAGGCAGCCCAGCGTTGCCGACATGGGAGAACAGTTCGAGGCGGTGCGCGCATGGATTGGTGACCTCGCCGGGACGGGTCGCGACCGCAAAGGATACGGCTACGACCTGGTCTGGCGTGCGGTCAACCACCGCCAGCTCGGACGCAACAGTATCCCGGTAGCGGCGGTAATCCCGTCCGAAGACGACGCGCTGCGCATGATTGGCCGCGCCGCGGACGCCCGGCGCTTCGACCGACTCGCGGGCGCCACCCTCAAGGCGTTCCCGGCCCTGCGCGCCTGGCTGTGCAGCCAGCCGCTCAAGCTGCTGGAGCACGCGGACGCATGGGAGCGTGTCCTGGCGGTGCTGCACTGGTTCGTGGCGCACCCGCAGCCCGGCATTTACTTGCGCCAGCTCGACATCGAGGGGGTGCACACGAAATTCATCGAGTCGCGCAAGGGCTTGTTTGCGGAGCTGCTGGACCAGGTCATGCCCCCCGGGGCAATCCTGGCCGGTGCAAACGGCGTCGGCCAGTTCGAAACCCGGTTCGGACTCCTGGCCAAGCCGGCGCTGATCCGCTTTCGCATGCTCGACCCGGAGCATTTCATCGGTGGCCTGTCGGATCTGACCGTGCCGGTAGCCCAGTTCGCGACCCTCGACACCGGCGTGCAACGGGTATTCGTTACCGAGAACGAGGTGAACGCGCTCGCCTTTCCCGCGGCGCGCTCGGCGATGGTGGTATTTGGCGGCGGTTACGGGATCGACCGCCTGGCGCAGACCGCATGGCTGCACGACAAGGAGCTGCATTATTGGGGAGACATCGACACTCACGGGTTTGCGATCCTCGACCGGCTGCGCGCGAACATTCCGCATGTGCGCTCTTTGCTGATGGACGAGCAAACCTTGCAGGCACACCAGAGGCTGTGGGGAAAAGAAGAGCCTGAAAAGCGCTACCTCGCTACCCTGAGTCGACTCACGAATGACGAGCAGCAGCTCTTCCTCGCGCTGCGTGACAACCTCCACGGCGAGCACGTACGGATGGAGCAGGAGCGTATAGGCTACCAGTGGGCGCAGGGAGCGATTCGCAAGGTATAACCGTTGTTCGCAGCTCAGGCAGCAGGCGAATGTTAAGGCTTGCGGCCGCAGTGATCATTTGCTATAGTTCTGCTCCTCCGACGCAGAAGCAGCCCTGAAGGCAGCCACAGCGAAGGAAACGAAGGGGTTGACGAGAAACGCAAAACGCCGCATACTCTCTCTTCTCTGCTGCTGACGAACACAACGCTTCGACAGAACACAGCAAGGCAGGTCCGAATACAGTTCTTTAACAATTTACAGTCGATAAGTGTGGGCGTTTGATGAAGGTGCCAGTGACTTCGGTCATTGATTACTTAAATTATCAAATGTTCACAAAAAAGAAATAGCGTTGTCTCAGCAATGAGATGACGGTCAGTATTTTGAGTGAGCGACCCCTTAGCAATAAGGGTGACAGAAATGTCA
>NZ_JCASIH010000048.1:0-6494 GCF_059685935.1 Telluria sp. ZT3P39
ATGATTCGTCATGAAAGCGGTGGGAAAAGTTGATTTTGTTGGTCGCACAACAAGTCTAACTTCTCTTTACCGCTTTCTTTGTTTTCATCGTCACTTCACGCTAATCCGTGATGAACCAAAAAAAAGCCCGCTTCTGAGAAGCGGGCTGAATCTATTTCCTTGGAGGAGAATAGAGGAGACAGGAGCATCATGCTGCAACGCCGCAAATTCGTCCAATTCATATTTCCAATGACAGCTATCAATTTTATTGATGGCACGGTGGCGATCAGCCGGTTTGTCAAGCACAGCGTCATTCGCATGGCCGGGAAACCACAAGCCAATCGTGCGGCCTTGGTGCGTGAGAGAAAATGTTCTACGATGGCAACTATGTCAAGACTCCCTTCGTTTGCCTGCTTCCTGTCGGCACTGTTCCTGCTGCCGGCCGGCGCGGGGCAGGCGGCCGCCTGGGCGGGCGTCCAGGAAGCAGTGGCGGCGAGCGCCGAGCCGGAAGCCGGAAGCAGTGTCGCGCTGGCCGACTATTCGCTCGAGCAGCTCTCCGAGATCGTCGTCACCTCGGTGTCGCGCCAGCCCGGGCGCCTGGGCAGCGCGCCGGCCTCGCTCTATGTCATCAGCGGCGCCGAGATCGCACGGGCCGGCGCCACCAGCATTCCCGAAGCCCTGCGGCTGGCGCCGAACCTGCAGGTGGCACTCAGCAGCAGCCAGGAATACGCCATCAGCGCGCGCGGCTTCTCGTCCCGGCTCGCCAACAAGCTGCTGGTGCTGATCGACGGCCGCAACGTCTATTCGCCGCTGTTTTCCGGCGTGTTCTGGGAAGCCCAGGACGTGCCGATGATGGATATCGAGCGCATCGAGGTGATCAGCGGCCCCGGCGGGACGATCTGGGGCACCAATGCCGTCAACGGCGTCATCAACATCATCACGCGCAGCGCCGCCCTTACCCAGGGCGGGCTGGCCGTGGTCCATGCCGGCAACGGCTATTCCGGCGCCACGGTCCGCTACGGCAAGCGCCTGGCCAATGGCGCCCACGTGCGCGTCTACGGCAAGCGCGACGAGCTCGATGGCGCGCCGGGCGAGGCGCCCGGCATGAACGGTGGCAGCGTCGGCCGGCGCCAGGCGGGATTTCGCCTCGACTGGGAAGGCGCCGGCCAGGGCTTGAGCCTCAGCGGCGACCTGATGGATGGCGCGCTGCGGGCTGCGGACGGGCCGCGCACGAATTTCTCGGGCGCCAATCTGGCCGCGCGCTTCAATGCGCGCCTGGCCGGCGAGGCCGAGCTGCGGCTGCAGGTGTATGTCGAGCAGACCCGGCGCGAGCAGCGCGGCGCCGGGCGCAGCGAACTCGATATCGTCGACTTCGAGGCGCAGTACGGCAAGCGCATCGGCGAGCGCCATGCGCTGACCTGGGGCGGCGGCTACCGCCACGCGCGCGACCGCTTCGCGAACGGCCCGGTGCTGCAATTCGCCCCTGACCACCGCCACCTTGGCTGGAGCAACCTGTTCGTGCAGGACGAGGCCAGCATCACGCCGCGCTTGCGCGCGACAGCCGGCCTGCGCCTGGAACACAATATCTATACCGGCACGGAGCTGCTGCCCAACCTGCGCCTGGCCTGGGACGCCGCGCCGGACGCCTTGCTGTGGGCCTCGGCCTCGCGCACGGTGCGCGCGCCGGCCCGGATCGACCGCGATATGCAGCTGGTCGACCCGACCTCGAACGGGGAGCGCTACCTGGTCGGCCGCTCGCCCGGCATGCAATCGGAAACGGCGCGGGTGTTCGAGCTCGGCTGGCGCGCCCAGCCGGACACCGCGCTGTCGTATTCCGCCACGCTGTTCTACAGCGACTATGCGCACCTGCGCACGCTGGAGCTGCAGGACGGTGGGGCGCCGGCGATGTTCGGCAATCTCGGCTACGGCCAGGTACGCGGCCTCGAAGCCTGGGTCAGCTGGCAAGCCGCGCGCGGCTGGCGCCTGTCGGCGGGCCTGTTGCTGCAGGACGTGGCGACGGGCGTGGCGCCGGCCAGCACCGATGCCTCGGCACGCACCGGGCTGGCCACCAACGATCCGCGCAGCTACTGGAGCCTGCGCTCCTCGCACGACCTGGGGCCGGACTGGCGCGCCGACCTGCTGCTGCGGCGCGTCGCGCGCCTGCCGCAACCGGCGGTGCCGGGCTATCATGAGCTGGACGCGCGCATTGCGTGGCAGGCGCTGCCCGACCTGGAACTGGCCCTCGTGGGCCGCAATTTACTGCATGCGCGCCATCCCGAATTCGGGATGGCCGATGTGCGCCAACTGGCAGAACGCAAGCTGTTCGCCAGCGCAACGCTGCGCTTCTGAGCGCAGATAAAAGTGCCGATGACAACGATGACGAATTTACTTCCCGACCGAACGCGACGCCGCCTGGCTTGCCGGGTGCTCGCGTTGCCGCTGCTGCTGGCGGCCGCGGGAACGGCGCCGCGCGCACTGGCCCAGGGGCCGGGCGCGCAGGCGCTGGAACGCCGGGTCAAGGCCGCTTTCCTGTACAAATTCCTCGGCTATGCCGACTTTCCGTCCAGCGCCTTTGCCGACGCCGCCGCGCCGCTCACGATCGCCGTGGTCGGCTCGGACGACATGGCGGCCGAACTGGCCCGCATCGCGGCCGGCCGCGTGATTGCCGGCCGCCCGATCGCCGTGCGGCGGGTAAGCGAGCACGAGGCGCCGCCGGCGGCGCACCTGCTGTTCGTCTCGGGCCTCGATAGCGAACGCGCCGGCCGCGTGCTGCGCAGCGCCCCGGGCGCACTGCTGACGGTGACCGAATGCGAGCTCGGGCTGCGCTATGGCAGCGTGATCAACTTCCGTATCGTCGACGAGCGGGTGCGCTTCGACGTCTCGCTCGATGCCGCCGAAAAGAAAAACGTCAAACTCAGTTCGCGCCTGCTGACCGTGGCGAACCGGGTCCAGAAGGGAGGATCGTGATGAGCATGCACGATACCAATTCGGTCCGCAGCAAACTGATTCTGATGGCGGTGGCCACGACCATCGTGGCGCTGCTCTCGGCGGCGATTGCCATGCTGGTGGTCGACGTACGCACCTTCCAGAAGGTCTGGGTCGACGACCTCACCACCCAGGCCGACATCATCGCCGACGTCACCGCCCCGGCGGTCTCGTTCAACGATTCGGCCGCGGCCACGCGCAACCTGAGCGTGCTGCGGGTGCGCCCGCAGATCGTGGCCGGCGCCATCTATACCAACAGCGGCCAGCGCTTCGCCACCTATGCCACGGCGGGCGTTGCGCCGACCTTGCCGGCGCGGCCGGAGGCGGCGGGCTTCCGGATCGAGCGCGGCGAACTGGTGGTGTTCCGCCCGATCGTCGAGAACGGCGAGCCGCTCGGCACGGTCTACCTGCGCTCGCGCTACGGCTTGTTGGAGCGCGTAATCAGCTATGGCGCCATCCTGGGCGGCGTGATGCTGGGCGCGCTGGTGATCGCGGCCCTGGTGGCCTCGCGCCTGCAGGCCTCGATCACGCGCCCGCTCGAAGCCGTCACCAACGTGGCGCGCCAGGTGATGCTGCGGCGCGACTTCACCTTGCGGGTGCCGGGCAACGAGAAGGGGGAGATCGGGGTGCTGGTCGAGGCCTTCAACGACATGCTGGCCGAGATCGGACGCCGCTCGGACGCGCTGCAGGCGGCCAACCGCACGCTCGAACACGAAATGACGGTGCGCGAGCGCGCCGAGCAGGCCCTGATCCTGGCCGACCGCCGCAAGGACGAATTCCTGGCGACGCTGGCGCACGAGCTGCGCAACCCGCTGGCGCCGATCCGCACCGGCCTCGACATCCTGCGCATCCGCAGCGGCGACGCCCAGGCCACCCAGCGCGCCACCGACATCATGGAGCGCCAGCTGCGCCAGATGGTGCGCCTGGTGGACGACCTGCTGGACGTCTCGCGCATCAATACCGGCAAGTTCACGATCAAGATGGGCCGGGTCGAGCTCAAGGCCGTGGTCAACGACGCCCTGGAAGTGGTGCGCTCGTATATCGAGCTGCACGGCCACGAGCTGGAAATCGACCTGCCGGACCGTCCGGTCTTCCTGCATGGCGACGCCACGCGCCTGGCGCAGATCCTGTCGAACCTGCTCAACAACGCCGCCAAGTACACGAATCGCGGCGGGCGCGTGGCTTTGCGCGCCACCGTGGAAGACAAGACCCTGGTGCTGGAAGTGGCCGACAGCGGCATCGGCCTGGCCCCAGGCATGCTCGACTCGGTGTTCGAGATGTTCGTGCAGGTCGACTCCACCCTCGAGCGCAGCAATGCGGGCCTGGGCGTTGGCCTGTCGCTGGCGCGCAAACTCGTCGAGCTGCACGGCGGCACGATCGAGGCGCGCAGCGAAGGCCTGGGCCACGGCAGCCAGTTCGTGGTGCGCCTGCCGATCGTGGTCGAGCCCGAGCCCCTCACCAAGCCGACACCGGCCGCCTTCATCAGCACCGAGACCTACCGCATCCTGCTGGCCGACGACAACGTCGACTTCGTCAACAGCATCGGCGCGCTGCTCACGGCCATGGGGCACAGCGTGGTCATCACGCATAACGGCCCGGACGCGCTGGCCGCGGCGGCGCGCTTCTGCCCGGACTACGCTTTCCTGGACATCGGCCTGCCGCACATGTCGGGCTACGACCTGGCGCGCGGCATCCGCACGCTGCAGTGCGGCGCAATGACGGTGCTGATCGCCGTCACCGGCTGGGGCCAGGAAAAAGACCGCCAGCTCGCCTTCGAGGCCGGATTCGACCACCACATGGTCAAGCCGGTGCGCTTCGAGCAGATCGAGGAGATCCTGAGCAACCGCGCGGTGATCAAGAAACTGCGTACTTGAGGGCAGGGCGGCGGCGCTGCACGCGTCGCGTAGCCGACAGGCGAAAAAAAACGGAAGCGCATTGCACGCTTCCGTCGATGCTCACACCAGGCCTTGTTCAAGCCTGTTTAGCCTTCCGGCGGCGTGCCAGGAAGCCCAGGACGCCAAGTCCGCCCAGCATCATGCCGTAGGTTTCTGGTTCCGGAACCGGGGCCAGCATGACAGCGCCGCCAAACGAGGCGCCGGCATCCGAGACCAGGTTGCCGCTGACCTGCAGGTAGTAGTTACCGGCAGCCAGGTTGTCGCTCGAGATCGACCACACGTCCATTTCGCCGCTGTGCAGCGAGGTGCCGGTGGTGATCAGGGTGTCACCTTCGCCATACAGGGCCAGGCCGGTGATGTCCAGACCGGTGTCGGCAGTACGGCTGATCGACGAGATGATCGCATCCAGATTCATGCCCACGCCACCATCTACTGTGAAGGTGAAACGGTCAGCGAAGGTATTGCCTTCGTTACCTGCTTCGAATGTGTCGCCGAAGAAGGCGCTGTCATCAATCAGGTTCAGTGCTTGTGGAGAGTTGCCGACGACGTCCTGGGCCATGACAGCTGACGAACCGAACGAAGCGGAAGCTAACACAATTGCAGCAATCAATGATTTTTTCATTTCTTTCCTCGCATAGAATCAGCCGCGTCCTGCAGCTTGGGTTTCAAGATCGGGGAACTTCATGCTATCAAAACAACATGGAAATGCACGCGGATTCATGATTGGGGCAAGACGGCGACGCCACATTCTAAAAATCAACCAATTTCCGGCTAGATATGCCATAAACAGGCTCTCCATAGGGGAGCCTTCATTACGAGCTTGTCACGGAGAAAAATCCCGTTCAGTTGCGCAAAATGTGTCAGTTCAGTCCTACAAAAAGACGGGGGCGTATCCTGTGCTGAGTAGCTGGATTTTAAGACAGGGTTAAGTAATGCAAAGCAAAAAATCCCATGAAATCAAGGCTCTTGCTGAGTTAGCCCGGCGGCAGGCGGAGGCAGTCCCTTGTAGGACGGAAGAAAGTGAAAATTGGAAAGCGCCGGCACCGAAATGTGATGCGGAAAAGAAAAATGGCCCAGAATCGCTTCTGGACCATTTTGAAAAAGTTGGTGCGGCTGGCAGGAATCGAACCCACGACCCCTTGGTTCGTAGCCAAGTACTCTATCCAGCTGAGCTACAGCCGCCCGAGGCACGCATTATAGCAGCACCCCGAGAATTGGCAAACCCCCTGTGCGGATGCCGTCCCATCACCCCGCCGCGAACGCTTTGTTGCGCGCGGCACCCGGCAAGGGCCGTCCGGGGAAGCCGGTCCGCTTCTTTCACCGGCTTGACCGACGCCACAAAGAAAAAAGGGACCAGATTTTTCAATCTGGTCCCTCATGTCTTCTGGTGCGGCTGGCAGGAATCGAACCCACGACCCCTTGGTTCGTAGCCAAGTACTCTATCCAGCTGAGCTACAGCCGCCCGATGCACGCATTATAGCAGGGGTTCGGCTGTTGGCAAAGCCTCATCGAGACAAGCTGTTAGCGCTAAGTAGTAATGTCCCCTCTCCGCTAAATAGAGATGTCCCCTAGGATACGTCCCAGGGGAGGATGGGATAGTGATCGAGATGACGGCCAAGGAAGTACTGCGTAGTC
>NZ_JCASIH010000049.1:0-6252 GCF_059685935.1 Telluria sp. ZT3P39
CGCTACGAAAGAGAGGGCTAACACAGCCATGCATGCACCGCTTTTTTGACAGGGAAGCTAGCAGCAACCCGGCCCGCCTACAAGGAAAATATGTGGGGAAGGGTCAGGACCTGACCCTGAATTTGTGACCCTGAATTTGGCGCTGACTCTGGCGGCAATCGAAATGGGCCCCGAAGGGCCCATTCGCGTTGCGCATGCCTAGGAGGCTTAGCGGTGCGGCGCCAGCTCGGCCACGGGGGCGCTCGAGGGCAGCGGCATCTTGGTCGCGGACTGGCGGTTCGCCGCCGGCGAGCAGAAGCGGTTCTTGCCGGCGCGTTTGGCTTCGTACAGGGCGTAGTCGGCGATGCTGATGAGCGAGTCGACCGATTCGGCATCGTCCGGATAGATGCTGATGCCGATCGAGGTCGACAGGCGCAAGGTGAGGTCCTTGATGAAGAAAGGCTCGGACAGGGCTTCGACCAGCTTGGCGGCCGGGCCCTGGGCGTCCGCCAGGCAGTGGATGTCGCCCAGCACCACCATGAACTCGTCGCCGCCGAGGCGCGCGACCGTGTCTTCCTTGCGCGAACCGGCCAGCAGGCGCTGCGAGACCATTTTCAGGATCTCGTCGCCATAGGCGTGGCCATAGGTGTCGTTGATCGCCTTGAAGCCATCCAGATCCAGGTACATGATCGCGGCCTTGGCATGGCTGCGGTTGGCGTGCTGGAGGGCGGTTTCGATGCGGTCTTCCAGCAGGCGGCGGTTCGGCAGGCCGGTGAGGGCGTCGTGCAGCGCCAGTTCCTGCTGGGCGCGGCTGTACTGGGCCAGCTCTTTATAGAGCAGGCGTACTTCGAGCATGTTGTGGATGCGCTTGTGCACCTCGAGCAGGTCGAAGGGCTTGCTGATGAAGTCGCGCGCACCGGCTTCGAGCGCGGCGATCTTGAAGCTCGGCTGGGCGGTCAGGGCCAGCACCGGCAGGTAGCCGCCCTGTTCGATTTCCTTCAGGCCTTTCATGACCTGGAAACCGTTCATGCCCGGCATCTGCAGGTCGAGCAAGATCAGGTCGTAGTTATGCTCGCGGTGCAGCGGGCACACCTGGTCCGGGAACATGGTCGAACTGACGCAGGTGTAGCCTTCCTCGCGCAATATCTCTTCCATCAATTCGATATTGTCCGGCGAGTCGTCCACCACCAGGATTTTTGCGTTCAAAATGTCTTGTCTGCTCGGCATGCTTGGTCTCTTCTACTCGGTCTGAGGGGCCTGTTCCATTTCTTTCTGGAATGGGCTTATCCCATCTCTGTATAGTCTAGCAAAGCCTGCAAAATTTCTTGTAGGACAGCGCCGCGTGAGCCGGTAGGAGCATCAACGACCATGCGTGCGGGGTCCGCCCGCCACCATCGGCGTGCCCTGCGAGGTCACGGAAACGATGGTTGCAATCAGTTCGCTGGGCTCGACCGGCTTGGAAATATGGGTGGAAAATCCGGCTTCCAGCGCCTTGAGGCGGTCTTCCGTACGGGCAAAGGCGGTCAGGGCGATGGCCGGGACCTGGCCGCCGGCCTCAACCGGCAGGCCGCGCACCCAGCCGATGAATTCGAAGCCATCGACCTCGGGCATGCCGACGTCGCTGATCAGGATGTCCGGCCGGTGCTCCTTGAACGCCTCGAAGGCTTCGCGCGCGCTGGCGGCGACCCGTACCCGCGCGTGGCAGTCGGTCAGGATGCGGGCAATGAGTTCGCGCGAATCGCGGTCGTCGTCCACCACCAGCACCGTGATGCCGGCCAGGTCGCGCGCCGCGGGCTCCATCGGCTCGGCGGCCGGCGGCGGGCTGGGGGTATCGCTTCTGCGGCGGACGCCGGTGGCGGGCGCCTTGGCCAGCGGCAGCTCGATCGTGAAGCTCGCACCCAGGCCTTCGCCGGGGCTCTCCGCGCGCACCGTGCCGCCGTGCTGCTCGACCAGGTGCTTGACGATCGACAGGCCCAGGCCCAGGCCGCCGTGGCGGCGCGTCATGGAGGCGTCTTCCTGGCGGAAGCGCTCGAACACGTGGGTGATGAATTCGGGGCGGATGCCGGCGCCGTTGTCGCGCACCGTGATCGCCACGGATTGGTCGCGCTGCGCCACTTCCACCGCCACGGTGCCGTCGCGCGGCGTGAACTTGATGGCGTTCGACAGCAGGTTCCAGACCACCTGCTGCAGGCGGCCGGCGTCGCCCGCCAGCAGCAGGGCCGGGTCCTCCGGCGCGCCATAGCGTTTTTCGAGGGTGATCTGCTTGGCCTCGGCGGCCGGACGCACGGTCTCGATGGCGGCATCGATGAAGGAGCCAGGCGCGATCGGCTGCATCTCGAGCAGCACCTTGCCCGAGGTGATACGGCTCATGTCGAGCAGGTCTTCGATCAGCTGGGCCTGGGCGCGCGCATTGCGTTCGATGGTCTGCAGGCCGCGCTGCAGGTCGGCGCCGTCGCGGCTGCCGCGCCGCAGCACCTGCGACCAGCCGAGGATGGCCGACAGCGGCGTGCGCAGTTCGTGCGAGAGCGTGGCCAGGAACTCGTCCTTCATCTGGCTGCTGCGTTCGGCCTCGGCGCGCGCCTCGCGCTCGTTCTCGAGCAGCACCTTGCGCTCTTCGGCGGCGCGGCTGGTGGCTTCGTACAGGCGGGCGTTGTCGACCGCGATGGCGGCCTGCAGCGCAATGCCGGTGACGATGCGTTCGCTGCGTTCGGTGAACACGCCCGGCTCCGGGTCGCCGAACAGCATGGCGCCGAGCAGCTCGCCCGAGCGCGCCACCACCGGCACCGCCATGTAGCTGCGCACCGGCGGATGGCCGTCGGGCAGGCCGAATTGCGGGGCGCTGCCGGCATAGCGCTCGTCGCGTTCGATGTCGTCGATCCGCACCAGGCCCCGGGCGCGCAGGATGGGACCGAACAGCGTCCCGGCACGCGCCGCGCCGATGCTGTGAAACTCGGCCGAAGTGGTGCCGGCCAGCGTGTACAGCGAGAACAGGGTGCCGTCGGAAGTGTCCTGACCGCTGCCGTCGCCTTCCTGCCCCACGTGATAGAAGGCGCCGAAATGCGCGCCGCTCACGCCGGTGGCGGCCTCGGTGGCGGCCCGCAGCAGCGAACGCAGGTCGCGCGTCGAGGCCAGGATGCTGCCGGTGTCGTTGAGCAGTTCGAGCACGTGCGACTCGTCGCGCAGCGTGTCTTCGGCGCTTTTGCGGGCGGTGATGTCCTGTACCACGCCGGTCATGCCGACCAGGGTTTGCTGCCCTTTGATCCCGGCGTAGTCGGGGCGCCCGACCAGGGCCACCCAGCGTGCCGGGAGGGAGCCGGTTTCGACCCGGCATTCGATGTTCAGGTCGGCCCGCGCCTTGACCGCGGCCAGCACCGCGCGCCGCACCTGGCGCCGGTGCTCGGGATGCAGGCGGGCGCGCAGCTGCGGCCACGCTAGCTGTGTGTCGGCCGGCAGCCCGAGGATCCCGGCCGCGCGCACGCCCAGCTGCACCCGGTCGGGCGCGGCATCCCAGCGCCAGTCGCCCAGGCGGCCGGCGGCCAGCGCCAGCTGCAGGCGGGTATGGTGCTCGACCAGGGCCTGCTGGTCGAGCTTGCGCTGGGTGATGTCCTGGAAGTAGAGCGTGAGCCCGTCCGGCGACGGATGCAGGCGCATCTCGACCCAGCATTGCAGGCGGGCGTAGTAGAAATCGCGCACCACGGTCTCGCGCTGCTCCATTGCGCGCAGGCAGTCCTGGGCCACCGAGGTGCCGTGCAGGTCTTCGAACTCTTCCCACAGGTTGCGGCCCACCAGGCCTGCCCGGCTCTTGTCGAGCGGGGCGATCATGTCCAGCGCGCGCCCATTGATATAGGTGATGCGCCAGTCGCGGTCGACCGCGCAGAAGCCGTCGCTCAGGCTCTCGAGCATGTTTTCCATGCGCTCGCTGGCGCGCCGCAGGGCGTCCTGGGCGCCGATCAGCTCTTCTTCGGCGCGCTGGCGCGCGGCCAGCACGCTTTGCGCATTGCGCAGCGCGGCCGAGCGCATGCGTTCGAGTTCGTGGTCGTCGCTCATGCCGCTCCTTCCAGCATGCGCGCGGCCAGGAGCGTGCCCTCGACCCGCGCCCGCACCTTGGCAAAGGCGGTATCGCGATCGATGCCGGCGTCGTCGTAGAAGGGCGCAAAGCCGGCGTCGTCGGTGGTGCCAAGGCGCGTCGGCGGCAGGTAGGTGGCGGCCAGCAGCACCCGGTCGCGCACCTGCGCGGCCGTCTCGACCGCCGGGTTGGACGGATCGGTCACGCCGACGAACACGCGTTGGTCCGGGCGTGCATAGTCGCGCGCCATGCGCAGCACGCGCTCGGGGTCGGGCTGGCCGGCCATCGCGATATAGACGCTGCCGGCGCGGATCTCGAACAGGGCGGGCAGCAGTTCGGCATAGTCGACCGCAAGGTCGCCCGCGCCGTGCAGGCCGCTTGGTGAGACGTGCAGGCCGATCAGCGCGCGCTGGTCGTTTGAAAAGCGGTCGAGGGCCATGTTGTTCAGGTGGACGAAGCTGGCCAGCAGGGCGCCGCTCGGGTCGAGCCGCATCGCCAGCGGGCCTTCGGCGAAATCGACCTGCACCTTGTGGGCGCCGGCTTCCAGGCAGCGGCGGATTTCGGTTTCGTGTTCGCGCACGAGGTCTTCGAGGAACTGCTCGCGCGAATAGCCTGCGATGCCGTCGGCCGGATAGAGCAGCGACAGCGCCGAGGGCGAGATGATGGCCTGCTTGAGCGGCAGCGTGGCATGCATGCGTGCGGCGCGCACGAATTCGTCGGCATAGCGCGCGTAGCGGAAGGGACCCCGGATCAGGCGCGGCATGCGCTGGCGAGCGACATTGCCGATCGGGATGCGAAAGCCGTCCGGCGCGGTATTGGCGGCGCCGTGCACCGGATAGCTCCAGAAATTCTCGAACTTGCCCTGTTCGCCGTCGGTGATGACCGGCGCGCCGGTGGCCTCGAAAGCGGCCACGGTGGCACGTACCGCCGCGTCGACCAGGCTTGCCAACTCACGCGGCGCCGCGCCGGTGCGCCTGGCGGCGACCAGTTCTAGCGGGCGGGGCATGCTGCCGATGGGTTCAGTCGGGATCATCATCGCGGGCCGGGCGCCGCGCCGCCAGGGGCGCGGCAAAAGATGGGACAGGGCTGTACCAATTCCGCCCATTGTAGCCCAGCCGCGTTACGGCGGCAGAACGGGAGCCCCACCCCTTCAGCCCTGCGCCGGAAGGCGCGCCACTTTCGCCAGGGCGTCCTGAAGCTGGTCCAGCTCGTAGGGCTTCTGCAGCGACAGGTAGGGGAATTCGAGGTGGCGCAGCAGCGAGTCGCCGTAACCGGAGGCAAAGATCACTTTGAGCGAAGGATCGTCGCCGACCGCCTTGCGCGCCAGGTCGACGCCCGACATGCCGGGCAGGCTGACGTCCGAGAACAGCACGTCGTAGCGCTGGCGTCCGAGCAGGTCGAGCGCATCGTTCGGGTGGGCCACGCCGTCGGCCTCGTGGCCGAAGGCCTTGAGCATCTCGCACACCAGGTATTGGGAGTCGATATTGTCTTCGACCACCAGGATACGCAGGCTGCCGCTGCCGGCATCCGCCTCGGGCGCCGCGGCCACCGGGGAAGGCGGCGCCAGCAGGACGTGCACGCCGGCTACGGCGCCATTCGCGTCCATCACGGGCGTGAGCCACAAGTCGCAGTGGTGGTCGAGCAGGCCTTCGGCACGCCGGAACGAGGGCGTGGCGCCCTGGACCACGCGCGGCTGGCCATCCCAGGCCGCCTGCAGCGCGCTTCCGGCGCTCGAGAGCGGCGGCGGCAGCACCGAGGGCACCGAGCCGCCCGGCACCCGGCCGCAGCCGAGACCCGCCAGCGCGGCATACGCCTCGTTGAAGACGAGGATCGTCTGGCGTCCCCACACGAGCAGGCCCGGCAGGGGCGAATTGAGCAGCAGGTCGGCCCCCGCGCGCAGCGGGGCGGGCCAGCCTGCGGGGTCACCCAGTGCGCTGGCGGACCAGTCGTAGGAGAGAGCGGTACGCGGCGACGGATCGAATTCAGGCATGGGCGAAGTGTTGTGGGAACGAAAACATGGCGGCCATGCTACACCAAATGCGGGGCTATTGGCGGTTCGATCCGTGCGCCCATCGATACGGCGCCCGGCCCCAAAAAAAAAGGTTCATCACGGATTTCCGGGAAACGCGGCTTTGATCTTCAGGAAAAAGAAGTCGCTATCCCGGTAGCCGTAGGCCATTCGCTTCATCACTTTGATGCGGTTATTG
>NZ_JCASIH010000050.1:0-6230 GCF_059685935.1 Telluria sp. ZT3P39
CCTGCCTTGCTGTGTTCTGTCGAAGCGTTGTGTTCGTCAGCAGCAGAGGAATGAGATTATGCAGTGTTTCGCGTTGCTCGTCAATCCTGATTTTTGCTCCGTTGCAGATTTCTCTGCGGACTTCATTAGCGTAACTGTTTGATTACGTTAACGTTTTTCAGTCCCCACATCAGCATTTACTGCTGAGTGTCCCGAAGCGGAGGCGAACTATAGCAAACGTCATGGGACCTTTGCAAGGCCTTTTGCTCGAGCCCGCAGATCAGGCGGACGGCATCCCGGCATTGCTGCAGTTATGATGGCATTCTTGCCATCTTGCTCAACAATACATGTCCCCTCCCCGCACTCATCTGCCGCTCGTCGCCGGCCTGCTCGCCGGCTTCGCGCTCCCTGCCTTCGCCCAGTCACCCGCCTCCCCACAGGCAGTGGTCGTGGTCACCGGCTCGCGCACCGAGCAGGAGAGTTTCGATCTCCCGGCAGCCGTCAGCGTGATCGATGCGGAGCGCATCGGCGCCGGCCAGCCGCGGGTGAACCTGTCCGAGTCGCTGGTCGCAGTACCGGGCATCGTCGTCCAGAACCGCCAGAACTACGCGCAGGATCTGCAGGTGTCCTCGCGCGGCTTCGGGGCGCGCTCGTCCTTCGGTGTGCGCGGCGTTCGCCTGGTGGCGGACGGCATTCCTGCGACCATGCCGGACGGCCAGGGCCAGGCCGCGACCTTCAACCTCGACATGGCGGAGCGGATCGAAGTGCTGCGCGGCCCCTTCTCGGCCTTATATGGCAACCACTCCGGCGGCGTGATCCAGCTGTTCACGCGCGATGGCGAAGGCGCCCCTCGCGTCGAGCTCTCGACCACTGGCGGCAGCGATGGACTGCGCAAGACCGACGTCAACGCGCAGGGCAAGGCAGGCGGAGTCGGTTATGTGATCGACGTCTCGCGTTTCGACACCGATGGTTATCGCGACCATAGCGCGGCAAGGCGCGACCAGGCCTATTCCAAGCTCACGCTGCCCACAGGCCGTGACGGCAAGCTGACCATCGTGGCGAATTCGCTCGAGCAGGACGATACCCAGGATCCGCTCGGCGTCACCTGGCAGACCTTCGCACGCGACCCGCGCGCGGGCGAGATCGATCCCACCGATACGCAGACGCCGCAGCGCAGCTTCGCGCAGCGCTACGACACCCGCAAAAGCATCGACCACCGACAGCTCGGCCTGAACTGGCAGCAGCGCTTCGGTCCGCATCGCCTGCAGCTCACGGTCTACGGCGGCAACCGGCGTGTGATCCAGTACCAGTCGTTCTCGCGCGCCTTCCAGCAGCCCCCTACCCACTCGGGCGGCGTGATCGATTTCGACCGCGACTTCCGCGGCGTCGACGTCAACTGGCAGGACGTGCGGGCGCTCGGTGCGGGAACGCTGCGCACGACCGTCGGCCTGGAATATGCCGACTCGGAAGACGCACGCCAGGGCTTCGAGAATTTCGACGGCACGCTACTTGGCGTGCGCGGCCGCCTGCGCCGCGATGAAGACAATCGCCTGACGAGCATCGACCCCTACCTCCAGACGCAATGGGAATCGGGCGCCTGGGTGCTGACCGGCGGCCTGCGTCACACACGGCTGAAAGTCGGGGTCCGCGACCGCTTTGGCGCGAACGGCAACGACAGCGGCGGCACCACGTACAACGGCACCGCGCCGGTGATCGGCGTGCTGCGCAAGATCTCGCCTTCGCTGAACGTGTATGCCAGCGCGGCGCGCGGCTTCGAGACGCCGACGCTCAACGAATTGTTCTACTCGGCCACCGGCGCAGGATTCAATTTCGGCCTCACCCCGAGCCGCAGCCTCCATCTCGAAGCAGGCGCCAAGGCGATGTTCGGCGCGAACACGCGGGCCGATATCGCGCTGTTCCAGGCGCGCACGCGCGACGAACTGGTCGTCGATGCGTCGAATGGCGGGCGCACCAGCTACCGCAACGCAGGCCGTACGCTGCGCCAGGGACTGGAGCTTTCCCTTGCGTCGGGCTTTTCCAATGGGTGGAACGCACAGGTGGCGGCCAACCTGCTGCGCGCCATCTACGACGACGGCTTCGGCGCCATCCCGCAGGGGAACCGCCTGCCGGGCGTGCCGCGCGCCAGCCTGTTCTCGGAGCTGGGCTGGACCACCCCGGACGGCAGGGTCAACGCCGCGTTGGAGGCGCAGGCCAGCAGCAAGGTGCATCCGGACGACGCCAACACGGCGGTGGCGGCGCCCGGCTATGCGATCCTGAATGCGCGGGTCCAGGCGCGCCAGCAGGTCGGCCGCTGGAGGCTCAAGCAATACCTTCGCCTGAATAACCTGCTTGACCGTGACTATGTCGGCTCGGTGATCGTGGCGGAATCGAACCGCCGCTATTACGAAGCGGCGCCGGGACGCAACTGGATGCTGGGCGTCAGCGCGCAGTACCAGTTCCAGTAACCGCCACCGGCGCCGGTACCTCAGGCGCCGGCAAGGCGGCAGCGGGATACAAACGCGCGAGCACGGCGTCGGCCGCCGGTGCGATCGTCCTTTCGGCGAGCGCGATTGCCGCGTCCTGGTCTGGCGCCGCGCGCAAGGCCCGCCACAGCGCCGGCAGGTCGCCAGCGTGTTCGGTCACCGCCCGTTCGACTTCGGCCTGCCAGAACGGCGGCGCCTCGCTTTCGACGTAATTCCCGCGTCCGCGCCCGAAGTGCGCCACCGCCAGGTAGCGCAGCAGCCCGCCCGTCAGCAGGGTCTGGAGGAAGGCATCGGCAAACTGCACGGTGTGCAGGTTGCGGTCGGTACCGACATTGAAACCCCAGGCGGCGCCGGCCATCGTCAAGGCGCCGACGATCGCGCCGAGCAGTGCCCCGCCGCCGAGCGTCAGGCCGCCGGCCATCAGGTCCGCCGACAGCCCGGTCGCAGCGCCCGACACGACGGCGCCGAGCAATCCGGCCTGCGCCTTGTCGACCGGCGCGCGCACCGCGAAATTTTCTCGCACGCGCGCATTGATGGCGGCTGCTTCGCCGGGGTCGAGCCGGTGCAGGACCAGCATGCGCGCCGTCGTCGTGCCGATTTCATCGTTCAGGCGCTGCACCAGCGCCGCCATCGCCAGCTCTTGCCGCTTCTGCTCGTCCTTGCCCAGCCCGACTGCTTTCAGGGCCGACTTCAGCAGGCCCTTGCCCTCGATCGCGACCTCTTGCTGGTCGCGCGCCGCCACCGCCAGCAGTTCCGCCACCAAACGCAGGGCATTGCGATAGCGCCGCTCGTTCGCCGCTTCCCAGGCAGCGAGCACGCGCGCGTAACCCGCGTGCTTGCCAGGCTCGATCAGCTTCCCGATCGCTTCGTAGAAGACGTGTTCATGCACCCAGCAGCGGGCAAAGGCGTCGAGCGGCAGGACGTCTTTCACGATCGGGAACTGGACCAGGTGCTGTTTCCAGCGCCCCTGCTCGGCCGACTCCTCGGCGCCCGGACGCGGGGGTCCCATCTGGTTGAGCAGCACGGCCACCGGCTTGCCCAGCCACTCGAGGATCTTCATCTCTGGCGGCAGGTAGCCGGCATCCTGCGGCGACTCCGACGAGTTCACGAGGTAGAGCACGACGTCGGCCTCTTCCTTGGCCGCGCGCAGCGCCTGCTGGCTGAGCCAGAATGGCCGGTCGCGGTAGCGGTCGAACACCTCGCGCAGGAACCAGCCGATCGGGTTGCCGGCCATCGACAGGCGCTTGAGCAGGCGCACCGAGTCGCCGAAGCCAGGCGTATCCCACAGCACGAGGCTGTCACCCGCCTCGCTCGTCTGCAGCAGGTGCGCTTCGGAGAATTGGGTCACGTGGGCGGCGTCGCGCACCTCGCCGACATCGGTGCCGACCAGCGTGCGGGCCAGCGTGGTCTTGCCGTTGTTGGTGTGCGAGACGAGCGCGAACTGGATCTTGACGGGAGCCTCGTTCATCGCAGCTCCGGCAGGGCCAGTCCGGCGCCGAGTTCGACCGGGTATTTGTCGGGCTGGACAAGATTGACGAAGGTGGCCGAGGTGCCGTGGAAGCTGCAGAACTGGCGCCACAGGGCCACCCGCTCGGCGAGCCGTCCTGCATGGTCCGGTTGCTCGCCGGCGCGCTCGATGAAGGCCGATTCATCGACCAGCACCGCCACCCCGCGCCGCACCCGTTTTGCCAGGTAGTCGAGGATGGCGCCGTGGTTTTCGTTCTCCGGCGTGGCGGCGAGGCTGAACAGGACGGCGGTCACGGTGACACCCGGTTCATCGAGTGCCGTGTCCTGCAGCGCCTCCTTCGCATCGATGCCGTAGCTGATCGCGGGACGTAGCTGGACCCGCGCCTGGCCGCCGAGGCTGGCCGCGGCGATCGCCCACAGGCCGCGGTCGCGCGCCTCGTCGAGGCTGTAGCTGTATGGGAAAACGCGCAGCAGCGCGGGTGTGCCGGCGCCGATGCCGTCGGCCAGCTTGCGGTAATAGGGCTGGTCGAGGTCGAGCGGGAAGTTGCGTGACAGGCGGTGCGCACGCCAGCCGGCAAATGCGGCTAACACCAGGCGCGGCAACACGACGAGCAGCAGCAGCGTCGCACCATACAGGTGAACCCAGCGCTCGCCGCTCGCGGTCGACACCGCGCGACCGAAGCGCAGCAGTTCGATCTCGGCCAGCGAGAATCCCTGAAGGAAGGGAAAGGCATTCATCGCCGGCAGGAATAGCCAGGACAGCAGCGTGTGGACGTCGCGGCCGTCGAGGAAGGTGCTCTCCCATCCGACCACGTATTGGGTCAGCAAACCACGCGCATACAGCGAGGCTATGGCGCCGAGGGCGAAGCAGGCGGCCGCGAGATGCACCGTGCGGCTCAGTCGCAGCCGCGCGAGCGGTTCGCTCAGCGCGGCCCATTCGGTCATGAAGGCGGCGACGCCGCTGGCCAGGGGAGCCGGCAGCTTGCGCGGCACCACTGCCTTGCCGACGCTCAGGCGCCGCAGCAGGTTCGGCCCCGCCCAGCCATGGCGCTTGCCGGGAACGAGCGCCCACACCAGCATGGCCAGGTAAACCAGCAGGTTCCACCCGATGATCAACAGGAAGGGCGCGGACAGCAGGTCGACGCGGTGCGGATCCGCAATCCGGTCGATGGCCGCGCCGCTCACGAAGGCCAGGAACGGGAGAGCAAGCCAGATCCCCGACAACCCGAGCTTGCGCCTGGCGAAGCTGCCGAAGGCGGGCGTGCGCTCGCCGAGGCGCTTGAGGATCTGTTCGGAGCGCTGCTCGAGGAAATGGTGTTGGGTGACGGCCGACTTGCTGTCTGCCGCCTGCCATGCGGCGAGCTCTTTCGCGCTGCGGCTTGCGTACTTGCGGTCGTCGTCGCTCAGGACTTCGTGCTTCGCGTCCGCAGACTCGATAGCGCGCACCAGGACGACATTGCGTGCAACCTGTTCGTTCATGCTGTTCCTGTCATGGTTGAAATGGCAAGGCTTATAGTTGCATTGTGCCCCAGTTTTCGCACAGGGGCGGTTTGGCCCTTCGTTGCGGCGAGGATGGGCGCAAAAAAACCCGGAGACGATCCGGGTTCCGGGGAACGACGCGCGGGTTCAACTGCGGGGATGCTTCTTCGCTTTGCTACCGGAGTGGGATGGAGAAAGGTCGCGGCTGCCCTGCGTTCCCTGTGCGCTGCCTTGGCCGGAGTCGGACTGTTGCGAGCCGGATTGCTGGACCTGTTCGATGCCGCCCTGCCCTGATCGCTGGGCTTCACCCAGGCGGGTTTGTTCGGCCTGCGCCTGCATCCGCTCGCCACGCTGGCGGGCGCTCCAGCCGCCGCCCTGGCCGCGGTTCAGGTCGGACTGCTGCGAGCCGATGGTCGCCATGGGGAATGGGGTATCGGGGCCGCCGCGCATGACCGCGCCAGGCGCACGCGACTGCAGGCTGCCCTCCGCGACAGTCACGGTTTTTGGCTTGTGGATGCCGCGTGCACGGTTCTCACCGCCCGAGTTCTTGTCCTTCGATTTCATGTCCGTCCTCCGTTGTACAGAACCAATGGACCGATCATGCGCGTCGAAACTGGGGGGCTGTATAGGAGGAGGCTTCGAGGCGCTGTAGGAGTGGTCGGACGATTACCGTTCAGCTAAACGCTGTTGAAAGAATAAAGAGTAAACGCAAAAAACCCCACCGGATCACCGGTGGGGTTTTGCTTATAACTAGCCTGACGATAACCTACTTTCACACTGGTTGCAGCACTATCATCGGCGCAAAGTCGTTTCACGGTCCTG
>NZ_JCASIH010000051.1:0-5673 GCF_059685935.1 Telluria sp. ZT3P39
AGAGTACGCGACTTCGATTACCTCCACACGCGTTCGAGACCGCCCTTATTGAACTGATTACCTTGGTGCAGGAGGTGAGAATTTGAGGGGAAGGGTCAGGACCTGACCCCGAAGTTGGTTGTTACGGGTTACGGCAAGGCCACGGCCCCTGCCTTCGTCACCCGCCTGAATAAATTCAACTGCACCGCATTCCCCATCGCCTGGTAGCCCAGGTCATTCGGATGCAAATGATCGCCGCTGTCATACGCCGGCAGCAGGCGCGCCGGGCGGGCCGGGTCGCGCGTGGCGCGGTCGAAATCGAGCACCGCGTCGAACTCGTCGTGGTTGCGGATCCAGTTGTTCACCGCCTGCCGCACGACTTCCTTCTCGGGCGAGTAGTAGCCTGCGCCCTCGAAAGGCGTAAGGGTGCCGCCGGCGATGGCGATGCCCTTGGCGTGGGCGCGCGCGATGAGCTGGCGGTAGCCGGCGATCAGGTCCTCCGCCGTGACCGGACTGGTGGCCGAGCTGTTGCCGATGTCGTTGATGCCGACCAGGACCACCAGGAAGCGCACCCCGGCGGTGGAGAGCACGTCGCGGTCGAAGCGTTCGAGCGCGCTGCGCCCGGCCAGCGCATTCGGCGAATTGCCGAGCAGGCGGTTGCCGCTGATGCCGCGGTTGACCACAGCCAGGCGCACATTGATGCCGAGGACCGAATCGCGTTCGGTCTGCAGGCGCCGCGCCAGCCAGTCGGGCCAGCGGTTGTTGGTGTCGGGCGTGCTGCGCGTGCCGTCGGTGATCGAGTCGCCCAGCGCGACGATCGCCGGGCCGGTAGCGTCGACTTCAACGGCCGTCAGGAAGGGCCAGATGGCGATCGTGCGCTGCACCGGCAGGGTCGCCGCGGCGGTGAAGTTACCCGGCAGCGAGACGTAGCCGGTCTGCAGCGCCAGCGCGTGCAGGGTGCTCGCCTGCACGGTGCCGGGCAGGTAGAAGCTCACGGCCATGTCGGACAGTGGCGGGACATTGAGTTCCACCGGATCGGACAGCACCGGCGCGCCGGGCGGGATCGTCACCGCGGTGCGCCCCCCGAACGTGAGTGCGCGGTCGGTGCCGGCCGCGACGTCCGACCCGCCGGCGCGCAGGCCGATGCGCGCGGCGCCCACGGTCAGGGGCAGGCTGCCCATCTCGTTCGACACCCGGATGCGCACGCGGTTGCCGCCGATGCTGGTATGGACCACCAGGCGCACGGTCTGGTCGGTGAAGGTCTGCAGGCTCGCCTCGGGCGGCGGACCGGCGGGGGCGGTGCCCCAGGTGGTGGTCCAGCGGTCGCCGATCCAGTCCTGGGCGCCGGCCGGATGGGGCAGGGCGATGGCCGCGGCCAGCATGGCGCCGCCCAGCAGCAGGCGCCGTCGTGGTGGATACGGCCCGCGGGTGGACGAGACGAGGTCATCCTTGAAGCGCCGGACGACATCGGCCAGGTAAGGCAGGAAGCGTTGCATGCGTGTGCTCCTCGAAATGACAGCCATGCGTTAGGCATGAGCTCGTCTAGTCAATCTAACGAGCTCGGCAGCACGGAACAAGGCGGCGCCAGACCCCACCTTTGCGCAGGATCGAGGCGCCGGGAGATTGACATTCCTGCAAGAATTTTTATCGGCGTCCGCAACGACTTGCCGGGATGCCGGTATGATCCTGTCCTTCGAATAAAAGCACCTGGAGTAATCAATGGTCATCGTGACCCACAACGGCAAGTTCCATGCGGACGACGCATGGGCGGTCGCCGCCCTGCATATCCTGTTCCCCGAAGCGCAGATCGTGCGCACCCGCGACAGCGCGGTCATCGAGGCGGCCGATTTCGTCGTCGACGTCGGCGGCATCTGGGATCCGGCCGCCGGCCGCTTCGATCACCACCAGAAAGGCTTCGAGGGCGCCCGCGCCAGCGGCGTGCCTTATGCCAGCGCAGGCCTGGTCTGGCGCGAATTTGGCGGGCGCTGCGTCGCCGCGCTGGCCGCGCTTCACACCGGCCACCAGATGGATGCCGATACGGCGCAGCAGCTGGCCTATGCCATCGACACCGACATCGTCCAGTACCTCGATTTGTCGGACGTGGGCGCGGCCAAGAATGCGCCGGGCGGCTACGGCATGTCGGCCGTGGTCTCGGGCTACAACCCGAACTGGATGGACGAGCAGCGCCTCGGCTATGGTGCGGAGGCAGAGGCCTACCGCCTGGCGCAGTTCCGCAAGGCGATGGCCTTCCTCACCGACGTGATGGCCAATGCCGTGAAATACCGGGTCGGCGCCACGCTGGCGCTGGCGCAGGTGCGCCAGGCCGAGCCGATGGAGGGCGGGCGCCTGCTGTTCCTGAAGAATGCCGCGCTGCCATGGACTTCCGTGGTGCGCAAGGAAATGCCGAAGGTGCTGTTCGTGATCAGCCATAGCTTGTCGGAAGACCGCTACATGCTGCACACGGTGCCGGCCACCACCGATACCTTCGATGCCCGGGCCGACCTGCCGGAACCCTGGGCCGGCTTGCGCGACGAGGAACTGGCGGCGGTGACAGGCGTCGCGGACGCGAAGTTCTGCCACAACGGCCGGTTCATTGCTGCAGCGAAATCGTTTGACGGCGCCTATGCCATGGCGAAACAGGCCCTGCAGGCGGTGGACGCGGGTTTGACGCCGCTCTTCGAGGAAGGCAGCAATTCCCGTTTGAGTTAGGTAAGGCACTGTCGCAGCGCAGCAGAAGGACTATCTTGGCCTCATGGCGAAGACAGTTTCAATGCGAAAGTTGTATGCAATGCAACGCATGTCGGCGGCCCTCAACCGGGCATCGGCGGCGCGGCCTTTCGGGCCGGACACCGACCGGGCCCTGCGCTGGGCCGCGGCCTGGGGCATGTCGGCCGGCATCCGCCCCCGGCATACCCGCCTGCGGCTGCGCCGCGGCACCCTGCTCGGGGTCTGCCACGAAATCCATCGCTAGCGGCGTTTCATAGCGTTTTGCTATCGGGGGATAGCGAGAAACATGGTCGTACTGTTAGATGCGCAACAGTTCACATACCACCTGCAAGGCTATGTTGTTCGTTGGTAGTTCCCCATAACGAATAACAGTGAGGCAGAGATGGCTAAAAGCAAGAACGCGCCGAAATCCGTGGCCGGCGCCGGTTCCATCATGAGCACCATGGCAGGCCCGTCGGACCCGACGCCGCCGTCCACCCTGGGGTCAAAAGATCCGGTCAGCCAGCGCCTGCTGGAAAAGACGGTGGCCGGCCAGGAACTGGCGGCCGACATGCCCTTCAACGCGAACAAGCCGGACGAATACGGCGACGCCGCCCGCACGCCGGAGCGCGGCGCCACGGCCAAGCCGTCGGCCCCCAGCGCCACCGGCAGCACCAGCAGCGAGATCGTCCAGTCCGACAAGGTGGGCAGCGGCCAGCCGCCGGCCGGCGCCAATCCGGGCAATGACCCGCTCGACCGCGTGCGCGTGGATGCCGGCGACCGCCACCTGACCACCAACCAGGGCGTGCCGGTCGCCGACAACCAGCATTCGCTCAAGATCGGCCTGCGCGGCCCGACCGCGATGGAAGATTTCATCCTGCGCGAAAAGCTCACCCATTTCGACCACGAGCGCATTCCCGAGCGGGTCGTGCACGCGCGGGGTTCGGCGGCCCACGGCTTCTTCGAGGCCTATGAGGACTTGAGTGCGGTCACCCGCGCCGCGCCCTTCAAGGCCAAGGGCAAGCGCACCCCGGTGTTCGTGCGCTTCTCGACCGTCGCCGGCGAACGCGGCTCGACCGACGTGGCGCGCGACGTGCGCGGCTTCGCCGTCAAGTTCTATACCGACGAGGGCAACTGGGACCTGGTGGGCAACAACATGCCCGTCTTCTTCATCCAGGACGCGATGAAATTCCCCGACCTGGTGCATGCCGTGAAACCGGAGCCGCACCACGGCATGCCGCAGGCGGCCAGCGCCCACGATACCTTCTGGGATTTCGCTTCGCTCTCGCCGGAAATCGCGCACATGCTGATGTGGGCGATGTCGGACCGCGCGATCCCGCGCAGCTACCGCACCATGCAGGGCTTCGGCGTGCACACTTTCCGCCTGGTCAACGCGCAGGGCGAATCGCAGTTCTGCAAATTCCACTGGACCCCGATGCAGGGCACCCACTCGCTGGTGTGGGACGAGGCAGTGAAGATCTCGGGCGCCGACCCCGATTTCCACCGCCGCGACCTGTGGGAATCCATCGAGGCGGGCAACTTCCCCGAGTGGGAGCTGGGCCTGCAGATCTTCTCCGAAGAAGAGTCGGAATCCTTCGGCTTCGACATCCTCGACCCGACCAAGCTGATTCCGGAAGAGCTGGTGCCGGTGCAGAAGGTCGGCCGCATGGTGCTGGACCGGAACCCGGACAACTTCTTCGCCGAGACCGAGCAGGTGGCCTTCTGCACCGCCCACATCATCCCCGGCATCGACTTCTCCAACGATCCGCTGCTGCAGGGCCGCATCCACTCCTATCTCGACACCCAGCTCTCGCGCCTGGGCGGCCCGAACTTCCACGAGATCCCGATCAATGCGCCGATCGTGCAGGTCCAGAACAACCAGCGCGACGGCATGCACCGCCAGGCGATCCACCGCGGCCGCGTATCGTACGAGCCGAATTCGCTGGGCGGCGGCTGCCCGTTCCAGGCTGGCAGCAAGGGCTTTACCAGCTTCCCCGAGCGCGTGGCCGAAGACAAGGTGCGCGGTAAACCTGAACTGTTCGCCGACCATTATTCGCAGGCGCGTCTGTTCTACCAGAGCCAGACACCAGTCGAGCAGGCCCACATTGCCAACGCCTTCCGCTTCGAGCTGACGCGCGTGCAGACGGTGGCGATCCGCCTGCGCATGCTGGCGCTGCTGGCCAATGTCGACGACGGCCTGGTGGCCAAGGTGGCCGAGGGCCTGGGCCTGGAAGTGCCGGAGCCGCTGCCGCTGGCGACCGACGCGCCGATCCCGTCGTATCCGCCGTCTCCGTCGCTGTCGCTCCTGAGCCGTGCCGGCATCACGGGCGTGCGTACCCGCCGCGTCGCGATCTTCGTGGCGCCGGGTGTGGATGGCGCGCAGGTGCAATCGGTCTATGCCAGCCTGGTGATGGATGGCGCCGTGCCTCGCCTGGTGGGTAACCTGCTGGGCAAGGTCAAGGCGGCGGACGGTTCGATGCTCGACGTCGAAGTGTCGCTGGAGGCCGGCCCGTCGGTGCTGTACGACGGCATGATCGTACCGGACGGCGCCAAGGCGGTCGAGGCGCTGGCGCGCAACGCCCACGCGATCGACTTCGTGCGCGAGCAGTACCGCCACTGCAAGCCGATCCTGGTGCTCGGCGCGGGCGAGGGCCTGCTCGACAAGGCCATGGTGCCGAAGGCGCTGCCGGACGGTTCGGACGATCCGGGCCTGATCATCGGCGCCGACGCCAAGCCGGAGGCCGCGCTCGATGCGTTCAAGCTGGCGCTCGCGGGACACCGGACGTTTGCGCGGGAGACGGATCCGCCCGCGGTGTGACTTAAGTAGTTTTACGAAGGCGCCGGCGATGTGCCGGCGTTCGACCTTGGGTTCCGGCCTTCGCCCACTGCTGTCCGGAATAATGTTCTTGACGTCCTCCATTAGATCAGTCTGAGCTGACGGGAAGCCACTTCGGCTTCCCGTCGTCGCTTTTTCTTGTAGTACGACTC
>NZ_JCASIH010000052.1:0-5645 GCF_059685935.1 Telluria sp. ZT3P39
GCCACTCGCCGCCAGGTTGCCCCGCGCTGCCGTTCGACTTGCATGTGTAAAGCATGCCGCCAGCGTTCAATCTGAGCCAGGATCAAACTCTTCAGTTTAATCTCTGTTTAATAGACACTTTCGTGTCTCCGTCCTTGCCGACGGGTCGCTCACTCAAAATACTGACCGTTACTCATTGCTGAGCAACGTATTTCTTTTTTGTGAACATTTGATAATTTAAGTAATCAAGAACCGAAGTTCCTGGCACCTTCATCAAACGCCCACACTTATCGACTGTAAATTGTTAAAGAACTGTATTCGGACCTGCCTTGCTGTGTTCTGTCGAAGCGTTGTGTTCGTCAGCAGCAGAGGAATGAGATTATGCAGTGTTTCGCGTTGCTCGTCAATCCTGATTTTTGCTCCGTTGCAGATTTCTCTGCACCCTCTGTCTTCGTAAGCTTTTGATTACGTTAACATTTTCCGGCCTTCACATCGGCGCTTGCCGTAGTGTGCTCCGAAGCGGAGGCGAACTATAACAAAGCGTGGACGGTCTTGCAAGGCCCACGCGCTAAGGTGCCGGCACTAACTGGATGACTTGCCGGGCGGCCTTTTCCACCGCTCTCCGCGAATACAGCAAAGGAAAATACTTTCCTACGGACCAGCTCGTGGCCAGGTCCCGGTAATGCGGGCTGGCCGGATCGCCCGATTGCCCGGGGGTGTTAAACGCCCGCGAGTTGTCCCAATTCCCGACGTCGAGCACGACCCGGAACGAGGGGCCATGCGCCTGCCAGAAGCTGTCGGGATGGTAGCTCGACACATTGACCGTGAATGCTCCGCCTCCCCGCGGCAGCGGTCCGACGTTCACCCGGGCGCGCGAGGCAGCATCGAGGATGGGCGTCATCGGGTGCGCAAAATAGGAGAAGTGGAGTTTGCCCCACTGCCAGCTTGCGGGATCGGGCCCCTGCAGCGCTTCCATCTCGCCCCATGCGCTACCCAAGCTGGCGAGAAGCACCTCATTGCGCTTGCGGATGGCGCCGGCGCCAAATCGTTTAGCTGGTTTCTCGAGCGATGCGAGCATTACGCTCGGGTGCGGCGCATCCATGGCCTGTGCTGCAGCGGGAGCGAGCACCGCAGCCTTGAATGCCCGGCCCAGGTGGCGCGACCACCACACCTCGTACAAGGCCGCCGCTGCGGACGCCGCCCCCTCCTCGCCGTCCCATGCCGACAAGAGACGCAGCGCCGCGCGTGTCTTGCGCTCCTGCGACGACAAGGGCTTGAGCAGGGCCACCAGCCGCCGCGCGTTGAGCGAGACCACATCGTTCTGCAGCTGCTCCATGTCCTCGATGCTGGCTTTCTGCGTCGTCGACAGCACGCCGGCGATGCGCCGCGCACGTGCGTTGTCGGGCCATTCGAAACCGAGCTTGTGCTCCTTGTACGGAAAGCCCGCAGGCAGGTTCATTTCATTCGCCGACGCATACCAGCCCTGCTTCGGATTGAGCACGTAGGGCAGCTTCGCGCCGTCGAGGAATCCCTTCCACTCGTAGCGGCCATCGCCCGGCACCGGCATCAAGCCATCCCAGTTCGGGCGTACCGGTGCGAGACCGCCCGCGACCCAGCCGATGTTCCCCGCCGTGTCGGCGTACACCTGATTTTCGGTGGGCGCGCCCCAGCGCTGCATCGCACGGCGGAACTGCTGGAAGTCCTGGGCCTTCATGTAATCGATACTGCCGAAATAAGGCGCCATGCCGGGCGCGGTCCATGCGGTGCGCACCGCAAGCGCGCGGTGCTTGCCGGTGTCCTGGTGGATCACCGGTCCATGGCGGGTGAAACGCAGCTCGACGTTCGCGGCAGGCCGGCCACGCACGCTCACCGCCTCCTTCACCACGCGGAAATCTTCCCATTTGCCCTTGTAGCGATACTGGTTCGGATTGGCCGGGTTGGTCTCGTAGACGTAGAGGTCCTCCTGGTCGATGCTGAAGATGGTGAGCCCGAACGCGACCTTGCCGTTATGGCCGATCGACACGCCGGGCAGGGCCGGCTCCCCTGCCCCGATCACGTCCAGGCCCGGCGCGCTCAGGTGCACGATGTAGCGCAGCGAGGGCGCGCCGTAGGCGCGGTGCGGATCGTTGGCGAGGATGGCGCGGCCGGTCGCGGTACGCGACGGGGCGACCACCCAGTTGTTGCTGCCCTCGAGCGCTTCCTCACTCGGCATCGCACGCGACGCCTGCACCGGCGGGCGGTCGAAGCGCACGTTCTCGGTCGCACGCATGAAGACGTCGAGTGCGTCCTCCGGCAGACAGGGGTCGAGGCCTTCCGGCACGCGTGTCGTCCAGCTTGGGGATAGCTGGGCGCGCACTGCGTCGGCCGCCAGGCCAGCGCGGCACACCACGCGCGCACGCGCGAACTCCTGCGTCAGGTTGCGCGTCAGGCCATGGCTGCGAATGCGCACCACGTCTTCCGGCAACCACTTCGCCGGCAGGTAACCAAGCTGGCGAAATTCGAAGGGCAGCAGTTCCGGCTTGCGTGCGATGTAATCGATATAGGCATTGATGCCGGCCACGAAGCGCGTGCTGGTGCGCCGGGCATCCTGGCCGTAGGCAGCCCACTCGGCATCCATGCCGCCGCGGTACAGGAACAGGCGCGCCGCCCGGTCCTGCTCGACATAAGCAGGCCCGAACACCGAGGCCAGCTCGCCCAGCCCGCGGCGGCGCCACAGGTCGATCTGAAACAGGCGGTCGCGCGCGGCGTTGAAGCCCTGGACGAAGAAGGCGTCGTCCAGGCTGGCGGCATAGATGTGCGGCACGCCCCAGGTGTCGACCAGGATCCGCGCCGGCTGGTTCAAGCCCGCCACCTTGAGCGGCTGGGCCGCCGCCTGCGCGGCGCACACCAGCAGCGCCGCACCGATGCTGGCCAGCGCCTTCACGCGGGCTTCACTACGGCAGGCACGACCGGCTGGCTCCCGATGCGCATCGGCGGGATCTGCCAATACGTGACGGCACGCCACAGCCATTCCATCGGACCGTAACGGAAGCGCGCCAGCCACACATGGCTGAAGACGATCTGCGCCGCGGCGAGCACCACCACGAACAGCATCTGGTCGACACGCGAGATGCCCCAGTTGCCGAAGCCGTAGCCGAAGAAGAAGGTGGACGCCACCAGCGACTGCGTCAGGTAATTCGTGAGGGCCATGCGGCCGAAGGGCGCGAGTACGCTGACCTTGTTGAGGGGCGAAGCGCTGTGCAGCATCAGGATCACCAGGCTGACGTAGCCGAGCGATGCCGGCAGGTTGCCGAGCATCTGCATGCCCTGGGCCAGCTGCCAGCCGTCGGCGCCGCGCGAACCCGGTACCGGATGCATCGCGATGGCCGAGCCGAGCAGGCCCATGCCGATCCCGATCGGCAAACCATAGATCGCCAGCTTGCGGAACAGCGGCAGCTGGGCGTGCGCCCTCTCCATGATGCCGGCGCGGACGAACCAGCTACCGAGCAGGAACATCCCGATCAGGACCGTCGCGAAACCGACCTCGCCCGCCGCATGCTGGACGAAGCGCTCGGCCCGCATCGCTACCGCCTGGGGATACGTCCCCTTGCTGAGTACTGCTGTCTCGACCCGGATGTTTTCTTCGCGCTCACGGCGCGCTTTCGCCCGCTCTGCAGCAGCGTCTTTCTCTTTCTTCGCTTCGGCCTTGGTCATCACTGCAGGCGGTTTTTCGGGGAAGAAGTACATCGATGCGCCGGCGCCGGTCATCATGAAGAACGAGAAGCAGTAGATGCCGACACCGAGGCGCCACGGCCGACCCGCCTTGTCCGCGTGATGGCGCCTGGTGAGATAGCCCAGCGTGAGCAAGGCGATCCCCAGCAGCGGCAGGCCAAAACGGGCCTGCGGCGGCATGCCGGGCACCATCCACATGGCGGCGCCGGCGACGGCAGCGATCGCACCAAACAGCATCAGCACGAAGGCAATCGCCAGCGGCTTGCCGAAGCGCGTCATGTGCTGCTCTCCGCGCAGCCACCATGCGGCGAGGCCGAAGAAGCCCAGGCCGGCGGCGATCCCGAACAACCAGTCCATGCCGGGGATGAAACCGCCGCCGATGCACAGGGCCATGGCCAGCATGATCCACTTGAACCGGCCATAGAGCACGACCAGCAGGGCCGTCGCCGCGACTGCATAGCTGAACAGGATGTCGCCGGAGAACAGGAAAATATGGTGGAGCGCCCCGAACACGGCCAGGGCGGCGATGCGGCGCATATAGGGGACGAGGAAGCTGCGCCCGGCACGCTCGGCGCGGGTGAGCATCACGGCGAAACCCATGCCGAACAGGAGCGAGAAGATGGTCCAGAATTTACCGGTGACGAAGTACTGGACGAAGTAGCTCACCCACAGGTTGGCCCCGGTGAGGCCGGTCTGCATGCCCGAGCCGAGCGCGGCAGTGGCGCGGTTGAAGAATTCGACGTTCATCATGAGGATGCCGATCAGCGCAAAGCCGCGCACCACGTCGAGCGACTGGATGCGTTCATTGCTTGCCACAGGCGTCAAAGCCTCGGGCGCTAGTGCGTGGTCCATCGCCATCCCCTTCCTGTTTTGATCTGGCAATCCTAATCCGAGGCCATGCAGGTAGTACTTGCGATGTGACAAAGCGCAGGAAACAGGGGACGAACGGCGATTTCGGGTGCCGTCATCCATGCCGCATGGACTGTACGCAGGGAACGCGCCAGCCCAAGGCAAGCGGGGATCGGCGTCGATCTGTCGGGCATTTTTACACCTGTACGTACGCCTACCTTGTAGTAAAACCTAAGTAACTGATGTTGCGAGAATATTTCCTCTTGGCATAAAGGTTGCTTATAAGAAGGAGCCGCAGTCTGAACGGTCTTGCCTTGCATAAGTTCAGGCAGCATTTCGGCGAACAGTTGTCCTACAAAAAAACTCACTAGGGATATTCGCATGAAACAACTTCAACTTCGCACTGGCATCCTGGCCGGCCTCGTGTTGCTGGCGGCTTCGCTGTCTGCACAAGCTGCCCCAATCACCTGGGCTCTCGACAATGTGACGTTTACGGATGGCGGCAGCGCTACCGGTTCGTTCACGATCGACACGGCGGCCCAGACCTGGTCGGCATTCGATATCGTTACCGCTGGTCCGGCTCTGTCGGGCTTTAATTACAGTCCGACCAACAGCGGCCTGTATTTCAATGGATTTGGCCCGAACAGCTTCACGATCATGCCAGGCGACGGGCGCCGTTACATCACGTTTTCCTTCCTGGACGCGCTGAATGAAACGGGCACTACGCGGACAATCAATACGGCGTCGAGCTGGGAATGCATGAACTGCTCGCCGTGGCGCAATATGTCGGGTTCGGTGACGAGCCTGGCGGCCGACGTACCTGAGCCGGGCACGATGGCGATGCTGCTGCCGGCACTCGGGATGATGGGCTGGATGTCGCGCCGCCGCAAGAAAGCCGCTTGATCTGCAGGAGCCGGTCTATATGCCGGCATCTCGAAAACAGAAACCCAAACGCAAAAAACCCCACCAGGATCACCTGGTGGGGTTTCTCTTATAACTAGCCTGACGATAACCTACTTTCACACTGGTTGCAGCACTATCATCGGCGCAAAGTCGTTTCACGGTCCTGTTCGGGATGGGAAGGGGTGGGACCGACTTGCTATGGT
>NZ_JCASIH010000053.1:0-5287 GCF_059685935.1 Telluria sp. ZT3P39
GAGAGTACGCGACTTCGATTACCTCCACACGCGTTCGAGACCGCCCTTATTGAACTGATTACCTTGGTGCAGGAGGTGAGAATTTGAGGGGAAGGGTCAGGACCTGACCCCGAAGTTTAGTTATCTACGGCGAATGCAAAACGGCCGCCTTGGCGACCGTTGTTGTTGTGTGATGCGGGAATGCCTTAACCGACCACGAAACGCTTCGATGGTCCGCCGGCCACGGTCTGCCCGCTGGAGCCGTACACGCCGCCGGCTTCGGCGCCGGCCGGCATGCGCAGGGCGTTGAGCACGCCCTGGTTGTGGGCCAGCTGCTTGTTGATCAGCATGCCGTTGACGCGGTTGAGTTCCTTGGCCTGGCGGGCAAGTTCGAGCAATTGTTCCCACTGGCTGCGCGCCTCAGGCGTGCCGCTGACCGCCAGCCAGGGTTCCATGCCCGCTTCCGATCCTTCGCAGCCGGCAGCGGCCAAGGCAGCGTGGCGCTCGGCCGACAGTTCGGCCAGCGCCTGCAGCAGCGCGTTCTTGCGGGGAGTGAGTTGCGCCAGCCCGTCGGCGTCCGCTGCGACCAGCAGCGTTTGTTCCTGCTTCATCAGCTCCAGCAGAGAGATGACGTGTTGCTGTTCGGTGGGGAGGGTCGTGATCGGGCTGGTGGGCATGAAAAGTTATCGCTTGCGTGAATGGAGCAAGTCGCGCACGGTGTCGAGCAGGCCGTCGGCGACTTTCTCGGAATTGACCTGGAACTGGCCATCGGCGATGGCCATCTTGATGCGTTCAACTTTCTTGGTGTCGAACACCTGGTTGTTCGCGCCCACGGCGGCGGCCATGGCCTGGCCCTGCGAGGACAGGCGCACGCTGTCGGTTGCCGCAGGCGTGGCTGCGGTGGTCGCGGCCTTGTCGGTGCGGGTATTGTTGGCCGGCGTCGTCGCCGGCTGAAGGCCTGGGTTGCCCTTGATGGTATCGTTGATTTTCACAGCATCATCCTTCTCTGTTCGGAGCGGAAACTCCGGTATCTGCAACCGGTAACGGCGCGGATTTCACAAACTTTAGTGCAGAAAAGGCCATTGGATGAAATTATGCGGTGCTGCTGGTAACAGTGTCAGATCGCGATGTCGATGATGCCGCCGCTGCGCGCGGTGCCGCTCACGACGGTGCCCGACTGGGTGCGCGCCTGCGCCACCTGGCCTTCGCCGGCATTGCCGAGCGCGCGCGCTTCGGCTGACACGGAAAAATTCGCGCCTTTCGACACCAGGCGCACTGCCTGGCCCTGCTGCACGACCGGTTTGGCCTTGAGCGTATCGAGCCGCAGCGGCGTTCCCGCCTGCAGCGAGGCGGTCGGCGTGCGCCCGATGGCCTGGGCCATGTCGGTGATGATGCCGTTTGGCATCGCCGCGATATCGCCCTGCATCATGACGAGCTGGCCGGCGTCGACCGGCTGGCCCTGGGCCAGCGGCACGGCGGCGGCAACATACTCCGCCACCACGCTGACCGTCGCCTGAATATACACCGTCCATGGGCTTGGCGCGGTGCAGCGCACGCCTACCGTTGTTTTCCCCCACGCCCGCGCGCCGGGCTGCTGGAAGGCTTCCGGCGCCGGGCAGGCGGCCAGGCTGGTGCGCGGGTCGACGTTGCCGACCTTGACGCTGACCTGGCCCGGCAGGCCGGCGGTTTGGGTCTGCAGGTATTGTTCGACTACCGCGCGCAGGGCAGGGAGGTTCTGGCGTGCGGCGACCGGCTGTTGGGCGGAGGCGAAGGGCGCGGCCAACAAGAACAATACAGCGGCGATCTGGCGTTTCATTGAAGGATGACTCCGGTAAGGGCATGGATCTCGAATGCTGCCATTTTAGGCAGCATGATTCCATAGTGAAACTTTGAATAGCCGGGGTTTGCCGTCCTTTCTCCATCGATTGGTGTTTGTTGCCCATCCGTATGATCGGTGCTGTCCCAATACGTCCCGTCCCGGAGGCAGCATGATCGGCAAAGTCGACCAGTACCTGAGTTTCAACGAAAAGGCCCTGTCCCTGCGCGCCCAGCGCCAGGAGCTGCTGGCGTCGAACATCGCCAACGCCGACACGCCCAACTACAAGGCGCGGGACATCGATTTCAGCTCGGCGCTGCAGGGTGCGCTGGCCGCCAAGGGCGCCAATGGTCCGATGGCGACCACCGCCCGGAACCACATCGCCCAGGGCAAGCCCACCGGCGACATGCTGTCGAACGGCACGCCGGTGATGTACCGCGGCGTGGTGCAGGGCGCGGTCGACGGCAATACGGTCGACATGGACGTCGAACGCAACCAGTTCGCCGACAACGCGCTGCGCTACGAAGCTGGCATCACGATGATCAACCACCAGATCAAGGGCCTGCTCGCGGCCATCCAGGGGCAATAATCATGTCGCTATTCAATATCTTCAACGTATCCGGCTCGGCGATGAGCGCCCAGGCGCAGCGCCTGAATACCGTGGCCAGCAACCTGGCCAATGCCGACAGCGCCACCAGCGCCAACGGCGAAGCCTACCGCGCCAAGGCGGTCGTGTTCGAGGCGGTGCCCCAGCAGTCCGGCGCCACCGGCGTGCGGGTGCGCGAAGTGGTCGAGGACCCGTCGCCGCTCAAGCAGATCTACGACCCCAAGCACCCGATGGCCGACGAAAAGGGCTATGTGGCGATGCCGAACGTGAACGTGGTCGACGAGATGGTCAACATGCTGTCGGCCTCGCGTTCCTACCAGACCAATGTCGAGACCATGAACGCTGCCAAGACCATGCTGCTCAAGACCCTGACCCTCGGCCAGTAACACAAGAATACTAAACCACCATGACCACCATCGCCAACAACAGCCCGGCCGCCAATGTCTCCGACCTCATGTCGACCATGAACGCCAAGAAGAAAGTCGACACCGACAGCGTCCAGGCCGACACCGACAAGTTCATGACCCTGCTAGTCACCCAGCTGAAGAACCAGGATCCGCTGAACCCGCTCGACAACGCGCAGATCACCAGCCAGCTGGCCCAGCTCTCCACCGTTACCGGCGTCAACAAGCTCAATACCACCCTGGAATCGCTCAAGACCAGCTACCAGTCGGCCGAAGCGATGCAGGCGACCAACCTGATCGGCCACGGCGTGCTGGTCGAGGGCAGCAAGGTGCAACTGCAGGATGGCAAGGCCATCCTCGGCGTCGAGCTGGCCAGCGCGGCCGATTCGGTACAGGTCGTGATCACCGATCCGGTCACCGGCAAGGATGTCCAGACCATCGACCTCGGCCCGAATGCCGCCGGCGTGCTGCCGCTGGCCTGGGACGGCGTGCTCGACCCGAAAAACGTCGATGCCGCCGGCAAGCCGGTGACCCTGGCCAATGGCAACTACAGCTTCCGTGTCGTCGCCCTGCGCGGCGGCGAGCCGCTGACCGATGCGAAAGGGCTGTCCTTCGACAGCGTCGCGAGCGTGACCACCAGCGGCAAGGACGGCATCAAGCTGAACCTGCCGGTGAAGGGCTCCGTCAGCATGGCCGATATCAAACAAGTCCTGTAAGCCAGCCGCTTACCAACCTATTAGGAGTACACCATGTCTTTCCAACAAGGCCTGAGCGGCTTGAACGGCGCTGCCAAATCCCTCGACGTCATCGGTAACAACATCGCCAACGCGAGCACGGTCGGCTTCAAGGGTTCGACCACCCAGTTCGCCGACGTCTACGCCAGCTCGCTCAATGGTTCGGGCGGCGTCACCGCCGGTATCGGCGTGAAGGTCGCGGGCATTGCCCAGCAGTTCACCCAGGGTAACGTCGAAGCCTCGAACAATCCGCTCGACATCGCCATCAACGGCGCCGGCTTCTTCCGCACCGAAACCTCGGGCCTGATTCAGTACAGCCGCAACGGCCAGTTCGCGCTCGACAAGAACGGCTTCATGGTCAACCCGCAGGGCGCCAAGCTCACCGGCTACGGCCTGAACGCCAACGGCCAGCTCTCGGCCGGCGCCGCCGCGCCGCTGCGCATCGATACCGCCGACCTGCAGCCGGTCAAGACCTCGGAAGTGCAAATGGAGCTGAACCTGGATTCGCGTAGCCAGGCGCCGACCAACACGCCTTTCAACGCGGACGACCCGACCACCTACAACAAGCAGACCCCGATGAGCGTGTACGACACGCTGGGCAATCCGCACGTGCTGTCGACCTACTACGCCCGCAACGCCACCGGCGGCTGGGACGTGTACGCGGCCAACGACGGCACCGAAGTGACCAACCTGGCGGTGGCCGGCGCAGCCCAGGGCACCGGCGGCGCCTTCACCGCGGTGAACACCGCCCGCGCCAACTGGGAAGCCGCCAGCAAGGCCGTGCCGCCGGTGCCGGCCACCATCGCCGCCGCCCTGAACAGCTATGCCAGCGCCGCCTCGGCCATGGTGTCGGCCGCTGCCGGCGCCGCCGGCGGCACCGCCGCCAACCAGACCGAGATCAACACCGCCGCGACCAATGCCGCACTGGTGCCGGGCACCACGCCGGCCGAAGTCGACGAAGCCATGGCCAAGGCCGTGAACGTGCCGCCGAAGAGCATCGGCACCCTGGTGTTCGACACCAACGGCGGCCTGAACAAGGTCACCTCGACCGCCGCCGGCAAGATGACCGCCAGCCTGCCGGTGTTCCCGGCAACCGGCGCCGAACCGGTCATGACCTTCACGATCGACTACGACGGCACCACGCAGTATGGCGTCGCCACCAGCGAAAAGAAGATCGCCCAGGACGGCTACGCGGCCGGCAACCTGCAGCGCTTCTCGACCGGCCAGGACGGCATCATCCTGGGCCAGTACAGCAACGGCCAGACCAAGCCGCTGGGCCAGGTGGTGCTGGCCAACTTCACCAACCCGAACGGCCTCGAACCGCTGGGCAACAATGCCTGGGCCGAGTCGGCCAACTCGGGCGTGCCGCTGATGGGCACGCCGAACTCGGGCAGCATGGGCGTGCTGCAGTCGTCGGCCGTCGAGAGCTCGAACGTCGACCTGACCGCCGAGTTGGTCAACATGATCACCGCGCAGCGCGTGTACCAGGCGAATGCGCAGACGATCAAGACGCAGGATTCGGTGTTGCAGACGCTGGTGAACCTGCGTTAATTGAAGTTTTGAGTGGCGATTCGACGCCGCATTGATGCACGCGTGATTTGAACGCGCGGCCGGCCGAGCCGGCCACCCTACGTAGATCCTATGATGAAAAGAAAGTGAGCCGATTTGCAGATTGAGTCCTAACCTGAGAGTTCGAAACTTAGACTTAGGAGATCAACATGCAACCGGCTCACATGGAAGATTCTAC
>NZ_JCASIH010000054.1:0-4522 GCF_059685935.1 Telluria sp. ZT3P39
ACCGTGAAACGACTTTGCGCCGATGATAGTGCTGCAACCAGTGTGAAAGTAGGTTATCGTCAGGCTAGTTATAAGAGAAACCCCACCAGGTGATCCTGGTGGGGTTTTTTGCGTTTGAGCCCGCCTTCTCCATTCAGGCGGTGTTCAGGCTCACGTCCTCCCAATCAAGGCCAAACCGGGTGAGGTATTTCTTGAGCCTGTCGGCGTCATTTGGCTTCGCTTTGGCCTCTCTCGAGACACTGAACAATTTCCTTCCAGCGTCCGACAAGGTTTTCGACTGCCTGCAGACGGCAACGACCTGCCTGAGCTGGACGGCATCGAAGAGATCGAGTGCGGCTGCCGCCTCTGCCCCCATCAGTTCGGATAGCTCGACCGTGCCCCCTTGGCCCGGCCGCCCGACCCGTTGCCACATGCCCTGAAGGCGCCGGATTTCATCGCGCACGATCGCCTCCGTGATATTGCCCTCGTCGGCCAGCGTGGCCATTCGGGTAACAGAGGCGAGCAGGTCGCGGAAATTGCCCGTCCAGAGCGCGTCCGTGGAGGTCGCGAACTTCATATAGCATGCCCTGGCTTCCCGGCTGAGACGAACCATCTGCGCGTTCTCCTCGCTAAATTGCATCAAGAGATAGCCCAGGTTTGGTTCGATATCCTCCGGGCGCTCGCGCAGGCCAGGAAGAATGTAAGTCCACAGGTTGATCCGCGCATAGAGATCTTCGCGGAACCTTCCCGCCACCACTTCCTCGGACAAGTCGCGGTTGGTCCCCGCGATGAGCTGGAAATCGCTCTGGACCTCGCTGTCGCCTCCAACCGGCAGGAAGCGCTTCTCTTCGATCGCCTTGAGCAGCATGGCTTGCTCATCCAGGCCGAGCTCTCCTATCTCGTCGAGAAACAGCAGGCCGCGGTGTGCGCTCTTGAGCAGGCCGGGCCGGTCCGATCCGGCGCCTGTGAAAGCGCCCTTCACATGGCCGAACAGCGTCGACGCCGCCGTGTCGCCTCGCAGCGTCGCACAGTTCAGCTCGACGAACTTGCCGTCGATCTGATGGCGCGCTTTCTTCAGCTCGTAGACCCTGCGTGCCAGGAAGGATTTGCCGGCGCCGGTCGGGCCCATGAGGAGAATCGGGGCCTTCGATTTGATCGCCACGCGCTCGATCTCATCGATCATGGCATTGAAGCGGGCGTTGCGCGTCGCGATTCCCGATTTCAGGAAGGCGACGCCTTCGACCTGCTCATGTGAAAAACGCTGGGCCAGCTGGTCGTAGCGCGACAGGTCGAGGTCGATCAGCGCATAGATGCCGGGCTCGCCAGGGCCTTGCCGCCGGGGTGGTGACGTCTGCACCAGGCGACCGGGAAAGAAGCGCGCCTCGGTCAACAGGAACATGCAGATCTGGACGACGTGTGTGCCCGTCGTGATGTGGATCCAATAGTCTTCGCGGTCGGTATCGAACGAGTAGCTTTTCGCGAAATCGAAGAGGGCGGCGTAGACTTCCTCGAAGTCCCATGCGTCGGACAGCGTCACCTTGCGCGGAACCACCCTGGTCTCGGGCGATACCGTACCGATGTCGGCCACGACCTGCTCGATCAGGCCCTCGACGCCGGCATCGTGCAGCAGCTCGAAGCGGTCGACCAGCAAGTCGTCATGCTGCGTCAGCGCCACGCTCGGCCGCCATTTCTCCCACCGCTTGCTGCCTTTTCCACTATCGAGTTTAATTCCGACGAAGCCGATGACTACTGTCTTTTTCTTCATTCTTATAAATCCTTATCTTTAAAGATAGATTATCACGGTGCACCCAAATCAGCTTGTCGATGTCGAGATCCTTATCTCAAAGATTATGTCCAACGGAATCAAGGGCTTGCAAACGCCGACGCCATATTCGCCGAGCCTGGCACGGCGCTTGCAATAGCAAGGACAAGCAAACATCAATTTTGAGCGGAGAGGAAACCATGGATAAGAAAAATTACGAGCGCATGGACGTCGAAGGTGGGCGTCCGGTCAAGATGTGGACGCAAGGCGTGCCTGTCGAGGAATCGGCCAGGCAGCAGCTGGCGAACACCGCGCGCATGCCCTTCGTGTACAAGCACATCGCCGTCATGCCGGACGTACACCTGGGTAAAGGGTCGACCATCGGCAGCGTGATCCCGACCCTCGGTGCGATTATCCCCGCAGCCGTCGGCGTGGATATCGGTTGCGGCATGATGGCGGCCAAGACCACCCTGAGCGCGAACGACCTGCCCGATAACCTCTCTGGCTTGCGCAGTGCGATCGAGCGGGCGATCCCGCATGGGATGTCGCCGAAAACCCGCAGTCATCGCGGACGCGACGAGGGTTCGTGGAACACGCCGCCGGCGCCGGTCGATGCGGCCTGGGCGACGCTGAAGGATGAATTCGATGCGATCTGTTTGAAAACGCCGTCGCTGAAGAACACGAACAATCACCGCCACTTGGGGACGCTCGGCAGCGGGAATCACTTCGTCGAAGTGTGCCTGGACGAAGCAGGTTTCGTGTGGTTCATGCTGCATTCCGGATCGCGCGGGGTCGGCAATGCCATCGGGACCTACTTCATCGAGCTGGCCAAGAAGGACATGCGCCGCCACGTGATGAACCTGCCCGACCAGGACCTGGCCTACCTCGAGGAGGGGACCGAGCATTACGACGATTACGTGGAAGCCGTCAGCTGGGCGCAGAAATTCGCGCGCATGAACCGCGAAGTCATGATGCAGAACCTGATCGCGGCCGTACGCAAGGTGATCGTCAAACCCTTCGAGACGCATGTGGAGGCAGTCAACTGCCACCACAACTACGTGCAGAAGGAGCGCCATTTCGGCCAGGATGTGCTGATCACCCGGAAGGGAGCGGTATCGGCGCGCGCGGGCGCACTCGGGATCATTCCGGGGTCGATGGGGGCGAAGAGTTTTATCGTGCGCGGCAAGGGAAATCCCGAGAGCTTCGATAGCTGTAGCCACGGCGCCGGACGCACCATGAGCCGCACCGAGGCCAAGCGCCGCTTCACACTGGACGACCAGGTGCGGGCCACCGAAGGTGTCGAGTGCCGCAAGGATGCCAATGTGATCGATGAGATCCCGATGGCGTACAAGGATATCGACGCCGTCATGCATGCGCAGCGTGACCTGGTGGAAGTCGTGCACACCTTGAAGCAGGTCGTGTGCGTGAAGGGCTAGCCCGGGCGGTTTTTCAAATAATAAGAAAGAGAGACAAACATGATTGAACTCGATGGAAGCGCCGGCGAGGGAGGTGGGCAGATCCTGCGTACCGCGCTGGTGCTCTCCATGATCACCGGCCAGCCTTTCCGCATCACGCGCATTCGTGCCAACCGTGCCAAGCCGGGGCTGATGCGGCAGCACCTGGTCGCGGTCCAGGCGGCGGCGCGCATCAGTGCGGCGGCGGTACGCCATGCGGAACTCGGATCCGCGGAACTGGAATTCATGCCCGGCGAGATTGCGGGCGGCGATTACGAATTCGCCATTGGTACGGCAGGCAGCTGCACGCTCGTCCTGCAGACACTCGCCCTCGCATTGCTGCATGCCCGCGCGCCGTCGACCATCAGGATCAGTGGCGGTACGCACAATGCCATGGCGCCTCCGGTGCAGTTCCTCCAGCGCGCCTGGCGCCCTGTGCTTGGCGCCATGGGCGCGCAGGTCGACTTCAACCTGGAGCGTTACGGCTTTTATCCCGCGGGCGGCGGCGTCGTCACGGCCACGATTGCGCCGTGCGCGCAACTCAGGCCGCTCGACCTGGTGGGCCGTGGTGTCCGCCGCGCCGGCTACGCCGAAGCCTTCGTCGCAGGGATCCCGGCGAGTGTCGGTGAGCGTGAACTCGCCTTTATCGGTCGCAAAATGGGCTGGGGCGAATCGCAGTTGATACTTCAGATGCTGTCGGCAAGCGAGGGGCCGGGCAATGCCATATTGCTTACGCTGGAACACGAGCATGTGACGGAAGTGTTTGCGGGCTTCGGGGCAAAGATGGTCAGGGCAGAGGAGGTCGCGGCGCGGGCGCTAAAAGAGGCACGGGACTATATCGCCTCCGGTGCGGCGGTTGGCGAACACCTGGCGGACCAATTGATGTTGCCAATGGCCCTGGCAGGAGCGGGGCGCTTCACCTTATCGTCGGTCAGCCAGCATGCGCTGACCAATGCGCAGGTGATCAGCCGCTTCCTGCCTGTCGAATTCAGCTTCGAGCAGGGCGAGCACCACAGTACCTGCGTCGTGCAAAGCACTTGCACAAATGGCTAAGCCTTTGCTATAGTTCTGCTCCTCCGACGCACACGCAGCTTCACGGCAGCGACAGCGAAGGAAACGAAGGGGTTGACGAGTTAGGCGAAACACTGCATACTCTCTCTTCTCTGCTGCTGACGAACACAACGCTTCGACAGAACACAGCAAGGCAGTACCGAATACAGTTCTTTAACAATTTACAGTCGATAAGTGTGGGCGTTTGATGAAGGTGCCAGGAACTTCGGTTCTTGATTACTTAAATTATCAAATGTTCACAAAAAAGAAATACGTT
>NZ_JCASIH010000055.1:0-4287 GCF_059685935.1 Telluria sp. ZT3P39
CCCGTACGGCTTGTCCCTATAACCTTGGTAGGCTATAGACAAGTCAGGAATACAGCTGCAAGTTTGTTGATACAGCTACCCATATAAAACTACTTCTTCCAGATTCAGAGTTCTTTTACCAAACGGTAAAAGACTCGTACAAGTCAAAGCCTGATGACCATAGCAAGTCGGCCCCACCCCTTCCCATCCCGAACAGGACCGTGAAACGACTTTGCGCCGATGATAGTGCTGCAACCAGTGTGAAAGTAGGTTATCGTCAGGCTAGTTATAAGCAAAACCCCACCAGGTGATCCTGGTGGGGTTTTTTGCGTTTGGATTTCCTGTTTTGCGGCGCCTGGATCCTCATCCGTATGCCGGGGCAATAGAATCGCCAGATCCCACCGATATTTACGCACCCGCGCGTTAAGCCCCGCTAAACTCCTTGTTTTATTGCCCAGGCAAACCAACAATGAAGAAGACGCGCGCTTACCTGATCCGCGGGATCGCCATCGCTGCCTCGCTGTCTGTCGTCCTGGTAGTCACCGCGCTAGCGAATGCGCGCATCGAACTCACCCAAGCCGGCGTCCATCAACGTCTTCATGTACCACTCGGCATCGCGAGCGCGGGCATTCATAGTTATGCGGGCACGGGCGACGACGTCAAGATGCCTGGCTTCCTCGACGGCCCCGTTGTCAGGAACAAGGCGGACGGCAGCTGGAGCGCCACCTGGTACTGCGAAGACAAGGTGCAGCACCTGGCCGGCACGAGCGCCGAGCTGTCGATCGATTGCGGCGGCCGGCGCCGGCTGTTCCCCGTCTCGCGCACCCCGACCATACCCAGCGCGGTGTTCGACACGCCCGAGGACACGCTGATCCTCAGTGATATCGAAGGCAACGCGCGCTTCCTCGACGTGGCGCTTGCATCGCTCAAGGTCACTGATGCCGATGGCAACTGGCAGTATGGCCGTCATCACCTGGTCATCGCCGGCGATGCGGTCGACCGCGGCCGCGACGTGTTCGCCGTGTTGTGGCGGTTGTATGCGCTGAGCCTGCAGGCCCAGGACGCCGGCGGCGCCGTGCATGTCCTGCTCGGAAATCATGAGCAATATCTGCTGCGCGGGAATATCTCGAGGGCCAACCACGACCACCTGTATGCACTCGTGCGTATGGGGGGCCAGGCCAATGCGTTTGCTCCCGATACGCTGATCGGCCACTGGCTACGCCAGCAGCCGGTCATCATCAAGAGCGGGCAGACCGTGATTACCCATGGAGGAGTGAGCCCGGCGGTCGCCGATGCCGGCCTCACCGTCGGTAACCTGAACAGCGCAATGCGCCGCTACTGGTCGGGCGACATGCCGGGCAAACGTGAACTCGATGCGGTGGTGGGCCCGGCCGGCGTGACGCAATACCGGGGTTACCTCATGGATGGCGAGGATCGCTATGCGGTGGCGAGCACCAGCCAGGTCGGCGAAGTCCTCGCGCACTTCGGCGCCCGCAGGATCGTCGTCGGGCATACCCTGGTGGACGGTGTCACTGCCCTTCACCAGGGCAAGGTATGGGCCGTCGACGTCAACACGAATACCGCGCGGCCTGAAGCCCTCTTGATCCGCAACGGCGAGCCGGTGATTGTGCCGACAGGCGTCGCCAGGCAGCTCGACGAGGCCACAGGGCCTCGCCTGACCCGTCCTTTCAGCCTGTTCGCAAGCGCCGACATGGCCATGCTGAAGGGTTTGATCGCCTCGAACTACGCGCTGTCGCGCATCCCGGTTCCGTATTGAGTGCCTTGCCCTGACCCGAGGCCATCGCCGCCACCAGGACGGCGCGGGCGCCTGCATCCCTGTTCATCATGCCTCCCTTATTGCCTGCGGGCGTGTCATGCGCTTGCTTCGATCGGGATAAAGATGCGGCGCCCGCCGTGCTCGAGCATCTCGATCGGGTGGCCCAGGTAGTCCCCCAGCAGCGCAGGCTGCATGGTCTGCGCCACCGGGCCGGCCTGCCAGCCGCCGTCGCCCTTCAAGAGTAGCGCATGGGTGGAAATCCGGTAGGCCAGGTTCAGGTCGTGGCCGATCATGATCACGGTCTTGCCCTGCTCGCGGCACAGGCGCGCCAGCAGGCCCATGACGCCAACCTGATGCGCCAGGTCGAGCGCATTGGCCGGCTCGTCCAGCAGCAGCAGCGGCGTTTCCTGCGCCAGCAGCGCGGCAATCGCCACCCGTTGCCGCTCCCCGCCGGACAGGGTACGCACATCGCGCCCCGCCAGGTCCGCCACTTCCATCTGTGCCAGGGCGCGGATGGCGGCCTGGTGGTCGTCGCTGCCCTCCCAAAAACGGTTGCCGTGATAGGGGTGGCGCGCCGACAGCACAGTCTCGATCACGCTGTACGCAAAGGCGTCGTGGCGCGACTGCGCAAGAAAGGCGCGCTCGCGCGCCAGGTCCTCCGGCGCCCAGCGCTCCAGCGGACGCCCCCGCACCAGCACGGCGCCGGCGCTCGGCGGGTGCAGGCCGGCGAGCGTGCGCAGCAGGGTGCTCTTGCCGGCGCCATTGCGGCCGATGATGCTCCAGCATTCGCCGGGGAGGGCTGCCCAGTCGAGCCGGCGGACCAGGCTGCGGCCGGCGACCTGCAGGTCGAGGTGGTCGGTCTGGATCATCTTATCTCCGCAGGCGATGCAGCTGGTAGAGGAAGACCGGCGCGCCGATGATCGCGGTAATCGCCCCCACCGGCAGCTGCTGCGGCGCGATGACGGTGCGCGCGAGCGTATCGCAGACCACCAGGAAGCTGCCGCCGGCCAGCACTGCCGCCGGCACCAGCACGCGGTGGTCGGGCCCGAAGGCGTAGCGGCAGGCATGCGGGACGATCAGCCCGACGAAGCCGATCGAGCCGGCACTGGTGACGGCGCTCGCCGTGAGCACACCCGACACGAGAAACAGGCCCTTGCGCAGCCGGCCGACGCGGATGCCGAGCGTCGCGGCGCTTTCCGCATGGAGCGCGACCACGTTCATGGCGCGCGCACTGCGCAGCGCATACAGCAGCGCCGCACCGAGCACCAGCCACGAGGCCAGGCGCACCGGTGCGCCGGACAAATCGCCGATCATCCAGAACACCATGTTGCGCAGGCGGCCCTCCGGCGCGAGCGAGAGCATCAGCGTCACCAGGGCCATGCAGGCGGACGACAGGATCACGCCGGTCAGCAGCAGCGTGGAAGTGCCGCCTTCCGCAGCCAGTCCGCTGCGCAGGTCGCGCCGCGCCAGCATATAGAGCAGCATCGACACGGCGACCGCGCCGCCAAGCGCGGCCAGATCGACCATCATTGCCGCGGTCATGAGCAGCAGCGCAAGCAGTGCGCCCACCGAAGCGCCGGCCGAGATGCCGAGCACATAGGGGTCGGCCAGCGGGTTGCGCAGCAGCGCCTGCATCATCACGCCCGCCAGAGCAAGGGCACCGCCGGTGACGAAGGCCGTGAGCGCACGGCCGGCGCGCAGCTCGAGCAGCGAAGCGGCCAGCGAGCTCCCGCCGCGTGCAAGCTGACGCACGGCGTCCGGCAGCTCGGCGGCTGGAATGGCAATGGATCCCGTCATGCCCGCGAATAGCAGGCTCGCAAGGGCGCACAGCAACAGCATGCCGATGACGAGCATGGCGTGCCGGCGTTGCGGGCGAACTGGATGGTGCATGCGTTTCCTGGTCGGGTGCGCGGCTGTGACGCGCAATGACAACCGGCCGACGTCCCCGTAGGCCAGATTGAACCGAAGCGCACGGTACGCGCGCTTCTACCTTTTTGGCCGGTATCCGGGCTGGCAAGTAGGGCGGTCCAACCTTCCCATGCGAGTCGCACAGTGGTCATGGAAGACGGCTCGCCGCATTGCTGCGGCACTTGCTTACCGTTGCGGGGGCAGCACGCGTTGGCCTTCATTGGAAGGTTCCGCGTTTCCCGTTTAACTGCGCCCATGAGTACGGGCGCGTGCACCAAAACCCCATCATTATACGGTGTCGTTGTCGATGCTCTGCCGTATAGCATACGAAGCTATTCCCCAAAACCAAGACAAAAAAAATCGCATACTTCGATTGCGGGCCATTGTCAGCCCCGTGATCATTTGCTATAGTTCTGCTCCTCCGACGCACACGCAGCTTCACGGCAGCGATAGCGAAGGAAACGAAGGGGTTGACGAGTTAGGCGAAACACTGCATACTCTCGCTTCTCTGCTGCTGACGAACACAACGCTTCGACAGAACACAGCAAGGCAGCACCGAATACAGTTCTTTAACAATTTACAGTCGATAAGTGTGGGCGTTTGATGAAGGTGCCAAGGACTTC
>NZ_JCASIH010000056.1:0-4015 GCF_059685935.1 Telluria sp. ZT3P39
ATGATTCGTCATGAAAGCGGTGGGAAAAGTTGATTTTGTTGGTCGCACAACAAGTCTAACTTCTCTTTACCGCTTTCTTTGTTTTCATCGTCACTTCACGCTAATCCGTGATGAACCTTAAAAATTGACCTTGAACTGGGCGCCCAGGGTGCGCGGTTCGTTCAGGATGCCGGTCAGGTTGTCGAAGTCGATCGCGCCGACCACCTGCACGCGATCGGTGATGTTGCGGGCAAAGGCCGACACTTCGTACTTCCCGTCGTTCCACTTGTAGCCCAGGCGCAGGCCGCCCTCGACCAGCGAACGCGCCTTGTACTCCCTGGCTTCGTACAGGAACATGTTGTAGGTGGTGCGGTAGGCCCAGTCGGTGTTGGCAAAGAAGTCGCCGTTCGCCACCGGCACCGTGTACGACAGGCTGAAGTTGGCCTGCCATTTCGGTGCGCGCGGCAGCGGGTTGCCGTCGATGCGCACCGTGCCGGCGAACGGGCCGGCCGGATCGGTGACGGTGCAGCCGGCGCGCCCGCCGGTGTTGGCGAGGTTGCCGCACTGCTGGACGAACAGGGCGCCATCCTTGATCTCGGTGTCGTTGTAGCTGGCGCCGGCACTCATGCGCAGGCCATCGGCCAGCACCGCCTGGAAATCGAGCTCCACGCCCTGCCCGGTCACCTTGTCGGCATTGATCAACTGGTTCATGTTGATCACGCCGCTGCCGGCGGTGAGCTGCTTGTCCTTGACGCGATACTGGAATACGCTGGCCGAGACGCGCGCGCGGCGGTCGAACAGTTCCTGCTTGATGCCGGCCTCGTAGGACAGCACTTTTTCGGCGTCGGCAAACGAAGGGCGGTCGCCGAGGCCAAACAGGCGGCCCTGCATGCTCGGTGCGCGGTAGCCGGTGGCGATGCGTGCGAACAGGTTGGTGTCCGCATCGAGCGCATAGGTGCCGCTCAGGTCCCAGCTGACGTTGGTCGAATCGTTGTCGATGATGAAAGGACCGGCCGTGGTGGCCTCGACGCGACTGGCTGCGAAGTTCTTCTTGTCGCTGGTGTAGCGCAGGCCGCCGCGCAGTTTCAGTTTCTCCGAGACGGTGTAGTTCAGCGAGCCGAAGGCCGCCCAGGATTCGGTCGACTGGTTCTGCGTCGCGAAGAACGGGCTTTGCGGATTACCCGGGGCCAGCGAATCGAAGCTGATGCTGTCGATCTGGATGTCTTCGTTGAAGTAGAACAGCCCGCCGATCCACTGCAGCGGGCCGCTGCCGTTGGATTCGGCGCGGAACTCCTGGGTGAACTGGCGGTGGAAAGGCAGCAGGTCGGCCGTCTCCACCACGAAGGGGATGTAGCCAGGGCCCATCGGCTGCGCATACACGGCGCCGTACCCCCCGTCGACGTCGGCGCGGCTGTAGAAGTCGGCCGACTCGTAACCGGTGATCGAATGCAGGGTGACGGCATCGCCATTCCAGCGCAGGCGCATGTTGGCGCCCTTGGTCTTCAGGGTCTGCTTGTTGACACCGTCGGTCGGGTAGCTGCCGTAATCGAAACCGTCCACCAGGTCGTTGGTGCCGGCCTTGATGATGTTTGCGCGGAACAGGGTGGCGTTGTTGTCCAGGTCGCGCATGTGGACGTTGAACAGCGCGCTGAACTGCTTGTTCGGCTGGACCAGCACCTGGATGCGGCCGGCGTTGTCGTGGTAGCCCTCGAAGTCGCGCGTACCGGTCGGGCGCGGGTTGTGCACGCGGTCGTCGCGGTTCTGCGATTGCAGCGAGATGCGCGCGGCAACGGTGTCGCTGAACGGCAGGTTGAACGCGCCTTCGGCATTCTTCGCGCCGTAGTTGCCGAACCCGAGGCTCAGGTAGCCTTCGCGCTTGAACACCGGCTTGACCGAGTCGAACTTGATCACGCCAGCCGGCGAATTGCGGCCGAACAGGGTGCCCTGCGGGCCGCGCAGCACTTCGATCTGCTCGGTGTCGAATACCGGGAAACCCTTGAGCATCGGGCTTTCCTGCACGATGTCGTCGACCACCAGGCCGACCGGCTGCGAGGCGTTCAGGTCGAAGTCGGTATTGCCTTGGCCGCGGATATAAAAGCGCGGGAACGAGCGGCCGTAGTCGGATTCGACATTCAGGCTGGGCGAGCGGCCGGACAGGAAGCGGATGTCCTGGCCGCCGGCGGTGAGGGTGTCGAGCTTGTCGCCGCTGAGGGTGGTGATTGCCATCGGCACCTCGCGGATGTTCTCGGCGCGCCGCTGGGCCGTCACGATCACCACGTCGAGCCGCTGGCGGCCCTGGGCGGGTACAGCTTGCGCAGCCGGGTCTTCCTGGACGGCGGTTTCCTGGGCCAGGGCCGCTTCAATCGGGAAGGCACCGGCAATGGCCAGGCACATCAGGGTGCGGCAACGTGGGAAGGCAGGACGGTTCATGGGGCTCCTTTTGGTGACGTGAACGGGCAGCAGGGCGACAGGCTTGCAAATACTCAACTATATCAAGCTGTCCAGGCCACACCCAAGCGAAGTCGCTAGACGATAGCCCCTAACAACAAGGCTTGACAGCGGCCCCTGGCAGCGGCCTGTCCGCGAAATCTGCGGCCCAGCGCCTGTTTTTGCGCTTTCGTCGTTCAGCCCGGGCGGCCCGCGAAAGCTTGTCATATCGTTCAGGCTCCGCTGCTTCCCTGGATGACCAGAACATGACAACCGTCTTCAAGCCCGCCCTCCTCGCCGCCGCCATCGCCGCCGGCGTCCTCGCCACCAGCCAGCCCAGCCACGCCGAATCGCCGCGCGCCGGGATCGTCGCCCAGCAGCGCAACCTGGCCGCCTTCAGCGCCATCGAACTGTCCGGTCCCTTCGACGTCGAGGTGCGCGCCCAGGGCCGCCAGGCGGTCGAGGTCTCGGGCGAGCGCAAGCGGCTCGACGAGGTCGAGACCTTCGTGCGCGGCGACACCCTGGTGGTGCGCCCGGTCCAGCGCAATGGTTTCCACTTCAGCTGGGGCAAGCGCGAAACGCCCACCGTCAGCATCACCGCCGCGCAGCTGAAAAGCCTCAAGATGTCGGGTAGCGGCGACGTCGAGCTGTCCCAGTTGTCGGGCGAACGTTTCGCCGTCAACGTCGACGGCCCGGGCGACCTGCAGGCGACCGGCGCGGTGCGCGAGCTGGCGGTGCGCGCCAGCGGCAGCGGCGACGCCGACCTGCACCGCGTGAAGGCGGCGAACGTCGAGCTGAATCAGTCGGGACCGGGCGACGTGCACCTGGGCGGCGTCGGCAACGAGCTGGTGGCAAGCCTCAGCGGCTCGGGCGACCTGGAAGCCGAAGACCTGCGCCTGGCGCGCCTGACCGCGCGCATGAGCGGTCCGGGCAGCATGAAACTGTCGGGCAGCGCGCGCGAACTGCGCGCCGAGGTCGAAGGTTCGGGCGAGTTCGATGGGAGTGATCTCAAGGTCGAGCGCGCGACCGTCAAGGCGAGCGGCCCCGGCGGCATCGAGCTGGCCCATGTATCGGATACGCTGGATGCCGAATTGCGCGGCTCGGGCGGGCTGGAAGCGAACATCGAGGGCCAGCGTTTGCTGCTCAAGATGAGCGGCCCGGGCACTGCCCGTGTCGCAGGCAAGGTGGAGCTGGTCAAGGCCCAGCTGAGCGGCTCGGGTGGGCTGGAAGGACGGAGCTTGACGGCCGGGCGCGCGGAGATCGCCGTGACCGGTGCGGGCAACGCGGCGGTGAATGTGGCCGGGCGCAGCGCACGCCGCGAGGATGATGGCCAGTTGCTGGTCGTGGATCGCAGTGGCAGCCGCCACGTGGCGCAGTAAGCCGCACAGAGGTGCACCGTAGGGTGGGCGGCTTTACCGCCCGCGCGTTCAACTAACGAATGAATACTCGCACGGCTATTCTTCCGCTGGCTGAACGCGCGGGCAGGAAACCTGCCCACCCTGTAAGAGCAAAGTAGTAATGTCCGGTTCTAGCAAAGTAGAAATGTCCGATTTTGCTAGATAGCTCATGCTGTCGACTCTGAATAATCTGGAGTCGACGGTGAGCAAAA
>NZ_JCASIH010000057.1:0-3617 GCF_059685935.1 Telluria sp. ZT3P39
AGCGCGCGCGCGATCGAGATGCGCTGGCGCTCGCCGCCGGACAGGCCCTGGCCGCGCTCGCCCACCATCGAGTCGTAGCCCTGCGGCAGGCGCAGGATGAATTCGTGGGCGTGGGCCACGCCAAGCCCGCCCCATCAAGCAGGTCGGCCGCGAACGGGATCACGCCGGGATTGCCGTTGCCAGGACACCGCGCCAGGCCGTAGACCCGTCAGCCGTCAGCCACTATAGCGCACGACCGTGTAGTTGCGCCCGATCCCGCTTACGCCTGCTACTAGTCCGCCGCCGGCTTGAACATTGACGACGATCACACGGGTAGCGAGATCGCTGCGTTGTACAAGCGACAATCCAGGATCTCGCGGCTGTACTTTTAATGAGGAATGTCTCAGGCACCATAAAATGGTGCTTGGCCTTCGTCACTTACACAATATCGAAAACAACTATTCAGTAACTAACAGTGATTGAAAATCTGACCTAACATTTTCTGGAAGAGCATCCAAGTCTACAGAAAAATATACACCTAGATCCAATTTGTTCCGCTCGATCAGGTCTGCAATAATCCTCAATTTTTCTGAAGTAGCTAGAGAAGTAAAGATCGATCCCGAGGCGATAGTGTCAGACAACTCACCATACGGACCTTTCTGCTGTATTAATGGGGTTAGATTTGGAGCGCCCGTTTCAGGACGTCGCCCAATTGGCACAAAGCCAGCAGCTTCTAAGTATGCAATATCCGATTCGCTATGCGTAGCATATTTGATAAAGAAACAGGGTTTCCCACTGAACTGACTTAGAGCTCGCTTACTGTAGAGTTGCGGCTGCGGATCTGACAAAAGAACTGTGCTTGCACCCTGGCGAAGCATGTCGGATACCAATTTTTCAAGTTTTGCGGAGCTCTTCTTCTCAGATTCTCCGATTGAAAGAATGGCGTAAGTAATCTTGTTATTTTCATCATCAGAAAGACCAACACGCTTCTTAACGCGTGGACTAAACGGCAGTAGCAAAATAACAGCAAGGCCATACCTAAGGAAAATCTCAGCAATTTCCTCGCTAGCATGGTTGTGATAGATCAACCCAATTGTCGGCGGATTTTTCAACAAGCCCATTTGATTCGCTATTGACTCCAACGCATGGAATTCCCGATCGGAAATTTCGGTTGATGTCCATATGGCAATCCACTGGCTCGCCAAGAGCTCCGCATTCCCTTTAACAAATAAATTTGGATTTGATGACAGTTCGGAACCAAAAGGCAATTCAATAGATTCAAAGCCAAGTGCATGAAGTTCACTATTGGGATCAACATGACTACTAAGGCGCTTTGCCAGCCTCATAGAATCAGCTGGTTCGAAAACAAAAATCTCCGCGTCTAAATTAGCCAAATGGTTCTGGATCATAGGCCCTACGCGCTTCCAGTCTAACCCACCATTTCCACAACCGAGAGCGGGGAGTGCTACCTTTACACCTTTGAAACCGCTTAAATAATTTTTTAATGCGATTAAACCTGATTCGATATCTTCATATCGAGATTTCTCACGCCAGTGTCGCTTTGTCGGAAAATTTATTACCCATGACTCATCGCCCCCATGCCAGATATGCATTAAGCCTGGCTGAATTTTTCCGGTCGCGCAGGCTTCTTTATATTCCAGAAACATCGTAGGATAGCGAGTCTTAAAAGCCAACGCAACGCCAGCTCCCATTACGCCAACACAATTTACCGTGTTGACACGTGCGTTGACGTCGATATCAAACATGTCTCCCTTAGTAAAATGGATCATATTAGGCCTCAGCTTGGACACCACGCTCTACAATTGCGGTCAAACAACGCGAATACAACGCATCCGCTAAATCTTGATCCCACCAATTCTTAGACAGTGCAGTCGCATCAGCTTTTCCAATTGCGAAAAGCATCTTCAATTCCAACTCATCTGCAGCAATTTCGACAATCTGCCCCTCATCACGCCCCTTGCCCAGTACCTCACCGACGAGATCGTGATAACACACGAGTTTGAGTAAGATATTAATAGTCTGCGCTCGTGCGGTCGATATATATTTTTTGAATATTTCCACTAGCATCGGCATTGCACGTACAGGATGGTCAGCATCAACTTTCTGAATGCCGTTGTTCCACTCCCACCGAGCCTTTGGCCCCTTACCAATATCATGCAAATATGCCGCCAATTCAAGTCGACCACGTGAAGCCTCGTCAAATTCCGCAAACTCGTCTAAAGAAAGAAGTTCATTCACGACATCGATGGTGTGTAAATCTACCGTGCGCCGATGCACACCATTTTCCGAGCACAGACCAATCAATTCGGCTGTGTGTGGGATCGCCCCGAAATTACTTCGCAATGCGACCAAGAGAGATTTCGGGTTCTTAAAAATCGCACCAGCTCTTGTGTGCGGCAAATCGTGAATTTCCTGGCAGGCCAACTCATATGCGTATTTAATTCCTTTTGGGCCCGTCACCAGACTAAAACCTTTATCTGCGGCAGGCTGCCATTTTTTGTAATAATGTCTGCGGTTAGGAGACTCGTATTCAACGGCCATTGCTCCAATGTTCGTCTCTGCCAAAATCTCCTCAACGTGATTCTTTATACCCTCATTCCAAACAATAATCCTGCTCGCCTCACGCAACGAAATTGAATTTGGTATTAAAGCCTCGGCCATTCTCTGCTGCTTGGTACATTCGCTCTCATTGGTCCACTTTATAGAATCTATTTCCTTCCAATTTAGTTTTTCCAGGAGCAGCCCGTCATCAAAAAAATTAGGTGGAACTGCTGTATTCGCCGCAGCATCAGCAAATACAGCGCCAGCACGCTCTAATATCTTAATTGGAAACTCGAGGTAGACAATATCCCACTGGTCGATATTTTTCTTATTTATCACCGCCAGCAGCATGGGACTTAGTGATCCGAAATAGAACGGCACATAATCATGCACGACCCCCTTCGCCCCGCAGGGAACTTCCATTGTTGACCGGCGCTCTTGAATGTTAGCAGCAGCGATTGACGTCGCGTCCGCGCCAGGAAATTGCGGATGATTCTTCGAGAGCAATCCCGTTTTTAACAAGGATTGCAAGTTATCTAGATGAGTAAAATGATAAAGATACTTACCTGCGTATTTGGGCGGGATATGCATAGCAGATTAACTAGTGTTGGTAACGTTAGCGAAATGTCCACACTACATCATTTTCTTGAGATTGCGCAACTAAATATTCTTCCGCTTAACAGCTGATTTTATAGGAATCGATCCAATATTCTGCGGCTGTGCTTGTCGATGTGGAACATGTCGCGCACCAGGAAGTTGATGCCGTGGCTGTCCGACACCAGGAGCGAGGCTTCGCCGACGCGGCGGATGTCTTCGTCCACTTTCAGCACGAACTCGGTGTCGCCGCGATCGGTCTTCACATACCAGGTGCAGGGCGTGGCGAAGCTCGACACGTCCTTGATGTGCAAAATCTCGGGGATGAATTCGCGGCCCTCGATTTCTTCCTGCACCAGGCTGCTCATCTGTTCCGGCAGCTCGGCGAGGTCGTCGATCCAGGCCGCTTCCTTGCCGCCGTCGCGCACCAGGGAAATGCCGCGGGTCGGCGCCTGGATCGGGAAGGCGCGCACCGGAATGAC